>NZ_NEJM01000029.1:0-14879 GCF_002113725.1 Pseudomonas sp. B23(2017) | reverse complement strand
CGGGTTGCTCAGGGTCACGGTGTAGGTGATGACGCCACCTTCGGTCACCGACGGGCTCGCCGTCAGGGTCGCGGTGGTGGTGTCGACCGAGTCGTTGATGGTGGTCTGAGCTGGAGTCGGATTCGGCACCAACTGCTCGAAGTTGCCACCCGTGGCACCCTCGATGGTGACGCTGACGGTCGAGCCGTTGTTGTAGACGTCGTTGGCCGGGGTCTGGAAGTTAACACTGCCCTGGGTCTTGCCAGCTTCGACGGTAATGGTCTGGCCGTTGGACAGGGTCACGGTCACCGGGGTTTGAGCCGGATTGCTCAGGGTCACGGTGTAGGTGATGACGCCACCTTCGGTCACCGACGGGCTCGCCGTCAGGGTCGCGGTGGTGGTGTCGACCGAGTCGTTGATGGTGGTCTGAGCTGGAGTCGGATTCGGCACCAACTGCTCGAAGTTGCCACCCGTGGCACCCTCGATGGTGACGCTGACGGTCGAGCCGTTGTTGTAGACGTCGTTGGCCGGGGTCTGGAAGTTAACACTGCCCTGGGTCTTGCCAGCTTCGACGGTAATGGTCTGGCCATTGGACAGGGTCACGGTCACCGGGGTTTGAGCCGGATTGCTCAGGGTCACGGTGTAGGTGATGACGCCACCTTCGGTCACCGACGGGCTCGCCGTCAGGGTCGCGGTGGTGGTGTCGACCGAGTCGTTGATCGTGGTCTGAGCCGGAGTCGGATTCGGCGTCAGCTGCTCGAAGTTGCCGCCCGTGGTGCCCTCGATGGTGACGCTGACGGTCGAGCCGTTGTTGTAGACGTCGTTGGCCGGGGTCTGGAAGTCAACGCTGCCCTGGGTCTTGCCAGCTTCGATGGTAATGGTCTGGCCGTTGGACAGGGTTACTGTCACCGGGGTCTGCGCCGGGTTGCTCAGGGTCACGGTGTAGGTGATGACGCCGCCTTCAGTCACGCTTGGCGAAGCGGTCAGGGTCGCGGTGGTAGTATCGATGGTATCGGTCACCTGGGTAACCGCCGGCGTTTGCGGCACGGTCACCGTCAGCCCACCGCCCCCGGTGGTGCCCGTTACGGTCGCCGAAATCTGGTCCCCGTCGATATACGGGGTATCGTTTGCCGGAACCACGACGTTGACGCTGCCCGAGGTCTGCCCGGCCGGAATGACGATTACGGCCCCGTTGGAAAGGGTGACCACCAGGTTGGTGCTCGGTGCCTGGCCAACCGTAGCGGTATAAACGATTACACCACCCGCTTCGCTGATGGACGGGGTAGCGCCAAGAACCAGGTCGGTAGCAACGCTGGTATCCGTCGTCGGCGTAGTTACCTGGTTGTTGCTGGTGGTATCCAGCACGCCAACCTCTTCGCCATCGAGCACGGCAGCAAAGCCCAGCCCGTCAGTCGGGAAGCCGATGGTAGGGTCGACCCGGCCCGCGGTTTCTTCGAGCATGACAAAGCTGTGGCCACCGCCCAGTGCACCACCACCGCCCGCCGATGATGGGCCAGCCGCAGTCGCTTCCAGTTCGGTAGTCGGGTCGACACCGGCAGCGATCGCCTGTTGCAGCTCCTCCACCGACGGCGCGGCCTGTGCGGTCGCCTGGCTCAGGTCGGTGCTGCTGTCTGGCGCATCGGCGCTCCACTGGCTATCACGACCCAGGTCGAGCAGACGGCCATCGGCCAGCTCCAAAGTAACTGCACCACCCGGGCCGGTGAGCACTTCTTCACCGGCCAGCAGGCGGTCCCCTTCAATCAGAACACGCCGAATGCCCTCTGGGGATACCGCAATAACCTGGCCGACAATACTTTTGACGATGGCTACAACGCTGCTCATTGGACTCTCCGTGTGACCCGATGGGTACTTCCCTGCCAGAGCGGCACTTGCAGACCACTTCAGGCGGAACTATGTCGATGATCTCTAGACGTTTATTGGCGTCAATATTCCGTCTATAACTTTTTGGAATTAACCAAATGCCAAACTATTGACCTTATACATTGCCATCCTAAACAATCAGCAATGTAATGTCACATTGATATTCGAATCTTAACCATGCGTTTCTTGAGGGTAAGTGTCGTACATCATCCAAAGCGTCTTCAGTGAGTACTTTCAGCAGCTTTCCTCGTGCCTAGGTAGCCGCAAAGAAAACGACAGGACAACCGCTCATCGGCAGCTGTCAAAGATTCAAGCGTCAATAACCAAGTCACTTTCGCTCGCTCGGGTCATTGCCTGATTACAAGCACAAACCTTGCCTGAAGGCAGCCAGACTTTGATCGGGAAGCCAGGCAAAAGCGCGGCCATACGATAGCTCACGGAGCCAGCAGCCCGCATCGCTGCACAATCAGGCACCCGATTTGCCGTAGATCAAAGAGATAGCGAGCCACTGCGCAAATACTGCCAGCCCGAAAATGAGAAAACGTAGTCGATTGTCGAGCCAAAGCCTGTCAGCGACCTGCTTTCCAATAATAAATTTTTCCTAATTAGTTACTGAATGACGTCAACAAATAAGCGCCTGTTTATTGACAAGCTGCAAGTCGATACCGACAACTCCTCTGCCGCCAGACGGATGGCAGGCTATGCTGCAAATTAATTCGGGCTGGATGCTGACTGGATCAAAAATGAAACATCCACCACTCAGCATCGTCTGCCAGGAATGAAGACCGTAGAATTGTTTACTCAATACCGATTCAAGGCGACCATTGGCCGGTTGCCCAAGCGCCAGGGTGCCGTAGCCTCATGACCACTGCCTGGCAGCGCCATTGAACGCCAGGGTGAGCCAGCCTGAACGGCGGCACACCCACCCCACCCACCACAAGGATGAAGAGCCGCGTGGAATCCGAAGTCAGTCGAGTCCAACTCAGCCACGATCCACGCAGTCAGCATGACGATCCCCTGCTGGATAGTCTGTTGAGCCTGTGTGTTCTGCACCAGAAACCCGCCAGCCGGGTCATGCTGACCACCGGCCTGCCGCTGCCGGCCCAGCGCCTGAGCCCCGAGCTGCTGCCCCGCGCAGCTGCCAGGGCCGGCCTGCAGGGGCGACTGCTGCAGCGTAAGCTGGAGCAGATCCCGAGCATCGCCATGCCGGCCATGTTGCTGCTCAAGGAAGGCCGCAGCGCCGTCCTGCTGGGCTGGGAAAACGAAGACACCGCGCGCCTGCTGCTCAGCGAGAGCGATGGCGGCGAGGTGCATGTCAGCCGCGAAGCCCTGCAGAGCGATTACAGTGGCCGGGTATTCTTTGCCCAGCCGCAGCACAAGTTCGACGTCAACCACGGCAACCTCATCCCGCGGGCGAAGTCGTGGTTCCGCGATACCTTGCTGCGCAGCAAGTGGCTATATATCGACGCCATCGCCGCCAGCCTGGTGATCAACCTGATCGCCCTGGCCGCGCCACTGTTCGTGATGAACGTATATGACCGGGTGGTGCCCAACCAGGCCACCTCGACCCTCTGGGTGTTGGCCATCGGCATCGCCGGTGCCTACATCTTCGACCTGATCCTCAAGGGCCTGCGCGGCTTGTGCCTGGACCTGGCCGGCAAGAAGACCGACCTGATCATTTCGGCAACGCTGTTCGAACGTATCGTCGGCATGTCGATGAAGTACCGCCCGGCCAGGGTCGGCAGCTTTGCCCAGAACATTCACGAATTCCAGGGCCTGCGTGACTTCCTCGCCTCGCTGACCCTGACCAGCCTGATCGACCTGCCGTTCACCGTCCTGATCCTGATCGTCATCGCCATCATTGGTGGGCACCTGGTGTGGATCCCGATCATCGCCTTCCCGCTGGCCCTGGGCATCGGTTACGCCCTGCAACGGCCACTGATGGCGACCATGGAACGGACCATGGCCCTGGCCTCGGAGCGCCAGTCCAGCCTGATCGAGACCCTTGCCGGCCTGGATGCGGTAAAGGTCAACAACGCCGAAAGCGAACGCCAGTACATGTGGGAGCAAACCTTGGGTACCCTCAGCCGCCTGGAACTGCGGGTGAAGGTGCTGTCGAGCCTGGCGATGAACATCACCCTGCTGATCCAGCAACTGGCAGGCGTGGCGATGATCTGCGTCGGCGTGTACCTGATCATCGACGGCAACCTGAGCATGGGCGGCCTGGTGGCCTGCTACATGCTCAGCGGCCGTGCCCTCGGCCCGCTGGGCCAGCTCAACGGCCTGCTCGCCCGCTACCAGCAAGCCAAGGTGACCATGGTCTCCACCGACCACATGATGGAACTGCCGCAAGAACGCAACTTCGAAGAACGCCCGCTGAGCCGCAAGGTGCTACAGGGCAGCGTCGAGTTCCGCGGGGTCGATTTCACCTATCCGAACCAACAGAATCAGGCCTTGAAGAACATCAACCTCACCATCCGCCCCGGCGAGAAGGTGGGCATTATCGGCCGCAGTGGCTCGGGCAAGAGCTCGCTGGCCAAGCTCATCGTCGGCCTGTACGAGGCCGATAGCGGCTCGCTACTGGTCGATGGCGTGGACATTCGCCAGATCGACGTCAGCGAACTGCGCCACAACATCGGCTACGTGCCCCAGGACATCCAGCTGCTGGCCGGTACCCTGCGCGACAACCTGGTCAGCGGGGCTCGCTACATCGAGGATGAGTTGATTCTGCAAGCTGCCGAACTGGCGGGTGTACATGAGTTCGCCCGGTTGCACCCGGACGGCTACGAGTTGCAGGTGGGTGAACGCGGGCAGAACCTGTCCGGTGGCCAGCGACAGAACGTCGCCCTGGGCCGCGCGCTGTTGCTCAACCCGCAGATCCTGCTGCTGGACGAACCGACCAGCGCAATGGACAACACCGGCGAAGAACGCCTCAAGCAGCGCCTGCAGGCGGTGGTGGAAGGCAAGACGATGCTGCTGGTCACACACCGTGCCTCGCTGCTGTCGCTGGTGGACCGGCTGATCGTGATCGATCGCGGGCAGATTGTCGCCGACGGCCCGAAAGCCGCGGTCATGGATGCACTGAAGAAGGGGCAGATCAGTGTTGCATAAGCTGGATGTGGGGCAATTCAAGGACGGCCTGCGGCGCTATTTCAAGGGTTCCGATTCACTGGGCGGCCAGCCGCTGCCTGAGGTCAACAAGGCCCTGATCGAGGATGCGCCGCGGGTCGTGCGGCTGACCATCTGGGGCGTAATCCTGTTCTTCGTGTTCCTGATCGTGTGGGCCAGCGTCGCGCCCATCGACGAAGTTACGCGGGGTGAAGGCAAGGCCATTCCGTCGTCCAAGGTGCAGAAGATCCAGAACCTGGAGGGCGGCATCGTCGCCGAGATCTTCGCCAAGGAAGGGCAGATCGTCGAAGTGGGCCAGCCATTGCTGCGCCTGGATGAAACCCGCTTCGCCTCCAACGTGGGTGAAACCGAGGCCGACCGCCTGGCCATGGCCTTGCGCGTCGAGCGCCTGAGTGCCGAAGTCGAGGACAGCCCGCTGAAGATCGACGAAGCGCTGCGCAAGGCCGCGCCAAGCCAGGCGGCCAGTGAAGAGTCGTTGTACCAGAGCCGGCGCCAGCAACTGCAGGACGAGATTGGTGGCCTGCAACAGCAGCTGGTACAGCGCCAGCAGGAACTGCGCGAATACAGTTCGAAACGTGCCCAGTACGCCAACAGCCTGCAATTGTTGCGCAAGGAGATCAGCATGTCCGAGCCCCTGGTGGCCACCGGTGCGATCTCCCAGGTTGAGGTGCTGCGCCTGCGCCGCGCCGAAGTGGAGAACCGCGGTCAGCTGGACTCCACGGCGCTGGCCATCCCGCGTGCCGAGGCGGCCATTCGCGAGGTGCAAAGCAAGATCGAAGAGACCCGTGGCAAATTCCGCAGCGAAGCGCTGACCCAATTGAACGAAGCGCGCACCGAGCTGAACAAGGCCACGGCGACCAGCAAGGCGCTGGATGATCGCGTGCACCGCACCATGGTTACTTCGCCGGTACGCGGTATCGTCAAGCAACTGCTGGTGAATACCATTGGCGGGGTAATCCAGCCGGGCAGCGACATCATAGAAATCGTGCCGCTGGACGACTCACTGGTCATCGAGGCGAAGATCCTGCCCAAGGACATCGCTTTCCTGCACCCTGGGCAGGAGGCGACGGTCAAGTTCACGGCCTATGACTACACCATCTACGGTGGGCTGAAGGCCAAGCTGGAGCAGATCGGTGCCGACACCATCACCGATGAAGACAAGAAGACCACCTACTACCTGATCAAGCTGCGCACCGACCGCAGCCACCTGGGCACTGACGAGAAGCCGCTGCTGATCATTCCGGGGATGGTGGCGACGGTCGATATCATGACCGGCAAGAAGACCATCATGAGCTACCTGCTCAAGCCGATCATGAAGGCGCGTTCGGAAGCGTTGCGCGAGCGTTAAAAAGCACACTCATCGCCGCGACCCACACTGTGGGAGCGGCCTTGTGTCGCGAAAGGGCTGCACAGCAGCCCCAGCGATTTATGCATCTTTGCTGAAATCCTGGGGCCGCTGTGCGGCCCTTTCGCGACACAAGGCCTCTCCTACAAGGGACCGCATACCCTCAGCGCCAGGGGGCAGGCTCACCAACCAACTGCCCCTGAATCCCGCCTACACCCATCTCTCGCAACACCAACCGCTCACCTTCCGTCTCGACCCGCTCGGCAATCAGCGGCAGGTCGATGCTGTGTGCGGCGCGCTGGACCGCTTCTATGAACAGCCGCTTGTGCTGCTCTTGATCAATGTTGCGGATGTAGCTGCCATCGATCTTCAGGTACGCCAGGCCCAGGTGCGCCAGGTTGCCGATCATGCTGAAACGCCCACCAAAGCGTTGCAGCGCCAGGCCGAAGCCAAGCGCGTGCAGGCGCCGGGTGAGTTGCTCCAGGGCCGCCTGCTCAGGTAACTGCTCCTCGCCAATTTCGAAAACCAGCCGCGGGCCGAGCGCCGTGTTCTGGCCCAGAAGCTCGAAAACACGCTGAAGTGCCTTGGGGTCGGCCAGGGTGGCGGCGGACAGGTTCAGTGCCAACACCTGGTCATGCCCTCGAAGGTGCGCCAGCACTTTCTCCAACACCAGCACATCAAGCCGCGGCATCCAGCCGAAGCGCTCCAGCCAGGGCAGGAAGCGGCCGGCCGGCAGCGCCTCGCCCTGGCCATCCTGCAAACGCGAAATCACTTTGTGGTGCAGTACCCGTTGCGCAGAAGCGCAATCCACCACTGGCTGGAAGAACAGTTCGAAATGCCCATTGTCGAACGCCTGGTCCAGCCGCTCGTGCCAGACATGCTGGCTATCCGCGGCAACTGCAGCCACGCCTTGTTCAAGGCATACCCAACCCGGTGCTGGCTGGTTCTCGGCGCGGGCCAGGGCCTCGTCGGCAAGCTTCAGCAATGCCTGCGGTGAATCACCGGGGCTGAACGGCGCCAGGCCGATACAAGCCACCGGGTCGATATCACTGGCGCCCGTTTCGTGCAGGCTGTGCAGCGTCGCTTCCAGGGCCTGGGCAAGCTGTACCGCCTCTTCATGCACCATACCCGGCGCCAGCACGGCGAACTCGCCCCCACGGCTGCGGGAAATCAGGTCGTTGGTTTCCGGGTAGCTGGCACAGGTGCGACGCAACTGCTCACCCACGGCCTGTAGCAACTGGTCGGTACGCTGGCCGCCAAGACGGGCGTTCAACCCCGCCAGCCCCTGGACCCGCAGCAACAGCAGGTAGCCGGCGCGCGCTTCTTCCAGATTGCTCACCCGCGTGTTCAGCTGCATCTCGAAATAACGGCGGTTGGACAGCCCAGTCAGGCTGTCCTGATAAGACTCGGCACGCAGCCGCTCACTGCGCTCGGCTTGCTCGGTAAACAGTGCCTTGAGCTTCTCGACCATCTGGTTCATCGCCTGTACTACCCGGCGCAGCTCCGGCGTGCGCGGCAAATCGGGCAGGCTGAGGAATTCGCGGCGGGCAATGGCGTGGGACTGCTCGACCATGTAGTCCAGCGGCCGCAACTGGCGACGCAGGAGCAAGGCGCCGAGTACCGCACTGGCCGCGCCACACAGCAGCAGCCAACCCAGGCTGCCCAGGGCGCTCTGCCAGAGTTTGGCAATGGCGAACATCGGGTGGCTGATTACTTCAACGCGTGCGGCCTGCTGCCAGCCGCGGCTGACGATGGCATCGCCACCGGCGGCTTCCAGGCCGATCAGGTGCACGAACCAACGCGGCACACCGCCGGGGTCCGGCTCGGCGTGGCGCTCCACCAGCACAGCATTGGAACTCAAGTCGACAACCTTGATGCTTGAGTAGTAACCACTGTCGAAGATCGAGCTGACCATCAGCTCGACCATCGCCGGGTCATCGATATTCGGCGTCAGCGACAGCGCCAACGCGGTCGCCGCATCCTGGGCGTGCGAGCGCAACTGGTTGACGTATTGGCTGCGCGAACTTTCCAGGCTGACCATGAAACTGCCACTGAAGGCGACCACCAGGAACAGGCAAATGGCCAACAGCAATTGTTTGAACAGTGACATCTGTGCTCCTTCAGTAGACCGGCTCGGCCGGGAACCCTTCGGCCTGCATTTTCTTCAGCAAATCCTGCCAGCGTGACAACCGCTTGGTATCGCCGACCTTCTTGTTGCCTGCGGCGCCCGTCAGCCACAAACCCTCACCATTGAAGGCGTACACCGGCAGCAGGTCGGTACGCTGGCTGGCCGGCTTGATGGCATCCATCAGGCTGTCGAGCACCAATGGTTGTGCCTGTGGGCTTGAATAATAGGTCAGGACCATGTGCGCCCGGTTCTGTCGCAGCGCCTTGACGTAGGTGATGCGCAGCTTTTCGCTGGGGATGCCCATGCGCCGCAGACTGAAATACTTGGCGATGGCGTAGTCCTCGCAGTCCCCTGCGCCCTTGATCAGCGCCTGCACCGGCGTGGCCCAATAATCGACCTCATGCCACAGGTCGATATCCTCGACATAGCGCAATTGCTGGTTGAAGAAGCGGTTGACCACCTGCAATCGCTCAAGCTCCGTACCCTGCTTCTGCGTGGCCATCAGGTTCTGCCAGGCATCGATCCGGCCCTGCCCGGCACCCAAAGGGCCATAAAGAGCCTGCGACTTGCGGCTGATCTGGGAAAAGTCCCAATCCGCGTGCAAGCCGCCCAGCAGCAGGCTGCCAAGCAGCACAGCAAGGCCGACACGTTGCACAACGGTTTTGAGCATCCAGGATATCGCCACTGCGAAGCCCTGTTCAGGCCAGTCGAAAGCAGCGATGGTGCGGCTTGCCACGGCAAAAGACAATGGCACCCTGCAATCATGCACCCGCCGGTCACCCGACCTACACTTTCTGGTTATAACCTTCCATAGGCCGCTTCCTTTGACCGGCGACTTCATCCACCATAGCCGCGCTTTTGGGGCGCCGGTTCCATTACCGGTAAAGGTTTGACACCCCCAAGAGCTGTTACTAGTGTCATTGGATCCAACTTTAGTCATCGTTGAGGCAGACGTCGCGTGGCCGAGAAAATCAAACTGAGCAATGTGCTGGCCAGCGAGCAGCTGTTGCCGCACCAGGCCCGTGGCGTGATCGAAGAACGCCTGCGCAGTGCCATTCTTGATGGCCGCTTGCCTCCAGGTACTGCCGTAAGACAACAAGAGCTCGCCACCTTGTTCGGTGTCAGCCGCATGCCCGTGCGCGAGGCCCTGCGCCAGCTCGAAGCGCAATCGCTGCTGAAAGTGGAGATGCACAAGGGTGCGGTGGTTGCGCCGCTGATCGGCGAGGACGCGGTGGACACCTATGCCCTGCGCGTGCTGCTCGAGACCGAGGCGCTGCGCCAGTCCATTCCGCTGCTCGATGCCAGCGACATTGCCAGCGCCCGCGGGTATATCCAGCAACTGGAAAACGAAACCCGTCACGCTGAAATCGGCCGCCTCAATCGCCTGTTCCACATGTCGTTGTACAACAAGGCGCCGAACAAGAAGCTTCTGCGCCTGATCGAGGACGAACTGAATGAGGAAGAGCGCTTCCTGCGGTTTCATCTTTCGTCCATGGGCCTGGGCAAGCTCACCCAGGACGATCACAACGCACTGGCGGATGCGGCTGGCGACAAGCTGGTGGACGAAGCGGTAGCGGTGCTGGAACGGCACCTGAATAACGCATCGCGGGTAATCCGCAAGTATCTGGATACGCAACTGGGGCGCTAGCGGGTAGTGACTGCGCGCATGGTGCAGTCGGCTGGGTTGCAAATTGATCGGCTCCCGCCAACAATGAGACTAATTATCATTCATGTCCATTGATGGCAGCGCCCTCCCCCATGCCCAGCAACGATTCCGTGCAAACGCTCTACAGTGACCACCACGGCTGGTTGCATGCCTGGCTACGCAGCAAGCTGGGCAACGCCGCCGATGCCGCAGACCTGGCCCAGGACACCTTCGTGCGCCTGTTGCAGCGTCGCGAACACCTGCAACTGAACACGCCACGGGCGTTCCTGCGGACGGTCGCGCGCGGGCTGGTGATCGACCACTGGCGGCGCGAGGAACTGCACAGGGCCTATCTCGAGGCATTGGCACAGTTGCCGGAAGCACAGGCCCCCTCGGCCGAAACCCGTGAGCTGCTGCTGGAATTGCTGGAGCGCATCGCGCGCATGCTCGAAGGCCTCAAGCCCAAAGTACGCCGCGCATTCCTGCTGGCCCAATGCGAGGGGCTGAAGCACCAGGCCATCGCCGACCAGATGGGCATCTCGGTACGTACCGTGGAGCGCTACATCGCCGACGCGCTCTACCATTGCTACCTGCTGCGCTACACCGACGAGTGCTGACATGATGACCGCCGCACAGCCTGGCGCAACAGCGGTCAAACAGGCCATCCAGTGGATGCTGAGGCTGCGCGAGAGCGGGCATGACCCTGCCTTGCAGCAACAGTGCAGGGAATGGCGCGCTGCCCACCACGAACACGAACAGGCCTGGCAACGGGTGATTCACCTGCATCAGGACCTCGACCTGCGTGCCGTCCCTGGCGCCGGGCTGGCTTTGCAGACCCTGGAGACCAGCCAGCGCCGGCTGCACCGTCGGCAGGCGTTGAAGCTGCTTGGTGGCGTTGCCATGGCGGGGACGGCGGCATGGCTGGGAAAAGACCTCGATGCGGTCAACACCTGGACATCGGACTACGCCACCGGCACAGGCGAACGACGCAGCTTTGCGCTTCCCGATGGCTCGCTGATGCAACTCAATACCCGCAGTGCCGTCGACCTGGCCTTCAGTGACCAGCAGCGCCTGGTCCGCCTGAAGCAGGGGGAACTGATGATTGCCTGCAGCCCGCAGCGTCCCTTGCTTGTACAAACTCGTGACGCGTTGCTGGAAGGGTTCGAAGGGCGCTTTGTGGCGCGCCAGGACAGCGACTGCACGCGGGTCAGTGTCAGCCATGGCCGGGTGGCTGTACACCGGCCTGGCAATGGACCGCTGCAATGGATCGAAAGCGGCCAGAACTGGCGCCTGGATGCGCAGGGTACACACCGGCTCCAGCAGGTGGACATGGATGCGATGGCCTGGACCGAGGGCCTGATCGTCACCCGGGACATGCGCCTGTTCGACTTCCTCTCGCAGGTCAGCCGTTATCGGCATGGCTATCTGAGCTGCAGCGACGATATTGCCGATTTGCGCTTGTCGGGTGTATTCCGCCTCGAAGACCCGGAGCAACTGCTGCAACTGCTACCACGGACGCTGCCCGTGCGGCTTCGCCAACGTACACGCTGGTGGGTTCGCGTGGAGGGGCTGGCCTGATCTGACGGGGGCTATTGCGTTCAGGGCTGCTATGCAGCCCATCGCCGGCAAGCCAGCTCCCACAGGGATCGCACAAGGCCTGAGGGCTATGCAATACCTGTGGGAGCTGGCTTACCGGCGATGGGGCGCGTAGCGGCCCAATAACTTTTTTGACGGGTTTTGAATGCCGGTCCGGCTAGGACAGTAAGCGACACCTCCTGCCCTCACACTTCAACGGACCCCTCATGCCTACCGCCCCCGTGCACACGCGCACCTTCAACGCGAATGATTTTCGACCTGTCTTGCACTCAGTGCCTTTGCGCAAAGCAGTCCGGGCTGCCCTGTTTGGCACCGCCTTGGGCCTTACAGCCGTCACGCAGCTTTCCATGGCAGCTGAAACGGCCCAGGTGAGCCACCACTATGCGATCCCGGCCGGACAGTTGGATGACGTGCTCAACCAGTTCGCCCGCCAGGCTGGCATCACCTTGTCGAGCACACCCCAGCTCACCCAAGGCTTGCAGTCGAACGGCCTGCAGGGGCAATACCCAACCGATCAGGCACTGCACCAGTTGCTCAATGGCAGCGGCCTGGAAGCCGTCAGCCAGGACGGCCGGAGCTACGTGCTGCAGGCACAACCCCAAAGCGCTGCATTGTCATTGCCAGACACCGATATCCGTAGCTTCACCCTCGGCAATGCACTGGGCAGCACGGAGGGTTACAACGCTACCCATAGCCAAGTGGCGACCAAGACCAGCATGCCACTGGTAGAGACATCGCAATCGGTCTCGGTGGTTACCCGACAGCAGATGGACGACCAAGGCTCACAAACCGTTGCCCAAGCCATGCGCTACACACCTGGGGTACTGACCAACCCCTACGGGGCGACCCACCGTTATGACTATGTGGCCATGCGTGGCTTCAACGACGGCTCGGTGGACAACATCTACGTCGACGGGCTCAAGTCGATGGGAGACAACGGCACCTACAGCACAATGCAGGTGGACCCGTACTTCCTGGAGCGCATCGATATTCTCAAGGGACCGTCTTCGGTACTGTATGGCCGTAGCTCGCCAGGAGGCCTGGTGGCGCTGACCACCAAGAAGCCGCTGTTTACCCCCTACCATCAAGTCCAGGCCACCATCGGTACCCAAGGCCAGCGTGGCATGGGTTTCGACTTCAGCGGCCCCGTGGATGACGACAAGCGTATCGCTTATCGCCTGACAGGCCTGGCGGATACTTCCGACACGCAGTTCGACCACAACAAGGAAGAACGCTACGCCATCGCGCCGGCCGTCAGCATCGACTTCAGCGAAGACACTTCGCTGACCCTGCAGGCCTACCTGCAACACGACCCCAACGGCGGCTATCACGGCGGTAACCCCGCAGATGGAATGCTGCACAAACGCAACGGCTTGCGCCTGTCGGACCACTTCTTCGAGGGCGAGCCGGGTATCGACAACTACGAGCGTACCCAACAGTCCTTCAGCTACCAGTTCGAGCATCGCTTCAACGATGTATTCACGGCACGCCAGAACTTCCGCTATCAGGATTCCGACGTGTCGATGGACCAGGTGTATTCCGCCGGTTGGGCGGATGCCAACAGCAATATCCTCAACCGCGCCTATACCGGCGGCGACGAACGCCTGCATTCGTACATCATCGACAACATGCTGCAGGCGGAATTCTTCACCGGGGCCGCCAAACACACCTTGCTGCTGGGCACCGACTACCAGCGACGCAAGGCTGATGTGGCCTGGCGTTATGGCACAGTCGATCCGTTGGATGCAGGCAACCCGCAGTACGGCAACGGCAACCTTCAGGTGCTGGGCGAGAACCGCTACCAGCGGCGCTTGCAGCAAACGGGCGTTTACCTGCAGGACCTGGTGGAGCTGGACCAATGGCGCTTCTCGTTGGGGCTGCGCCAGGACTGGGTGAAGGTGTCCGAGGAGAATCGCGACAGCAACACCAAGGTCAGTGACCAGCGCTCCAGGTTCACTACCCGCGCAGGTGTGCTCTACCTGTTCGAGAACGGTATTGCGCCCTATGTCAGCTACTCGGAGTCGTTCAACCCCAATACCGTATCCGACCAGCAAGGCCGCCCTCTGGCACCGACCGAGGGCACTCAATGGGAGGCTGGTATCAAGTATCAGCCGCCGGGTAGCGACAACCTGTTCACCGCATCGGTGTTCCGCATCGAGCAGGAGAACCTGGCCTCGAAGCAGCCTGACGAAGATTTCTATCGCCCTGTAGGGCAAGTGCGCTCACAAGGGCTGGAACTGGAGGCCCATGTGCAACTGACCGACAGCTTGAAGCTGCTGGGCGGCTATACCTTTACCGATATCGAGTACGATAAGTCGATGCCCAGCCTGGTGTCTGGCAACCTGGATAACAAGGGCAATTCGCCAACCCAGGCACCGAAACAGATGTTCTCGCTTTGGGCTGACTACAACTTCCACCAGGGGGCCCTGGATGGCCTGCGCTTGGGCGGTGGGGTGCGGTATGTGGGGTACAGCTGGGTGGATGCGGAAAACAGCATGAAGGTGCCCTCCTATACCCTGTTCGACGCCTCGATCGGCTATGACCTGGGCAAGGTCGGCCTCCAAGGGATGGATGTACGCCTGAACGCCAATAACCTCACCAATGAAAGCTACATCACCTCGTGTGCAAGCCTGAACTACTGCTACATGGGTGAAGAGCGCAATGTCAGTGCCACGGTCAGCTATCAGTTCTGACTCTATGGTGGTCGCTGCGCGTCCGATCGCGACACAAGGCCGCTCCTACACGGGAAGCGCGCTCGCCTGAAAGTGCGCCCCCGGAAAAGACAAAGCCCCTGTCTGCATCGCAGACAGGGGCTTTGGATTTGAATCTTGACGATGACCTACTCTCACATGGGGAAACCCCACACTACCATCGGCGATGCATCGTTTCACTGCTGAGTTCGGGATGGGATCAGGTGGTTCCAATGCTCTATGGTCGTCAAGAAATTCTGTGTGCTGGCCCGTCCCTCGGACGTACCTGCGAATCTCTGTAGTTCCTACTTAAAGACAAAACCCCTACCTGCATGTGCAGATAGGGGTTTTGCGAAATGAATCTTGACGATGACCTACTCTCACATGGGGAAACCCCACACTACCATCGGCGATGCATCGTTTCACTGCTGAGTTCGGGATGGGATCAGGTGGTTCCAATGCTCTATGGTCGTCAAGAAATTCTGT
>NZ_NEJM01000028.1:0-15945 GCF_002113725.1 Pseudomonas sp. B23(2017) | reverse complement strand
CAGGCCCCATCCATGGGGCCTCAGCGCTTGACGGGCATCCATGCCCGTCACCTCCCTCCGCAGTCCCTTCGCTCGGCCTCCTGAAGTCGCAATCGGCGGTGCCTGAACTACCGCGCGCTTAGAAGCAAAAGCAAAAGCAACGGCAAAAGCAACGGCAACGGCAACGGCAACGGCAACGGCAACGGCAACGGCAACGGCAGTTGGATGGTTCCCGGGAACCCGGCGAACGTCGCCGACCTCTCAGTTCCATAGGCCTTCTTAGGAGGATGCCGCCCATGAAACACCTGATGCCTTGGTTATTGGCTGCCAGCCTGACTGCCTGCGGCGAAACCGCCCTGCTGAATGTACTCGACGGCAGTGGCCCAACCCCCCAGCTGCCTGCTCCGGTCAAGACCACCCTCCCCACCGTGAATATCGCCCCGGCAGTGGGCTGGCCCAAGGACGCCAAGCCCGAAGCAGCACCAGGCACTCAGGTGAAAGCGTTCGCCGCCGGGCTCGACCACCCTCGCTGGCTATACCTGCTGCCCAACGGCGACGTGCTGGTAGCTGAAACCAATGCCCCGCCCAAACCCGAAGATGGCAAGGGCCTGCGCGGTTGGGTCATGAAGAAGGTGATGAAGCGGGCAGGTGCAGGCGTGCCCAGCGCCAACCGCATTACCCTGCTACGGGATGCCGACCACGACGGCGTGGCTGAAATCCGCACGACCTTCATCGAAGAGCTCAACTCACCGTTCGGCATGGCCCTGGTCGGCAAGGACCTCTACGTCGCCAACACCGACAGGCTGCTGCGCTTTCACTACGAGCCCGGTGCCATGCAAATTCGCAATGAAGGCCAGCCGGTAGTCGAGTTGCCAGGCGGGCCGCTCAACCACCACTGGACCAAGAACGTCATCGCCAGCCCCGATGGCAAGAAGCTTTTCGTGACGGTCGGCTCCAACAGCAACGTAGGCGAAAACGGTATGGACAAGGAACAGAGACGCGCCGCGATCTGGGAAGTGGACCCCGCCAGCGGCCAGCACCACCTGTTCGCCACCGGCCTGCGCAACCCTAACGGCCTGGCCTGGGAGCCGCACAGCGGCGCGTTGTGGACGGCAGTCAACGAGCGTGACGAGATCGGTAGCGATCTGGTACCGGACTACATCACTTCCGTGAAGGACGGCGGTTTCTATGGTTGGCCCTACAGCTACTACGGCCGCCACGTGGACGAGCGCGTGCAACCGCCAGCGCCTGAAAAAGTGGCCCAGGCGCTGGTGCCCGACTACGCCGTGGGCCCTCACACGGCATCGCTGGGGCTGGCATTCGCCGAACCGAATGGGCTACCACCGCCCTTCGAACAAGGGGCATTCGTGGGCCAGCACGGGTCTTGGAACCGCAAGCCACACAGTGGCTACAAGGTGATTTTCGTACCGTTCGACCCGTCAGGAAAACCTTCGGGCAAGCCAGTGGACCTGCTTACCGGTTTTCTGGATGAGCATGGCAAGGCCCAAGGGCGACCGGTCGGTGTAATCACCGACGGGCGTGGCGGCGTGCTGGTAGCCGATGATGTCGGCAATGTGGTCTGGCGGGTGAGCAAAGCCCCGCCTGTCCTCAGGGGTTCTGCGCCAGATGCCCTTGCGGAATGACGCGTTTGGCCTGCAGGTAAGCCTTGGCCCAGTAGCTGTTGGACAGGTAGTCCAGGCGCACCGTGCCACCGCTGGAAGGTGCATGCACGAAGCGCCCTTCCCCGACATAAATGCCAGCATGGCTGACCTGCGAGCCGCCACTGGTGGCGAAGAACACCAGGTCACCGGACTGCAGCGACTTGGCATCCACGGTTGGCGCGCGCATGACGATCATCTCACGCGTCGAACGCGGCAGGCTGATGCCGGCAGCATCACGGTAGACGTACTTGATCAGGCCACTGCAATCGAAACCGGAGTCCGGCGTGTTGCCGCCCCAGCGATAAGGCGTGCCCACCAGGCCGATAGCACGCATCAGCACGTCATCGGCAATCGGCGAAGGGCTGGGCTGGCTATAGGTTACCTGCGGCTGTACCACAGGGGCCGGCGCAGGCGCACGGCTGGAGCAGGCAGCAAGCAAGGCTGCCAAGGAGAGAAATGCGAAGCGCGCCATCTTTACCATGGCCAGAACATCCTGTCTGAGTCCGCTGGGCCGCAGCCGAAAAGAATTGAGAATTTAGATTAGACGCTTTCTATAAATGCGCACGGCGGCGAGCTTTTTTCAAAGCATCGCCGCCGCGGCAGGATATATCATTTTGCTATCAGTTGCGCGCGATATTGGTGGTCGGCGCCATGGCCAAGGCACGCTTGGCTTCGATGAAGGTCTTGCTCCAGTAGCGGTCACCGAGGCTGTCGATGCGCACGCCACCACTGCGGCGGCTGCTGGAGTGGATGAACTGGTTGTCACCCAGGTAGATGCCGGCATGGCTCACGCGGCCGCGACCATTGGTGCTGAAGAACAGCAGGTCACCTGGCTTGAGCTTGTTGCGGGCCACTTTCGGGGCATCGACGTTGATCATTTCACGCGTGGAACGCGGCAGGGTAACGCCCGCCTCTTCGCGGAACAGGTAGCCGATGAAACCACTGCAGTCGAAGCCGGACTTCTCCGAGGTACCACCGAAGCGGTAGCGGGTGCCGATCAGCGACATGCCGCGCTCGAGAATGCTGTCAGCCAGAGCTGGCAACTGGTAAGGCTTGCTGCTGGAGAAAGCCTCCAGGTCATCTTCGGTGGCCAGCTCTTCCGGCTCGCCGAATACCGACGAGGACGAGGCTTTGGCCTTGAACGCCGATTGTGCGGCGATCGGGGAGTGATCCTGGGGCTGCGGCTCTGAATGAGAAGCTGGGCCTTGGGCCGCGCAGCCAAAAAGCAGGGTCACGAGTGCGAGTGGCACGAGGGGTGCGAAGCGCTTCAGCATGGGCACGACCGTGTCTGTAATCCTTTAGAAGGGTGAAACTATGCCCTCTATCATGGCCATTTGCAAATTTTATCGAAAAAGATGTGACTTTTTTGTTTTGCCGCTCTGGCCCAGCGTTTTCGGGGTTACCAACCCAGGGTTTCCTTGAGGAACGGGATGGTGAGCTTGCGTTGTGCCTGCAACGAGGCCTGGTCGAGACGTTCGAGCAGGTCGAACAACGCACTCATGCTGCGTGCGCCGCGGGTGAGGATGAAGTGACCGACTTCGTCGGTAAGGTGCAGGCCACGGCGCGAAGCACGCAGTTGCAGGGCACGCAGCTTGTCTTCGTCGGACAGGCCACGCATCTGGAACACCAGGGCCAGGGTCAGCCGCGACTTCAGGTCGGGCAGCTTGATCGGCAGTTCGCGCGGCGATGCCGAGGCAGCCAGCAGCAGGCGCCGGCCGCTGTCGCGCAGGCGGTTGAACAGGTGGAACATGGCCTCTTCCCAGTCAGCCTTGCCGGCGATCACGTGCAGGTCGTCGATGCACACCAGTTCGTACTGGGCCAGGTAGTCGAGCAGCCCTACGCCACGATCGAGCAATTGCGCCAGTGGCAGGTAGACGGCTGGCTCGCCGCGTTGCTGGAAGCGGTGGGTGGCGGCCTGTAGCAGGTGGGTACGGCCAACACCTTGCTTGCCCCACAGGTAGATAAGGCTCTCGGTCCAGCCGGCGTCGGCTTCGCATAGCCGCTCGACGTAGCCCAATGCCGCGGCATTGGCGCCCGGATAGTAGTTGATGAAGGTGGCGTCATCGCGCAGGCGCACACCCAGGGGCAACTGGATCGGTGGTTTCATGCTCGCGGGCGGTCGACAGGACCGCAGGGGGCCTTTGGTGAACAATGTGCAAAGTCTATACCCGCAGCGCGGGGCGCACAATCACGGCAGCGGATAGCACAAGTAAAATCAACGAGTTGCGATTTTTTTTGGCTGTTTTGGGGCTGCTTTGCAGCCCTTCGCGGGCTTGCCCGCTCCCACAGGGGGCGCGTAAATCATGGCCTCAGCGACACACCTGTGGGAGCGGGCAAGCCCGCGAAGGGCCGCAACGCGGCCCAGGGATCACAACTCCGGGTCGATATCCCCGGCATACATGTCCGATTCCTTGTACAGGTCATGTACATGCCGCAGCAGCACCATGATCACCGCCGCCACCGGCAGCGCCAGCAACACCCCGGTAAAGCCGAACAGCTCACCGCCGGCCAGGATCGCGAAGATCACCGCCACCGGGTGCAGGCCGATACGGTCGCCGACCAGCAGCGGGGTCAGCAACATGCCTTCCAGCGCCTGCCCGACCATGAACACCGCGACGATGCCCAGCATCGGGTACAGGTCGCCGCCGAACTGGAACAGGCCAGCCACCAAGGCCGCGCCGATACCGATGATGAAGCCCATGTAGGGCACGATAGCAGCCAGCCCGGCGAGCATGCCGATCAGCAGCCCCAGCTCCAGCCCCACCAGCATCAGCCCGGCTGAATAGATGATGCCCAGGGCCACCATCACCATCAATTGCCCGCGCACGAACGCCCCCAGCACTTCATGACACTCGCCCGCCAGGCCCATCACTTGCGGCTCACGCTGGCGCGGCAACAGGCCACGCAGCTTGGCCATCATCAGGTCCCAGTCGCGTAACAGATAGAAGCCCACCACCGGGATCAGCACCATGTTGGCGAGCCAGGCCATCAGCGCCAGGCTCGATGCGGTGGCATGGGACAGCAGCACGCCGACGATATCGGTGGTCTGGCCCATGTGCGTGCCGATGGCGGCCTTGATCTTGTCGAACTTCCAGAAGCCGTCAGCCAGGCCCAGGCGGCTCTGCACCCAGGGCAGCGCCACGTGCTCGAGCCAGTCGAGCATCTGCGGCGCCAGTTCGTACAGGCGCACCAGCTGCTTGGCCAGCAGCGGCACCAATACCAGCAGCAAGGCCAGCAACAGCAAGGTAAACAGGCCGAAAACCACCACCACGCCCCAGGTGCGCGACAGCCCCAGGCGCTCCAGGCGGTCGACCAGCGGGTCGGCCAGGTAGGCCAGCAGGATGCCGACCAGGAACGGGGTAAGAATGTTGTGCAGGCTGTAAAGCAGCACGGCGACCAGCAGGGCAACGCCCAGCCAGATCCAACGACGTACGTCGGTCACGGTGTGCTCCCCTTACCAGCGAAAACGCAAACCGTCGAACGGCTTGGGTGCTGGCTGGGCCGGCACTGGTTGCCCAGCGTCTGCCGGAGCTGGAGGGGGCTGCACAGCGGGCGCCTGCTCTACCGGTACTTCCTGCAGCTTGGCCAGGCCAAGCTGGGCGCGCAGCTGTTCGCGGTTGGCGGTCACGCCGTAGGTCAGGGTGCTGCCTTCGGCCATCTGCAGGCGCGGGCCAAAGGGTTCGAGCAAGCGGGCCAACTCGGCGTAGCGCTGCAGGTTCATCCCCTGCACTTGCACCTGCAACTGGCTGCTGGCGCCCGGGCGGGTGACGTAGCGCGGCGCCAGGCGGCTGCTGAGCGCCAGCATCACGGCGTCGGCCAATGCTGCCGGGTCGGCACCTTCTGCAGTGCCTTGTTCACGCTGGTCGCCCAGCCACAGCTGCCATTTGCCCTGCCACTTGCCGTCGGCTTCCCGGGCATGCACCGCCAGCAATGCATCGGCGCCGTAACGCCCTGAGGCTTCGCGCAGCGCCGCAGGGTCACTGCCTTCGATCTGCTCGGCATTGGCCACCAGTTGCTCCTGCAGGTCGGCCAGCGGCAGGCGCAACGGCAGGCCACGGTGCTGGGCGGCGCGGCGCAGGGGTTGGGCGCTGGCCTGGCCGTCACCGACCAGGTTGCTGCCTTCGGCGCTGTCGTTCAGCCACCAGCCCAGGATCGAGGGGCGGTTGCTGCCCCACAAGGCCAGGCCGGCCTTGCGCAAGGCCCGTTCGGTACTGCCAGGATCGAACTCGACCAGCACCGACTCGGGTGGCCCGGCTTCGCTGGCGACCTGGTTGATGATTTGCTGCGGGTCCTTGCGCAGCCCGGCCAATGCCGGGCTTTGCGCTGCCTTGGGGTCGCCGGTCAGTCGCGTTACCAGGGTATCGAGGGCCTGGATGGTAGCCGCGGCACGGGCTTCGGCGCCCTGCCCGGATACCGGCTCGCGCACCTGGTACAGGCCGGAGACACTTTCAGCCTGGGCAGTGGCCGAGATCAGGGCCAGGCAACCGACTGCCAGAATATTGAAGAGACGCATGGAGGATTCCTGTCCAGAACACATGGAGCGACGGAGCGCTGCCTGCAGGCTGTGACCGCCACGGGCAAGAAATGCTCCGTGGCACCGGGCATTTCTGCCTGCCACCTTTCCTATACCTTATACAGCCACCCGCGCGGCAACCAGTCGCGGCCCGTGAAAGGATGTTTTTTTAATGCTTTCGGCACCTGCCCGTCGGCCTGAGGATGGCCGCTGCCCGGCAACCCTGATAAAATCGCGCGCCTTCACAGACCACTGACGTTTCAGGCAGCCGCCGCTTACCAGCCGGCCTTGGCCGTCATGGTCGTTTTTAAGAATCCCTCCCTCCTAAAGGCCTGGATCAATGAGCAAGCAACCCTCCCTGAGCTACAAGGACGCCGGTGTAGACATCGACGCCGGCGAAGCACTGGTCGAACGCATCAAGGGCGTGGCAAAACGCACCGCACGCCCTGAAGTCATGGGTGGCCTGGGCGGCTTCGGCGCCCTCTGCGAGATCCCGGCCGGCTACAAGCAGCCGGTGCTGGTCTCCGGCACCGACGGCGTCGGCACCAAGCTGCGCCTGGCACTGAACCTGAACAAGCACGACAGCATCGGCCAGGACCTGGTCGCCATGTGCGTCAACGACCTGGTAGTGTGCGGCGCCGAGCCGCTGTTCTTCCTCGACTACTATGCCACCGGCAAACTGAACGTCGACGTGGCCGCCACCGTGGTCACCGGCATCGGTGCCGGTTGCGAACTGGCCGGCTGCTCGCTGGTCGGTGGTGAAACCGCCGAAATGCCTGGCATGTACGAAGGCGAAGACTACGACCTGGCCGGCTTCTGCGTCGGCGTGGTGGAAAAGGCCGAGATCATCGACGGCTCCAAGGTTGCCACCGGCGACGCACTGATCGCCCTGCCGTCCTCGGGCCCGCACTCCAACGGCTACTCGCTGATCCGCAAGATCCTCGAAGTGTCCGCCACCGACATCGAGAACACCCAGCTGGACGGCAAGCCGCTGACCGACCTGCTGATGGCGCCGACCCGCATCTACGTCAAGCCGCTGCTGCAACTGATCAAGAACACCGGCGCGGTCAAGGCCATGGCCCACATCACCGGTGGCGGCCTGCTGGACAACATCCCGCGCGTACTGCCGGCCAACGCCCAGGCGGTCATCGACGTGGCCAGCTGGCAGCGCCCGGCGGTGTTCGACTTCCTGCAGGAAAAAGGCAACGTCGACGAGCATGAAATGCACCGCGTGCTGAACTGCGGCGTCGGCATGGTCATCTGCGTGGCTCAGGATCAGGTAGAAGCTGCCCTGAACGAACTGCGCGCCGCTGGCGAGCAGCCATGGGTGATCGGCCACATCGCCGAAGCCGCCGAGGGCGCTGCCCAGGTCGAGCTGCAGAACCTCAAGGCACACTGATGCCAAGCAAGACCTGCAATGTAGTGGTACTGCTGTCGGGCTCCGGCAGCAACCTGCAAGCCCTGATCGACAGCTGCCAAGGCCAGGACAGCCCGGTGCGCATCCGTGCGGTGGTTTCCAACCGCGCCGATGCCTACGGCCTGCAACGCGCCGCGGCGGCCGGCATCGACAGCGTCGTGCTCGAGCACACCCAGTTCGACGGCCGTGAAGCCTTCGATGCCGCGCTGATGGCGCGCATCGACGCTTTCGCCCCGGACCTGGTGGTGCTGGCCGGTTTCATGCGCATCCTCAGTGGCGACTTCGTGCGCCACTACCAGGGCCGCCTGCTCAACATCCACCCGTCGCTGCTGCCCAAGTACAAGGGCCTGCATACCCACCGCCGGGCGCTGGAGGCAGGCGACGCCGAGCACGGCTGCAGCGTACACTTCGTGACTGAGGAACTCGATGGCGGCCCACTGGTCGTACAGGCTGTGGTACCGGTGGCGTCTGACGACACCGTCGAAAGCCTGGCCCAGCGGGTACACCGCCAGGAACACCTGATCTACCCGCTGGCGGTGCGCTGGTTCGCCGAAGGGCGCTTGCGCCTTGGCGAACAGGGTGCATTACTGGATGGCCAGCCCCTGGCGGCCAGCGGTCACTTGATTCGATCCTAGGAGAATTTATGCGTCGCGCCCTGCTCTTGGCTCTCGCCGTGCTCGCCCTGCCCCTCCAGGCAGCTGATCTGAAGCCGTTCTCGGCCAGCTACACCGCAGACTGGAAGCAACTGCCCATGAGCGGCACCGCCGAGCGCAGCCTGGTCAAGAATGCCAACGGTACCTGGGACCTTAACTTCAAGGCTTCCATGATGATCGCCAGCCTGACCGAGCAAAGCACCCTGCGCCTGGACAACGACACCCTGCTGCCGCAGAAGTACCACTTCGAGCGTGGCGGCCTGGGCAAGGCCAAGAAGGTCGACCTGACCTTCGACTGGAACAGCAAGAAGGTCACCGGCAGCGACCGTGGCGATGCCATCAGCCTGCCGCTGAACCGTGGCGTGCTGGACAAGTCGTCCTACCAGCTGGCCCTGCAGCATGACGTGGCCGCCGGCAAGAAAAGCATGACCTACCAGGTAGTCGACGGTGACGAGATCGACACCTACGACTTCCGCGTGCTGGGCACCGAAAAGGTCACTACCAAGACCGGCCAGGTCGATGCGGTGAAGGTCGAGCGCGTGCGCGACCCAAGCCAGAGCAAGCGCATCACCGAGCTGTGGTTCGCCAAGAACTGGGACTACCTGCTGGTGCAACTGCGCCAGGTCGAGACTGATGGCAAGGAATACGTGATCGTGCTGCAGGATGGCACGGTCGATGGCAAGCCGGTGAAGGGCAACTGAGCCAGCGCTGCATGCAGCACTCGAAGCCCCGCCTTGTGCGGGGCTTTTTTCTGCCTGCCTTGCACCGACGCCTGTAGGAGCGGCCTTGTGTCGCGATGGGGCGCGCAGCGGCCCCAGGATCTTTGCCTCAACGCAAGATTGCCGGGGCCGCTGCGCGCCCCATCGCGACACAAGGCCGCTCCTACAAAAGCGCACATGCCGGCCCAAAGGCTGATCATGAAACTTGTTTCATGCCGGTTTTATTTACTTAGCCTGCTAACAAACTCTATAAAGAGGTTGTGCGACACAGTGTCGCAGCCAACTGAAGCAGTGGAGTTTAACGATGACAGTCCAAGTAACCGAACGCGACGAATCGAAAATGTCCCACGAAGGCCTGGCCGCTGGTGTGCGGATCTGGGATGTGCACCAACAGGGCCAGCTGGTGGGGATGTTCCACAACGAACATGAAGCACACCAGTACCGTACAGAGCTGGAAAACCTGGAAAACCAGCGCGCCACGCAATGACCCATCTTCAAATGAAAAACCCCGCCAAGGCGGGGTTTTTCGTGGTTACCACATCAGATCATCAGGGATCTTGTAGGCCGCGTACGGGTCGTCCTCGTCCGCTTCCTCGACATGGGTATTCAGCAACAGGATACGGTTGGGGTCGCGCTCCTGGATCTTCACCGCCGCCTCACGAGGGATCACCTCGTAACCGCCGGCAAACGACACCACGGCCAGCGCGCCATTGCTCAGCTTGGTCCGCATCAGGGCATTGACGGCAATGCGCTTGACCTTCTTGTCGTCGACGAAGTTGTAGTAGTCCTCGGTGCTCAGCTTCGGCAGGCGAGTCGCTTCGATCAACTGCTTGATCTGCGCGGCGCGGGCCTTCTGCTCGGCTTTTTCCTGCTGCTGGCGGTTCAGTTCCTGGTCACGCTTGGCTTTCTCGGCCATGGCTTCCTTGGCCAAGCGCTGCTGGCTGTCGTCCACCTCGACCTGGCCTTTGTGCTCCAGGCGTTTCTGTTTCTTCTCGGCCTTGTTGGCCTGGGAAACCTGTTTCTGGTTGACCAGACCGGCTTTGAGCAGTTGGTCGCGAAGGGAAAGGCTCATGAATGTTCACTCACTTATGCAACAGCTCAGCCGCAGCTGGGCAGGTTCTTTTCCTGACGTTTGGCTTCACCCCAAAGGGCATCCAGTTCGTCAAGGTTACAATCTTCGATGGGTCGGCCACTGTCGCGCAATGCCTGTTCGATGAAGCGGAAACGCCGCTCGAACTTGCGATTGGCACGGCGCAGGGCGTGTTCCGGGTCATGCTTGAGGTGGCGGGCCAGGTTGACGGCGGCAAACAGCAGGTCGCCGATTTCATCCTCGAGCGCATCGGCATCGCCGTCGGCCATGGCCTGCAGCACTTCGTCCAGCTCTTCGCGGACCTTGTCCAGCACCGGCAATGCCGCTGGCCAGTCGAAACCGACCGTGGCCGCGCGCTTTTGCAGTTTGGCTGCCCGCGACAACGCCGGCAATGCCGCTGGTACGTCGTCGAGCAGCGACAGCTGTTCGGGCTGGCTCTTTTCCGCCCGCTCTTCAGCCTTGATTTCTTCCCAGCGTGACTTGACCTGGGCCTCGCTCAGGCTGGGGGTGTCCACCGGCGCGTACAGCTCGCCGGTGGGGAATACATGCGGGTGACGGCGAATGAGCTTGCGGGTGATGCTGTCGACCACGCCGTCGAACTCGAAACGCCCTTCCTCGCGGGCCAGCTGGCTGTAGTAGACCACCTGGAACAGCAGGTCGCCCAGCTCACCTTGCAGGTGCTCGAAGTCGCCACGCTCGATGGTGTCGGCAACCTCGTAGGCCTCTTCGATGGTGTGCGGGACGATGCTCGCGTAGTTCTGCTTCAGGTCCCACGGGCAGCCGTACTGCGGGTCGCGCAGGCGGGCCATGAGGTGCAGCAGGTCTTCGAGGGTGTAGGTCATGGTCAGCTATTCCTCGGCGGGGGCTTTGCCCCCGATCGCCGGCAAGCCAGCTCCCACAGGTATTGCACAGGACTTGAGGCCTGCGGAGTACCTGTGGGAGCTGGCTTGCCGGCGATGGGCCGCACAGCGGCCCCAATCCAGTTTATCAAGGGGTACGATTACGCCGCGTCTCGATGATGTTCGGCAACTGCGAGATCCGCCCCAGCAGGCGCCCCAGCGCATCCAGGCCTGGAATCTCGATGGTCAGCGACATCAGCGCGGTGTTGTCTTCCTTGTTTGAGCGGGTGTTCACCGCCAGCACGTTGATCTTCTCGTTCAGCAGCACTTGCGACACATCGCGCAGCAAGCCCGGGCGGTCGTAGGCACGGATGACGATGTCGACCGGGTAGGTCTGCACCGGGATCGGCCCCCAGCTGACCTGGATCATGCGCTCCGGCTCCTTGCCCGCCAACTGCAGCACCGAGGCGCAGTCCTGGCGGTGGATGCTCACCCCGCGGCCCTGGGTGATGTAGCCGACGATGGCGTCACCCGGCAGCGGCTGGCAGCAGCCAGCCATCTGCGTCAGCAGGTTGCCGACGCCCTGGATCTGGATGTCGCCACGCTTGCCGGTACGCGGCCCGGTAGGCTTGCGCGGTACCAGTTCGATCTGCTCGATGCGCTCGGGCTCCAGCAACTGCTGGGCGGCGTTGACCAGGTGCGCCAGGCGCAGGTCGCCAGCACCGAGCGAGGCGAACATGTCCTCGGCGGTCTTGACATTGGTCTTCTCGGCCAGGCGCTCGAAATCCACCTGCGGCAGGCCCAGGCGGCTGAGCTCGCGTTCGAGCAAGGTCTTGCCGGCCGCGACGTTCTGGTCGCGCGCCTGCAGCTTGAACCAGTGCACGATCTTGGCCCGCGCCCGCGAGGTGGTGACGTAGCCCAGGTTGGAGTTCAACCAGTCACGGCTGGGGTTGCCATGCTTGCTGGTGATGATCTCGACCTGCTCCCCGGTCTGCAGGCTGTAGTTGAGCGGCACGATGCGCCCGTTGATCTTGGCGCCGCGGCAGTTGTGGCCGATTTCGGTGTGCACGCGGTAGGCGAAGTCCAGCGGCGTGGCCCCCTTTGGCAAGTCGATGGCATGGCCGTCCGGGGTGAACACGTAGACCCGGTCCGGCTCGATGTCGACCCGCAGCTGCTCGGCCAGGCCACCGATGTCGCCCAGCTCTTCGTGCCACTCCAGCACCTGGCGCAGCCAGGAGATCTTCTCTTCGTAATGGTTGGAGCTGGACTTGACGTCGGTGCCTTTGTAACGCCAGTGGGCGCAAACCCCAAGCTCGGCTTCCTCGTGCATGCCGTGGGTACGGATCTGCACTTCCAGCACCTTGCCCTCGGGGCCGATCACCGCGGTGTGCAGCGAGCGATAGCCGTTCTCCTTGGGGTTGGCGATGTAGTCGTCGAACTCCTTGGGGATATGCCGCCACAGGGTATGCACGATGCCCAGCGCGGTGTAGCAGTCGCGGATTTCCGGCACCAGCACGCGGACCGCGCGCACGTCGTAGATCTGGCTGAATTCCAGGCCTTTGCGCTGCATCTTGCGCCAGATCGAATAGATATGTTTCGCCCGGCCGCTGATGTCGGCCTTGACGCCAGTGGCCAGCAGCTCGTTCTGCAGCTGGTTCATCACCTCGCTGATGAAGCGCTCGCGGTCCAGCCGGCGCTCGTGCAGCAGCTTGGCAATCTGTTTGTACTGGTCGGGTTCGAGGTAGCGGAAGGACAGGTCTTCCAGCTCCCACTTGATGTGGCCGATACCCAGGCGGTGCGCCAGCGGCGCATAGATGTCGAACACCTCGCGCGCGACACGCAGGCGTTTCTCGTCGTCGGCGGCCTTGACCGCACGGATCGCGCAGGTACGCTCGGCCAGCTTGATCAGCGCCACGCGCACGTCGTCGACCATGGCCACGAGCATCTTGCGCAGGTTCTCGACCTGCGCCTGCGAACCCAGTACCAGCGATTGGCGCGGGCTGAGGCTGGCGCTGATGGCGGCCATGCGCAGCACACCGTCGATCAGCTTGGACACCACCGGGCCAAAGCGCTGGCTGACCTCGGCCAGAGTCACCTTGCCCTCGCGCACCGAGCGGTAGATGACCGCCGCCACCAGGGAATCCTGGTCGAGCTTGAGGTCGGCGAGGATTTCGGCGATCTCCAGGCCCGCCTGGAAGCTGGACGTACCGTCCGCCCAGGAATGCTTGGCCGGGTTGCCCTTTTTCTCGACTTCATGGGCAAACTCGCAGGCCTCTTTCAGCGCTGCGCGATCCAGTGCCGAATCGACGCTTACCACATGGTCCAACCATGCTTCGAGATTGATACTGCCGTCGGTGTTGACCGGCTGGTGCACTCTCACCTGTACCATCTTTGTTTTACCTTTCCATACAGCGCACCACGCGGGTGCGCTGGCAATCACCGTGCGGCCACCCTTCCGTGAAAGCCGCACCAAGGGGCCAGTCAGCTAGCCCGCTTCGAATAACGCCATGGCCTCGACATGCGCCGTCTGAGGAAACATGTCGAGAATCCCGGCCCTTTTTAACCGGTACCCCTGGCCGACCAGCACCTGGGCGTCTCGCGCCAGCGTGGCCGGGTTGCACGATACATAGACCAGCCTTCTGGCCTTGAGGCGGGCGATGCCTTGCACCACCTCGAAAGCACCGTCGCGCGGTGGGTCCAAGAGTACCGCAGAAAAGCCCTCGGCGGCCCATCCGGCGCCCGCCAAAGGCTGCGATAAATCGGCCTGAAAAAACCGTGCGTTATGCACATTGTTGTTCCGGGCATTGGCCGCGGCCCGATCGACCATGGCCTGCACACCTTCCACAGCAACCACCTCGCGCGCCTGGCGAGCCAGCGGCAGGGCGAAGTTGCCCAGGCCGCAGAAAAGGTCCAGCACGCGCTCGTCGGCCTGGGGTGCCAGCCAGGCCAGGGCCTGCTCGATCATCGCCGTGTTGACCTGGGCATTCACCTGCACGAAGTCACCTGGGCGCCAGGCCAGTTCCAGCTGCCAGGGCGCCAGGGCAAAGCCCAGTTGCGCGGCCGGGTCCACTGGCGCCGGCTCACCTTCGCCCTGCAGCCACAACTGGGCATTGGCCTGCTCGCAGAACGCCTGCAGCCTGGCCAGGTCTTCAGCCGGCAACGGCGCGACATGGCGCACCAGCAGCGCCTCGGCAGTGCCGCTGAACAGTTCCACATGGCCCAGCGCCTGCGGCTTGCTCAGCGAGCGCAGCACGGTCGGCAAGTGGCGCAGAATCGATTGCAAGGGCTGTACCAGCACCGCGCAATCGTCGATGGCAATGATGTCCTGGCTGGCTTCGGCGCGGAAGCCGACCTCCAGCTGGCGCGCCTTGGCGTCCCAGCGCACGGCCACGCGGGCGCGTCGCCGGTAGCCGAACTCCGGCCCGCTCAGCGGTGCGGCCCATTCCTCGGGCTGCACGCCGGCCACCCGCTGCAGCTGCTCGGCCAGGGTGCGCTGCTTGAGCGCCAGTTGCGCTTCATGCGGCAGGTGCTGCAGGTTGCAGCCACCGCAGCGCTCGTAATACCGGCATGGAGCCTGACGGCGCTCGGGGCTGGCCTGCAGCAGGCGCTCAAGGCGGGCCTCGACCACTTTGCCACGGGCATTGAGCACCCGCGCCTCCACGGCCTCGCCGGCCAGGGCGCCACTGACGAACCAGGTGCGCCCTTCGTGGAAGGCAATGCCCCGGCCGTCACCGGCCAGGCGCTCGATTTCCAGGCGCTGCTTCTTGCCCACCGGGACCTGGGGGCTGCGGTTGCCGCCGGCCGGCTGGAAGCGCAGGCCGCTGTTGCTTTTCTTCTTGGACATTTAGCTCGGGTCGAACAGGCCGGTAGACAGGTAACGATCGCCACGGTCGCAGATGATGGCGACCATCGTGGCATTTTCCACCTCGCGGGACAGGCGCAGCATGGCCGCGACTGCACCACCGGAAGACACGCCGCAGAAAATGCCCTCTTCACGGGCAAGGCGGCGGGTGGTTTCCTCGGCTTCCTGCTGCGACATGTCGACCACGCGGTCGACACGGCTGGCGTCGAAGATTTTCGGCAGGTATTCCTCGGGCCAGCGGCGGATGCCCGGAATGGCCGAGCCTTCCATTGGTTGCAGGCCGACGATCTGCACCGCCGGGTTCTGTTCCTTGAGGTACTGCGAGCAGCCCATGATGGTACCGGTGGTACCCATGGAGCTGATGAAATGAGTGATGGTGCCCTGGGTCTGCTGCCAGATTTCGGGGCCGGTGCTGTTGTAGTGGGCGATGGGGTTGTCGCCGTTGGCGAACTGGTCCAGCACCAGGCCGCGGCCTTCGGCCTGCAGCTTCTCGGCCAGGTCACGGGCGCCTTCCATGCCCTCTTCCTTGGTCACCAGGATCAGCTCGGCGCCGTAGGCGGTCATGGCGGCCTTGCGCTCGGCGGTGGAGTTGTCGGGCATTATCAGGATCATCTTGTAGCCCTTGATCGCCGCAGCCATCGCCAGGGCGATGCCGGTGTTGCCGGAGGTGGCTTCGATCAGGGTGTCGCCGGGTTTGATCTGGCCACGCAGTTCGGCGCGGGTGATCATCGACAGTGCCGGGCGGTCCTTCACCGAGCCGGCGGGATTGTTACCTTCGAGCTTGAGCAGGAGGGTGTTGCTGGTTTCGCCAGCGATACGCTGCAGGCGAACCAGGGGCGTATTGCCGACGCAATCGGCGATGGTTGGGTACTGCAAGGTCATGGCGTATTTCACAATCCGGACGGCAGGGGTGCCTATCATACCGGCAAACCCTTCCCGGCCATATCACGCAATCTGTGGTGAATATAGCTACAAGCTATATACCGGCGTGTATTGCGTGCACGGCCTTTGTAGGAGCGGCCTTGTGTCGCGATGGGGCGCGCAGCGGCCCCGGCAATATATGCGGCGAAGCTGAAACCTAGGGGCCGCTGCGCGCCCCATCGCGACACAAGGTGAACTGGCCTAATGATTTTGGACACCTTCATCGGGCGTTATGATGGCGCCCAATTGGAGGCAAAATCAGTGCGTAAATCTTATTCAAGAGAATACAAA
>NZ_NEJM01000027.1:0-30249 GCF_002113725.1 Pseudomonas sp. B23(2017) | reverse complement strand
TTTGTATTCTCTTGAATAAGATTTACGCACTGATTTTGCCTCCAATTGGGCGCCATCATAACGCCCGATGAAGGTGTCCAAAATCATTAGGCCAGTTCAGTTTACCCGCGAATAATGCAACGCGGTGCATGGCACCGGCTACGCCGGTGATCGCGGGCACGCCCGCTCCCACATCGACCCGTGCAGGCTTCACGATCCTTGGGCAAGGCCATGGCCTCTACTGGAATGGCGCCAACCCTGAACCAGGCGCGAACCCTGTGGGAGCGGGTTTACCCGCGAAGAATGCAACGCGGTGCGTGGCACCGGCTACGCCGGTGTTCGCGGGTGAACCCGCTCCCACAGGGACCGCGCACGTCTCAAAAAATTGAGCAAGTCAGTTGCGCCCACCTGGACCGCATCGCACTCAAGTTCCGCGAAGCTTCAACTGCATCAACCAATCCCGGCGATATCCGCCGCATCGGCATCCCGGCAACTGTTGCGGGACGCGCATACGAACTCCGCCTCGGCGCGTGTCGGGTAGTTGAAGGTCAGGCGCAGCTTTTCTTGTGTGTCATAAAGGTCATAACCCTCCCCTAACGTCGCGGGAAAGCCAAGACTACGCGGGTAAATCTCTTTCTTGAGCGGCACAGCGGGAACCACAACAAAGCGCGTCTGCATGTTCATCCCCCTCCCGGCAGTCTCTTAGTATTAGTACCGCTAAGGGAAAGCATCAAGGTGACTCATACAAACAATCGCAACGCCGTGGTTACCCGCGAAAAGGCTGGGGCATCGCTACAGCGTAAACACCAGCTCCTGGCCAAGATACCTGGCGCTAACCTGATGCCCTGTTTCGTTCAGGTCGAATGGCTGGCACATGGCCCCTGTAGTCACCACATCGCCTGCCTTCAGGGTCTGGCCACGTTCGGCGGCATGCGCATAAAGGTGGGCCAGCGATGCCAACGGGTCGGTCGCCGCATCGCCAGACAAGCCCCGCGCCCGCAACTGACCGTCTACGTATACCTCGGTGGTTTCGGCCAGGTCAGCCAGCAACGGCACATCGATGCCTGCTGCCAGGCTGTTGCCAATCACCAGCGCTTCAAACCCAACGTTGTCCGCCACGAAGCTTGGCCACCCAACAATCTTGCGATCGACGAAGCGCGAGCGCACCACTTCGAAGGTGACGCAGGTAGCGCGAATATCTTCGCTGGCCGGCACCCGCCCAACCTGGGGTGGAATATCGCGATCCAGCACGAAGGCGACCTCGCATTCGATGGTTACCGGCGTAACGGCCGGCAACCGAATGTGCACACCACCAGCATGACAGCGCCCCGCCTCCAACTGGCCAATCAAGGGCCGGGACAAATTGGCTGCACGCATGGCTGCGGGGCTGCCGACACCCAGCTTCCACCCGGCGCGCTGGCCTGCGGCGGCCGCAAACAACTCGTCCTGGCTGTCATAGCCCTGTTTCAACGTCTCGGGTTTGAGGCTGGCGGGCAGTTCCGCCAGCAGCTCACCGCTAAGCCAGTGCTGCAGCAACAATGCCGCGGTACGCTGGGGAATGAAGAGCGAATTGTTCATCAAGACCTCGTGATTGATGGGCGATGGCGGGCAACAGATGCTAGAGCGTGGCATTGATAAGGATAAATATATTGTCATGATGCCTGGCATCACAAACCGTTATGACTCCCTTGTCTCCGACAAGCCAGCGCCCCCAGGTACAGCGCATGACTGATAGCCAACGCGGTCGATGTGGGAGCGGCCTTGTGTCGCGAAAGGGCCGCAGAGCGGCCCCGGCGATTTCGCAATGATGCGAAGATCCTGGGGGCGCTTCGCCCCCCTTTCGCGACACAAGGCCGCTCCCACAGGTGTTGCGTATCCTTGCGATTACTGACCGGTACTCACCGGCTGCTTCAGCAGCAATACGTAGGCCATCGCCGCCACCGCCGCGACCGCCGCACTGATCAGGAACGCCGAGGCAAACGACCCGGTCTGCTGAATGCTGAACCCCGTCACGATCGGTGCCACCGAACCCGCAAGGTAACCGCCGAAGTTCTGGATGGAGCCAAACGAGGCCACGCGCCGGCTATCCACGACGGTGTTGGCAATCATCCAGGCGGTGGAGCTGGCCATGTTCACGCTGAACAACGCGCAGCACAGCAGGGCCACGCTGAGCATGAAGCCGCTGCCGAACGATAGCGGCACGGTGAAGGCCGCCGCCGCGAACAACGCGCTCACCACTACCCGCTTGCGGCTACCCAGCACGCTGGCGCCGTTCTTCACCAGGCGGTCGCACACACGGCCGGCGACAATGGTGCCCAGGGCGCCGAAAACGTAGGCCAGTGACACCACCCAGGCAGTCTTGTACAAGCTCAGCCCGTGCTCACGCTCGAAGTAGCCCGGCAACCAGGTCAGGTGCAGCCACAGCATGTAGATCACCCCCATGAAGCCCAGCACAGCGCCCCAGGTGCTCTTGTGCCGGAACAACTCGGCCCATGCCGCCAGTTGTGCCTTCATGCTCGGCCTGGCCGTTGCCACTGTCTGCTTCTGCGCCTGGGCCGCCAGCAGGCGTTCACGCTCCTCGGCAGGCAACTCGGCCAGGTAACGTTCCTTGCTTTTATAGAAGGCGAACCAGCAAGCGGCGACCAGGATGCCGAACACCCCGGTGACTATGAACATGCCTCGCCAGCCCCAGTTGACCATCAGCAGCGTCAGCAACGGCGGCGCAATGCACGGCCCGATGCAGGTCGATGACAGCACGATGCCGGTCGGCGTGCCGCGTTTCTCGGCCTCGAACCACTCCGCCAGCGCCTTGGCCGCCGACGGGAACATCGGCGCCTCGCCGATCCCCAGCACTACCCTCAGCCCGATGAACGCGGAAAAACTGTTGATCAGGCCGGAGGCCGTCTGCGCCACCGACCAGCCCAGCAGTGCAGCCCCCAGCGAAATCTTGCTGCCCAGGCGGTCGATGATCATGCCCAGCGGCAACTGGGAAAAGGCATATGCCAGGGAAAATGCCGACAACAGAATGCCCATCTGTGACGGCGTGATCACCATGTCCCGCTGGATCGAGGTGTTGGCGATCGACAGCGCGCTGCGGTCGACGTAGTTGATGATGCCAATCACCAGCAGCAGGCTGACGGTGATGGCCTGGTACTTCCTGAACGGGTTCGGGCTCGCGATCGCTTCAGGCTCGCGACCAAGCTCGGCTTGCGCATATTTGGTAGTCATGGGCGTTCACTTTTGTTGTTATTTGGTTGAACAGCGGATCAGTGAGCTACATGGATGCCTCAAGCAGCCACTGGTAGTCCTCGGCAGACGCTTCACGCGGGTTGGTGCGGTGGCTGTGATCGGCCAGCGCACCCTGGATGATGCGCGGGAACAGCTCCTCGCTGACGCCCAGCTCGCGCAGCCCGGTCGGCAGGCCCAGCGCACGAGTCATGTGGCGGATCGCGTCTTCGATCTGGCCTTCGTCGGCCAGCCCCATCGCCTGGGCAATGCGTTGCATCTTGTGCTCGTTCAGCACCGTCTCGGCCTTGCGGTTGAAGGTGATGACGGCGGGCAGGAAGATCGCGTTGAGGGTGCCGTGGTGCAGCCGTGGGTTGATGCCGCCCAGTGCGTGGCTGAGGCTGTGCACGCAGCCCAGGCCCTTCTGGAATGCCAGGGCGCCTTGCAGCGAGGCGCTCATCATGTTGACGCGGCTATCCAGGTTGCCGGGCTCGCGGGTGGCGGTTTCGATGAAGCGCCAGGCGCGCCACAGCCCGTCCAGGGCAATGCCGTCGGCGGGCGGGTTGAACGCAGGCGCCATGAAGGTTTCCAGGCAGTGGGCAATGGCGTCCATGCCGGTGGCGGCGGTGAGTTGCGCCGGCAGGCCAAGGGTCAGCGCCGGGTCGCAGATGGCAGCCTTGGGCACCACATGGGGCGAGATCACGCCCACCTTGCGCCCGTCATCGAGAATCAGGATGGCGCCCCGCCCTACCTCGCTGCCGGTGCCCGCCGTGGTCGGCACGGCGATTACCGGTGCGGTTGCCGCCGTAATGCGGGCCAAGCCGCCTTCGATCACCGCAAAGCTTTTCAATGGGCCGTCGTGCCTGGCACACACGGCCACACCTTTGGCCAGGTCGATCGCCGAGCCCCCGCCAATGGCGATGATCCCGTCACAGCCACACTCCTGGAACATGGCAACCGCTTCACGCACGGCGTTCTCGTTCGGGTTGGGCGGCGTGCTGTCATAGATCGGCAATTGCGCGCTGCTGTCACTGAAGGTGCTCAAGGCCACATCGACGATACCGGCAGCACGCACGCCACGGTCCGTCACGATCAAAGGCCTGGTTATACCAATGCGCTCGCACTCGGCAGGCAGGCGCGCAATGGCGCCGATATCGAACTGGATCTGGGTGATGTAGTTGATCAGGGACATAGGGCCTTCACAGCCTCCTGGCGCTATTGTTATGGGCGGTTCCGCCGCACTGGATGCGACACCGTGCAGCGCCAGTATAGGAATGCGCGCCTGGCCATGGTATTGAGAACAATCCATATCGGTATAACCCGGACGCATACCAGATGACCCCTTCACTCAACTCGATCATGTCCAGGCTCCACGCCCGCCACCTGCGCCTGCTCATCGAACTGGACGAGCACCGCTCGCTGCTCGGCGCGGCAAGCAGCGTCGGGCTTACCCAGCCCGGAGCGAGCAAGGCGTTGCAGGAAATCGAAACCACCTTCGGCACGGTGCTGTTCAACCGCACCAATCGCGGGCTGGAGCCCACGGCTGCCGGGCACTGCGCCATCCGCTACGCGCGCGTGGTGCAAACGGACATTTCAAACCTGCGGCATGACCTGGATGCCATCCTGCGCGGGGTCGGCGGCCGGCTGGCGGTGGGGGCAATCATGGGCGCGGTGCCATTGCTGATGAGGGCGGTGTCGCAGTTGGCCAGCATCCAGCCGCAGATGTCGTTCGAGATCATCGAAGACACCAGCCAGTCGCTGCTGGCACAGATCGAGAGCGGTCGCCTGGACGTCGCCTTGTGCCGCACCAGCGTGAGCAATAGCCCTCAGCTGTTTGCCAGCAGCTTTGTCCAGGACGAGACGCTGGCGGTCATCGCCAATATCGACCACCCGCTCAAGCACGCGCAAAACCTGAACCTTGCCGACCTGGCCGAGAGCCGCTGGATCGTGTACCGGGCCAACATGCCGATGCGGGTACAGCTGGAGCGCGAATTCCACGATGCCGGGCTGCGCTTCCCGTTGCACCTGGTGGAAACCACCTCGATCCTGGCGACCTTGTCGCTGCTACAGAACCGCCCCGACTTCGTGGCACTGGTGTCGATCGACGTGGCCCGGCAATGCGCGATGAACCAACAGGTGCGCATTCTGCCCCTGACCATGGGCTCGGTCAGCGACCCGTACGAGCTGGTCACCCGCAAAGGCAGCCAGGCGACACCGGCCATGGACAAGCTCGCCGAACTGCTGCTGCCGCACGGCGCACACCATACCGACAGCTGATCAGCGTAGCGCCTGGTCCAGGTCGCGCTGCAGCGAACTGACCGCCTCCAGGCCCACGTGCAGGCGCACCAGGGCCCCACGCACGGGTGTGGCGAAGGTTCGCTCGCCCAGCTCGGCCAAGGTCACCAGGCTCTCGTAACCACCCCAGGACGCGCCGATGCCGAACAGGCGCAGGCGATCGATGAAGGTTTCCGCCCGGCTCAGGCTGCTGTCGGCCAGCTCGATGCTGAGCAGGCCATTGCTGCCCTTGAAGTCGCGGCGCCACAGGGCGTGGCCCGGGTGCTCCGGCAACGCCGGGTGGTACACCCGCGCCACGTCCTCTCGTGCCTGCAGCCAGTGGGCGATTTCCAGGCCCTGGCGCTCGTGCACCGCCATGCGGCTGGCCAGGCTGCGCGCACCGCGCAGTACCAGCCAGGCATCGTCCGGGCTGACCGTGCAACCGCAGGTATCGCTGCTGCGCGACAACGCGGCGAAGGCCTCGCGGGTGGTGCAGACGCTGCCCAGCATCACGTCGCTGTGCCCGCCCAGGTATTTGGTCAGGGCCATCACTGAAATGTCCGCACCCAGCGCCAGCGGCTGGTGCAGATAGCCCGAACCCCAGGTGTTGTCGACCGCCAACAGGATCCCGCGCGGCTTGCATAGAGCGGCCATGGCCGGCAGGTCGTTGAGTTCGTACAGCAACGAACTCGGGCTTTCGCTGTAGACCATGCGCGTGTTCGGGCGCAGCGCGGCCTCAAGGCCCTGCCCGTCCGCGGCAAAATAGCTGACCTGCACGCCGAACGGCTGCAGCAGCTCGCGCGCCAGGCGCCGCACCGGCCCATACACGCCATCGCTGAGCAGCACATGGTCGCCGGGGCGCAGGTAGGCGAGAAACGTCTGAGTGATGGCCTGCAGCCCGGTGGCGAACAGCTTGGTGCGGTGGCCGCCTTCCAGTTCGCTGACCAAGTCTTCCAGGGCAAAGGCTGTGGGGTTGCCGCGGGCGCCATAGCTGAGCACCCGTTGCTGGTCACGACGGCTGCGTGCCTCGCGCTGGTCGGCGACGCTGTCGAACAGCACCGTGCTCAGGCGGCTGACCGGCGGGTTGACGCCATGCGCACCCTGGCCCGGCTCGCCACGACCGGCATGCACCAACCGCGTGGCGATCGGGTCGGCGTGGGTCAATGGCGCAAAACTGGCGACTTCGGCGGCGCTCATCTGCGCGATCAACCCGGTTTCCCAGGCCAGGTAACGGCGTGCGGCCTCCTTGTTCCCGGCGTGGCGGTCGTGGACGAAGAAGAGGAAATCGATACAGGCGGCGTCTGCCAGGGAAGCATCATCCTCGACCTGGGGCCACTCGGCCTGCAACGCCCGAGGGAACAGGCGCGCCTCCTGGCGTTGTGCAGCGGGCAATTCGCTGGCCGCCAGCTCGGCGACGCGAGGGTCATCGGCGATGAATACCAGGCGCCGCGGCTGCGTGCGCACCTGCTCGGCCAGTTGCGGGCGGATCGCCCACTGCGCGCCGCGCAGGTGGCGCCTGCGGTAGGCCGTACTCGAGCGCAGGTCCAGCAGCAAGGCGCCGTCGAGTTCTTCGGCGCTGGCCTCGGTCAGGGTCACAGCCAGACCGGGTTTGCCCGGTAGTGCCAGGCCACTGCCCAGGCCGCCTTCGAGCACATAGGCATCATGCCCCATCTGCCGCAGCCAGCTGGCCACCACCGGCGCGCGCACACCGTCGTCGTCGAACAGCACCACGCGCGCCTTGCGCACACCGATGTACAGGTCGGTGCCCTGCACCAGTTGGCCTCCCGGGCAATGTTGCGCACCGGGCAGGCTGCCGGCGGCAAATTCCTCCGGGGTGCGCACGTCGCACAGGAACAGCGTGCGCCGTGCCTCTTGCTGCCATTCCAGCACCTGCTTTGCCGCCACCCACTGCACCCCCGCCTTGCGCGCCAAGGCCACGCTTCGCGTCCGTTGCTTTGCCAGCGCCTGGCCACTGTGGGGCGGATAGCCGCGCTGCCCGCCGTGCTCCAGAGGCAGGTCCGCCAGGTACCAGCCCTGGGTGCCGTTTTCCAGGGCATAGACGGGGTTGTCGATGCCGAGGTTGATCAGCGTTTGCGCGCCGATGATGCTGCGCGTGCGGCCTGCGCAGTTGATCACTACCGGTGTGTGCGGGTCTTGCACCAGGTCTTCCAGGCGGTAGCCCAGTTCACCGTTGGGGCAACAGGTGGCGCCGGGGATGTTCATCCTGGCGAACTCGTCCAGCGGCCGGCCGTCGAGCAGCACCAGCGGCTTGCCCTGACGCTGCCATTCGGCCAGTTGCGGGGCGCTGATGCGCGGGGTGTGGCACGCGTGCTCGACCAGCTCGCCAAAGGCCTTCGATGGCAGGTGCACGCCAGCGAACAGTTCGAAACCTGCGGCCTGCCACCCCAGGCTGCCGCCTTCGAGCCAGTGTACCGCCGTGTAGCCCAGGGCCTGCAGCCGCCGGGCGCCGCGCTGCGCCAGCTCGCCGCCGGTTGCATCGTAGACCACCAGCCGCACCGCCGGGTTGGGCGCCAGGCGCGGGGCCTCGATTTCCAGCCGGCTGTACGGCAGGTTGACGGCGTAGAACAGGTGAGCTTCGCCGTACTGGCCATGTTCGCGCAGGTCGAACAGGGCGATCTCCTGGCCGTCGAACAGCCAGTCATGCAGGTGCGCGGGGGTGATGCTGGGGATCATGGGACGCAGTCCTTGGTCGATCAGGTTGGGAAAATGCGGTGCCTGTGCCGGCCTCTTCGCGGGTGAACCCGCTCCCACAGGGACAGCGTCGTGCTTACAAGCCGTGCATTACTTGTGGGAGCGGGTTCACCCGCGAAAGGGCCGGCACAGGCCACACGCATCAAAATAGCCAGTCATGCAGGTGCGCCGGTGATGCTGGGGATCATGGGACGCAGTCCTTGGTCGATCAGGTTGGGAAAATGCGGTGCCTGTTCCGGCCTCTTCGCGGGTGAACCCGCTCCCACAGGGACCGCGCCGTGCTTACAAGCCGTGCATTACTTGTGGGAGCGGGTTCACCCGCGAAAGGGCCGGCACAGGCCGCACACATCAAAGGCCATAAGCCTCGATCGAAGGCGCCATCTGTGACTTGTTGTAGTTCACCACGCTGCCGTCGTCCTTGACCCCATAGCGGTTTTCCAGCGACTCCAGCGGCCGGCCATAAAGGTGGAAGTGCAAGGTCGGCTTATCGCCTTCGACGCGAATGCCATGCAGGTCCTCGCCCAGGAAGGCCACCGAGGTCCCCGGTTGCACCACGATCTCGCGCTCCAGCGCCAGGCGGGCACGGGCCGGGTCGCTGCCGTCATCCTCGCGGCGGTACACCCGGTTCAGTTCCTGCCCCTCGACAGCAACGATGATTGCCCAGGTCTCGTGGTTGTGCGGCAAGGTCGCCTTGCCCGGCAGCAGCGAGTTGACATACAAGGTCGGCGACTCGCCGTCGTCGTTCAGGCGATAGCGGAACTGGGTCTCGCCACTCGCAGCATCCGGCGCCGGAAAGCGCTCGAAGTTGAACAGCTCGCGGCACTCGGCCAGCCCTTCGAGCAAAACGACGATCTGCTGCAGCGCGGCGCGATCGACGCCCCGCGCATGGATGGCGCGCACTTGCGCCAGGAACGGCTGGATCACGGAATCACGGGACATGCTCGGTCTCTCTTCTTCGCTAGCGGAAATCAAACGCTGAGGCTGTAGCGCCCCAGGTTGCTGAATACATCGGGCGCCGGGCGGCTCGGACGTTGCCCGCCCTCGCCCAGCGCATGCTGCAGGAAAGCGCGGGTACGTTCGTGCTGCGGGGCGCGGAACAGCTGTTCGGCGCTGCCGTGCTCGACGATGCGGCCATGCTCGGTGAAATACACCCGGTCGCTGATCTCTTCGGCAAAGCGCATTTCATGGGTAACCAGCACACAGGTCATGCCCTCCTCGGTCAGCTCGCGGATCACCGCCAGCACTTCGCCAACCATCTCCGGGTCCAGCGCCGAGGTCACTTCGTCGAACAGGATCAACCTGGGCCGCATCGCCAGGGCGCGAGCGATGGCCACGCGCTGCTGCTGCCCACCCGACAGTTCGCCCGGAAACGCCGCGGCCTTGTGGCCCAGGCGTACCTTGTCGAGCAGCGCCAGGGCCAGATCGCGAGCTTCGCCACGCTGGCGACCGAGTACCTTGGTCGGGGCGATCAGCAGGTTGTCCAGCACGCTCAGGTGCGGAAACAGGTTGTACTGCTGGAAAACGAAGCCCACCTGCTTGCGCAGCGCAATCAGCTCGGCCTCTCCCCGCAAGCGCTCGACCTGGGTACCGCCGATACGGATGCTGCCGTGCTGCGGCCGCAACAGGCCGGTCATGCAGCGCAGGATGGTCGACTTCCCCGAACCCGACGGGCCAATGATCGACACCGCCTGGCCGGCCTGCACATCGAGGTCGATACCGCGCAGCACCGGGTTGTCGGCGAAGGCCAGGTGCACGTCACGCAGCTGGATCAAGGGTTCAGAAGGCATAGCGACGCTCCAGGCGTTGGGTCAGGCGGGCAATCGGGTAACAGTAGGCGAAGAACAGCGCCAGCACGCTGAAGTACACCAGCACGGTGAAGCCGCTGCGGTTGACGGTATTGGCGGCAATCTGCGCGCTGTCGATCAGGTCGTGCACGCCCACCAGCGAAGCCAGGGCGGTGCCCATGGTCACCACCGCATACAGGTTCATCCACGGCGGCAGCATGCGCCGCAGGCACTGCGGCAGGATGATCGACCGGAAGATCTGCGCGCGGCTGAAGGCCAGCGAGCGCGCAGCCTCCCACTGGGTGGCCGGGATCGAGGCGACTGCACCACGGAAGATTTCAGCAACATTGGCACTGGCCGGCAGCGCCAGGCCGATGGTGACCTTCAGCCAGTCGGGGAAGGCCAGCCAGGTGCCGGCAACCTGGATATCGAAAGGGAACACGTACGAGGTGAAGTAGATCAATACCAGCCACGGCGCATTGCGAAACACCTGCACCCACAGGCGCGCGATGCCGCGCAGCGGCGCTACCGGCGACAGCAACAGGATGCCCAGCAACAAGCCCAGCAGCGTGCCCAGGGCAATGGCGCCGACGCTGATCTGGATGTTCTGCAACAGGCCTGCGCCCAGGGTCGGTGACCAATGCCACAGCGCGGCGAGGTTCTCAGTGGCCATAGCCAGGCATCCTCAGGCGCGCTTCCAGGGCGCGACCGGCACAGTTGACGGCGAAGCTGAGCAGGCCGAAGAAGGCCAGGATCAGGATCATCAGTTCGATGACGTTGTCGCCCTGGGTCCAGATCATGATCGAGGCGTAGGTGATGTCGTTGACGGCAATCGCCGAAGCCACGGCAGTCATCTTCACCAGGTCGATCAGGTTGTTGACCAGCGCCGGCAAGGCGAAACGCACGGCCAACGGTAGTTGCACCTGCAGCAGTTGCTGGCGGCGGCTGAAGGCCAACGAGCTGGCCGCCTCCAGGGTCACCGTCGGCACCGCCTCGATGCCGGCGCGCAAAGCCTCGGCATGGAAGGCGCCCTTGTGCAGGGCAATCACCAGCACCACCCAGGCAAAGGGTGTCATCGGGTTGGCATTGCCCAGGCTCTGGCTGATGAGCATGTTCAGCACCAGGAACGCGCAGTACAGCTGCACCAGCGTCGGCGTGTTGCGCGTGACCTCGATGAAGGCCCGCGCCGGCCAGGCCAGCCAGCGGCTCCTGGCGGTGAGCGCCGCCGCCAGCAGCACGCCGACCAGCAGGCTGCCGGCGATGCTGAACAGGCACAGCCAGAGCGTGGTCAGCGCACCTTCCAGCAGCTTGTCGCTGGCGTAGCCGTCGAACAGGAAGTTGTAGTTCAGGCCAACTCGGGCGAGCTGCCCGACCAGCCAGTGCAGAGCCTCGCTCATCAGGCGCCTTCGCCCTGCAGCTTGGCGCGCAGCTCCACCAGCGCAGGCGAGGCCGGGGTGATGTGATTGGCCTGCTCACGTTCGATCAGCCAGCCGCTGCGGTGCCATTGCTTGACGAACGGGTCCAGGCGCTGCTGGGTGTCGGTCTCGCCCAGGCGCGTCCAGATCACCGATGGCGCCGGGTTGAGCTCCGGGGCCAAGGCGCGGTAGGCGCCCCACTCGCCGCCCTTGGCCAGCAGCGGGTTGATCAGCGTGGCATCGTGCACCGCGGCCACGCAGTTGTTGCCACGCAGCGCCAGCAGCGATTCGGCGGAGGTCTTGAAAGCCTTGAGGTCGGCGCCCAGTCCCACCAGCGCCTGGGTGTAGCTGCTGCCCTGGCTGGTGCACACCGGCTGGCCCTTGAGGTCGGCCCAGGTCTTGATCGGGCTGTCCTTGGCCAATGCTGCGGTGCCGCCGACACGGTAGAACGGCGTGGGCACGTGGCCCAACAGCTTGTCACGCTCGGGGGTCCATTCCATGTTGGCGATCAGCAGGTCGACCTTGCCCTGCTGCAGGAACTGCACGCGGTTGGCCGGTTGCACGGCGACCAGATCGACCGCCACGCCCAGCTGGCGTGCCAGGTCACGGGCCAGGTCGACGCTGAAACCGATCGGCTCGCGGGTGGCCGGGTCGATGGCACCGAACGGGCCACCGGAAAGCACCACACCCACGGCCAGCTTGTGCCGCTGCTGGATCTTGTCCAGGGTGGCATCGGCCTGGGCCAGGCCGCTGGTGGCCAGGGTAGCGGTGGCCAGCAACGATGCGAACAGCCCGCGACGGGCATAGGTGGACAGCGACATGGTGGGGCTCCTCATCCCGGCAGCCGGAACACCCGGCCAATGAGGGCGCATCCTAGGAAGTTGCAGGGGCGAGGGGAAATTCAAATATTGCCTATCGTTATAACGCAGCGCATCCAGAAATCTTGCAAAACGGGCATAAGCACCGTAATTGCTTGAGAATCCCTATCGAGCGGTGATATCCAATCGACCAACAGATAAAGATTCATTATCTTTAACCGATCATCAGTAATGTAAAACCGCGGGAAAGCACTGCGCCCCGCCCCACCTCCCTACACGGCCCACCCCATGAGCGCCCTCGACCTCGACCTGCTCCGCACCTTTGTCGCCATCGCCGACCACTCAAGCTTCGCCGAGGCTGGCCGGAACCTGGGCCGCACCCAGGCTTCGGTGACCCAGCACATGCAGCGCCTGGAGCAGCAGGTGGGCGTGCCGCTGTTGCGCAAGCAAGGTCGCCACAAGTCCCTGACCGATGCCGGCCGCCAGCTGCTGCGCCATGCCCGGCAGATGCTCACGCTCAACGACGAGGCCCTCGCCGGCCTGCGCCAGGACGGCCCCAGCGGCGTGCTGCGGATCGGCTCGCCCCACGACATCGCCGACACCATCCTGCCGCCACTGCTCAGCCACATCGCCCGCTCGGCGCCCAACCTGCGGCTGGAGATCGACGTTGGCCGCAGCCCGTTCCTGATGGAAGACCTGCAGCGCGGCAAGGTCGACATGGTCATCTCGACCCGCACCGCGCCGGGCCTGGAAGGCTTTGCGTTGCGCACCTCGCCGGTGTGGTGGATATGCGCGGCGCACTATCAGCACCTGCCGGGGGAGCCCCTGCCGCTGGTGCTGGTGGACGAACCCAGCCTGTACCGCAAGCTGGCGCTGGAGGCGCTGGAGCAAGCCGGCATCGCCTGGCGCCAGGCCTATCTGGCATCCAACCTGATCGGCGTCAAGGCGGCGGTGCGCGCGGGCCTGGGCATTACCGCACGCAGCCAGGAAATGGTCGGCCCCGACATGCGCGTGCTAGGGCAAAGCGATGGCCTGCCGACACTGCCCGACGTGACCTACCACCTGTGGGTGCGGACCAACACCGTCAACCCGCTGGTGCGCCAGGCCTATGCGATGGTGCGCGCCAGCGCGGGGTTGTGATGCGCGCCGCCCTGGCTAATTCATAGGCAGCCCGCTGGCGTTGAGGTGGTGCGCAGCAGTGGTCAGTTCGAGCTCGGTCCTTCACTCCATTGACGCATATCAAGCCGCCGGCCCCGGTTCGCGAGACGATGGCTGTCAGCAAGGAACGAATCGAAAACCGCCATGCGCATTGTGCTCAAGGCCATCGCCATCGATCACTGTGCGCGGCTTTGGACAAGGAGCCCCACATGAGCCCGCTGAACCACGTACTGGTAGCCACCGACCTGTCCACTTCTGCCCGCAACGCGGCAGAACGCGCTGCGTACCTGAGCAAGGAGCAACAGGCATCGCTGGACCTGCTGTACGTTGCCAACCCGGCCCCCTTCGAGCGCCTGAAGCAGCTGGTGGCACCGGGTGACGACCTGCTGAAGCGCGTGCTGGACACCGCAGGCGAAAAAATTCGCGCACTGGCTGCAATGCTGTTCCAGCGCCATGACATCGCCGCTGGCGTGCAGGTCGCGCACGGCTCGGTGACCACGGAGATCACCCGTGTGGTGCAGGATAAACGCAGCGACCTGCTGGTGTGCGGGGCGAAGGGCCAGAGCGTGGCGCGGCGCCTGCTGCTGGGCTCCACTGTGCAGAAGATGCTGAACCGCATGCCCTGCCCTTTGCTGGTGGTCAAGCAGGCACCACGCGATGCGTACCGGACCTTGCTGGTTGCAGTTGATTTTTCGCCTTCATCACTGCGTTCCATCGAACTGGCAAAAGCCATTGCCCCACAGGCCGAGATCATTCTGTTGCATGTGTACGAAGCGCCGTTCGAAGGCAGCATGCGCTTCGCCCACATCGACCATGACACGCTTGCACACTACCGCAATGTCATCCGCAAGGATGCGGTGAAGCAGCTCGCGGCCTTGAGCGAAACCGCCGGAGTGGCAGATGCTCGGCAGATCGTGGTGCATGGCGACCCTGGCTGGCGGATTGCCGAGCAGGAACAACAGCTGGAATGCGACCTGATCGTGGTTGGCAAGCAAGGGGAAAGCGCACTTGAAGAACTGCTGATAGGCAGCGTCACCAAGCATGTGCTGAACGAGTCCCAGTGCGATGTGCTGGTGTCGCCATAGGATGCATGTGATGTGGAGGACGCTTGCGTGTCCTCCACCGAAGCCCGCGCCATCCACCGCGGCGCCTGCTTCGCGGGTAAACCCGCTCCCACATGGATCGCGCTGGCCTTCAGGTTGTGGGCACGACTGTTGCGCCCTCAGTTTTTTTCTGGCTTCAAGCGCCACGCAAAACCTGTGGGAGCGGGTTCACCCGCGAACACGGGCGAAGCCCGTGCCATCCAGCGCAACCCCTGCTTCGCGGGTCAGACCGGAACAGACAACCCGACCTTGACCTTGTCCAGAACAATCAGCGTTCGGTAGGTCAGGATGTCCTCGTTATCCGCAAAATGCAGCCTGACCAGCTTTTCGAAATGCGCCACATCACGGGCAAGCATGACGATGATGAACGAAACCCCGCCGTTGACGAAGTAACACTGCTGTATCTCCTCGACATTGGCGAAGTACCGCTTGGCGCGGTCCATCACCAGGGATCGGTCGTCCCGCAAGCGCGATTCGACAATGGCGGTAATCATCTGGCCGACACTCTCCGGGGCGATCACCGCAGTGTTGGCGACAATCACCTCGCTTGCCTCCATCTGGGCGATACGCCGCTGTACAGCAGGCGTGGACAGGCCGATTTGCTCGGCAATCGCTCGCTGGGAGGTTTTGTTGTCGCGCTGAAGCAACCGCAGAATCGCATGATCGAAGCCGTCAAGCGGGCGGCTGGTGGAGTCACTCATTTTCGGGTTCCAAAGAAAGCAGTTCGCTCATCAGGGGGCTATTTTCACAGCAATTCCTTCGAACGCCGAGCTCTAAAATTGTGTCTCGTATGTCGCTGGAGACGAGCGTGGACTCGAAAAGTGCTGGAGCATTCGCTCCTGTCGGCGCTGCCATCGCCGCCCTGGTGTCTGTGCAGACCGGTGCTGCCTTGGCCAAGACCCTGTTCCCACTGGTCGGCCCCGAGGGCGTGGCCGCGCTGCGCCTAGGCCTGTCAGCCGTGATCCTGCTGGCCGTGTTGCGGCCCTGGCGCATCTGGCAGCAGGCGAACATGCTTCACCTGCTGGGCTACGGCGTGATGATGGGGCTGATGAATCTGCTTATCTATCGGGCATTTCTCTACATCCCGGTTGGTATCGCGGTGTCCATCGAGGTGATCGGCCCTCTGGGGGCTGCCTTGTTGTCTTCCCGACGCCGAATCGACCTGCTCTGGATCGCCTTGTCGGTCGCCGGCCTCACCTTGCTGCCCTGGGGTACGGATAGCCATGGCCTGGACCTGCGCGGGGTGTTGTACTCGCTCGCCGCTGCACTGGCCTGGGGGCTGTATGTGATGCTCGGCAGCAAGGTGGCGGTTCACGGCAAGCAGGCGGTCGCCACCGGGATGTTGTTCGCAGCGCTGCTGGGCGTACCATTAGGCGTTGACCAGGCAGGTACCGACCTGCTGGCGCCCTGGGTGCTCACGGTAGGCCTGGGCGTCGCCCTGCTCTCCAGCACCGTGCCCTTCCTGCTCGACATGTATGCGATGCGGCACCTGCCACCGAGCATCTTTGGCGTGCTGCTCAGCGCTTCACCCGCCGCCGGGGCCATAGCCGGCTGGCTGATCCTCAACGAGGTGCTGACGCTGCTCCAGTGGCTGGGCATTGCAGCGATTGCCCTGGCCTGCGCAGGCGCTGCGCTGGTTGGCCAGCGCCGCTGAAAGCCTGCTTGCGGAACCTGCGGCATTACTCCGCCTCCAACAGCGGGCGCTCTGCGCAAGGCGTTTCATCGATTGCGCTGATGATTACTATCGAGCGACCCGCATGTTGGCCTGGCAAAAGCGCCCCCTATAATCGCCAGCAAATTTCCCCCGCTCCTTGCGCCTGCTTCAGGCGACATCCCTCTCTTGGAATCCAATACCATGCCAAGTGCCAGCCAGGCCCCTAGCGGCCTCCCCGAACATGATCAACAAAGCGTCAGCCAACAGTGGCTGGCAATCCTTTCGGTCGCCGTCGGCGCCTTCGCCCTGGTGACCAGCGAATTCCTGCCGGTGGGTGTACTCAACGATGTCGCCAGCGACCTCGGCATCAGTGCAGGCCACGCCGGCCTGATGGTCACCCTGCCCGGCATCATGGCCGCCCTCGCCGCCCCGCTACTGTCGGTGGGCATTGGCGCCCTGGACCGTCGCTACCTGCTGATCGGCCTGACGCTGATCATGATCATCGCCAACGCGGTGGTGGCCTACGCCAGTGACTTCAACCTGCTGCTGTTCGGCCGCGTGCTGCTGGGCGTGAGTATCGGCGGCTTCTGGGCGACGGCCATTGCCCTCAGCGGCCGCCTGGCACCGAAGGGTGTGGGCGTAGCCCAGGCCACCTCGATCATCATGGTCGGCGTAACCCTGGCCACCGTGCTGGGCGTGCCGGTAGGCACCTGGTTGAGCGGCCTGATGGGCTGGCGCATGACCTTTCTGGTAACCGCGCTACTGGGTGTACCGGTGCTGCTGGCGCAGATCCTGTTGCTCCCGCGGCTCAACCCGGACAAGGCCATTCGCATCAGCGACCTGCCGGCCCTGTTCATCAACCCACAGGCGCGGGTTGGCCTGATTGCCGTGTTGCTGATCGGCCTGGCGCACTTTGCCGCGTACACCTATGTTGCGCCCTTCTTCAAACAAAGCTCCGGCTTCGATGGGCCGACAATTGGCTCGTTGCTGCTGCTTTATGGCGTGGCCGGGGTGTTCGGCAATATCTTCGCCGGTTTCGCCGCCAACCGCAGCGTACGTCACACCCTGCTGCTGGTAGCGTTGATGATCGGCACCAGCACTGCCCTGTTCCCTCACTTCGCCACCGGCATGACCGGTGCAGCGATGCTGATCGGGTTGTGGGGCTTCGCCTTCGGCGCGTTCCCGGCCTGCGCCAGTATCTGGATGTTCGTCGTCGCGCCCAAGGATGTCGAACGCGGCATGCCGCTGTTCGTCGCCATGTTCCAGGTGATCATTGCGCTGGGCTCGTTCTTCGGCGGTCGGATCGTCGACCAGCTGGGCAGCTCGGTGCTGCTGAGCCTGGCCACGGCCCTGGTGGGCTGCGGTTTCGCTACGGTGCTGGTGCTGGGGCGTAATGTCAGCAACAGCCTGGCGGCGCAACCTGGCTGATTTTTTACGCACTTTTTACGGCTGAGCCGACAGACAGAAGGAATACTGGGCGCGCGATGCTCAGGGATGGCATGCATTTCTACCCGCCAGTCCAGAGAAGCCCTTCGTGAGCCAGTCCACCGTCATCGCAAATCAATCCGTTCCCGGCAAGTCCAACCCCATCGGCATGCTCGTCGCCGCTGTCGGCGTGGTGTATGGCGACATCGGCACCAGCCCGCTGTACACCCTCAAGGAAGTGTTCGCCGGGCACTACGGCGTGCAGGCCAACACCGCCGGCGTACTGGGTGTGCTGTCACTGGTGTTCTGGTCGTTGCTCTGGGTGGTGTCGCTCAAGTACGTACTGTTCATCCTGCGTGCCGACAACCAGGGCGAAGGTGGCATCATGGCCCTGACCGCCCTGGCGCACCGGGCGGCGGCGCCCTACCAGCGCCTGGGCAGGATACTGGTGCTGCTCGGCCTGTTCGGCGCCGCGCTGTTCTACGGCGACAGCATGATCACGCCGGCGATCTCCGTGCTATCGGCCGTCGAGGGCCTGCAACTGGCCTTCGACGGTATCGAACATTGGGTCGTGCCGCTGTCGGTGGTGGTGCTGGTGGCGCTGTTCCTGATCCAGAAGCACGGCACCGCGCGCATCGGCATCCTCTTCGGGCCGATCATGGTGCTGTGGTTCATCGTACTGGGTGCGCTGGGCCTGCACGGCATCGTCCAGCGCCCGGAGGTGCTGCAGGCACTCAACCCGCTCTGGGCGGTGAAGTTCTTCGTGCTGCACCCGGGCATGGGGGTGGCGATTCTGGGCGCAGTGGTGCTGGCGCTGACCGGCGCCGAAGCCCTCTACGCCGACATGGGGCACTTCGGCCGCAAACCCATTGCCCGGGCCTGGTTCCTGCTGGTGCTGCCCGGCCTGGTGCTGAACTACTTCGGCCAGGGCGCGCTGATCCTCGGCGACCCGCAGGCAGTGCGCAACCCGTTTTACCTGCTGGCGCCCGAATGGGCCCTGCTGCCCATGGTCGGGCTGGCCACGCTGGCCACCATCATCGCGTCCCAGGCCGTGATCTCCGGTGCGTTCTCGTTGACGCGCCAGGCCATCCAGCTGGGTTACGTACCGCGCATGTTCATCCAGCACACCTCCAGCGAGGAACAAGGGCAGATCTACATCGGCATGGTGAACTGGGCACTGATGGTTGGCGTGGTGCTGCTGGTGGTCGGCTTCGAGTCGTCCGGGGCGCTTGCGGCAGCCTACGGCGTAGCCGTGACCGGGACCATGCTGATCACCACGCTGCTGGCTTCGGCAGTGGTGCTGTTGCTGTGGAAGGCACCACGCTGGCTGGCGGTGCCGATGCTGCTGGCGTTCCTGCTGGTCGACAGCCTGTATTTCGCCGCCAATGCGCCGAAGATCCTCCAGGGCGGTGCATTTCCGGTGATTGCCGGCCTGGCACTGTTCACCCTGATGACTACCTGGAAGCGCGGGCGACGGATGATCGTCGAGCGGCTGGACGAAAGCTCGCTGCCGCTGGACCTGTTCATTACCAGCCTCAAGGCCCAGCCGCCTTACCGCGTGGGCGGTACTGCCGTATTCCTGTCCGCCAGGCCCGAGGCGGTGCCTCACGCCTTGCTGCACAACCTGCTGCATAACCAGGTACTGCATGAACAGGTGGTGCTGTTGACCGTCGTGTTCGAGGACGAGCCACGGGTCAGCGCCGGCAAGCGCTTTGAGGTCGAGGCGTTTGGTGGCGGTTTCTTCCGCGTGAGCCTGCATTTCGGCTTCATGGAGGAACCCGACGTGCCGTTGGCGCTAAGCCGCTGCCAACGTGCGGACCTTGAGTTCGGCCCCATGCGCACCACCTATTTCCTCAGCCGGGAGACGGTTATTGCAGGCAGGCAGATGGGCATGGCCCGCTGGCGGGAGCACCTGTTTGCCTTCCTGCTGAAGAATGCCAACAGCAACCTGAAGTACTTCAAGCTGCCGCTGAACCGGGTGATCGAGCTTGGCACCCAGGTCGAGATCTGAACAGTCATGAAGCTTGAGGCTGCCAGGTACTGAAAGGGCCTGGCAGCCGCTTCATCGAACGGCTGCGCACTGCGGAACTTAAGAGGCAACCTTATGTCGTATCCGCACTCAAGCTCTCCCCCTGCGCCTTCTGGAGGCGAACAAACATGAAAAAAACCCTGGTAGCCGTCTTTACCTGTGCCCTGGCGCTCGGCGCAACTGCATTGTTGCCTGCCGATGTCTCGCCGATTGGTTCCGCATATGCCAAAGGTAATGGCAATGGCGACGGCAAAGGTGGGTTCAACGGTAATGGCGCCGGCTACGAGAGTGATCATGCCGGCAAGGCCACCCGCAACCATGGCGAGAGCGGCAATCACTATGGAAGCCTGCGCAATGATGACAACGGCCGTGGCACTACCCGGTCCGGCATTGCCCATTCCAAGGAACACAACAAGGCCGGGCGCTCCTCTTCGAAGCATGATCGATAACTGAAAGCGCACATGGCGTGCCCGCGAACCGGGCGATGCGGTTGATGGCACCGGCTACGCCGGTGTTCGCGGGTAAACCCGCTCCCACAGGTATGGCGCATTCTTTCAGCTGGTGAGGTCCCTGTGGGAGCGGGCATGCCCGCGAAGCAGGCGACGCGGTGGATGGCACCGGCTTCGCCGGTGTTCGCGGGCTCGCCCGCTCCCACAGGTACAGCACATTCCTTCAACTGGCGGGCCCCCTGTGGGAGCGGGTTTACCCGCGAAGCAGGCGACGCGGTTGATGGCACCGGCTACGCCGGTGTTCGCGGGTAAACCCGCTCCCACAGGTATGGCGCATTCCTTCAACTGGCGGGCCCCCTGTGGGAGCGGGTTTACCCGCGAAGCAGGCGACGCGGTTGATGGCACCGGCTACGCCGGTGTTCGCGGGCTCGCCCGCTCCCACAGGTACAGCACATTCCTTCAACTGGCGGGCCCCCTGTGGGAGCGGGTTTACCCGCGAAGCAGGCGACGCGGTTGATGGCACCGGCTACGCCGGTGTTCGCGGGCTCGCCCGCTCCCACAGGTACAGCACATTCCTTCAACTGGCGGGCCCCCTGTGGGAGCGGGTTTACCCGCGAAGCAGGCGACGCGGTGGATGGCACCGGCTTCGCCGGTGTTCGCGGGCTCGCCCGCTCCCACAGGTACAGCACACTCCTTCGGCTGGTGGGGTCCCTGTGGGAGCGGGCATGCCCGCGAAGCAGGCGACGCGGTTGATGGCACCGGCTACGCCGGTGTTCGCGGGCGCGCCCGCTCCCACAGCCTGGTGCCCGCCAGGCCTCAAACCCTGAACCGCCCCACCAACGCCGTCATCTCCCCCACCAACCCCGACAACGCCTTGCTTGCCTCACTGGTCTGCTGCGCCCCCGCTGCCGAGGATGTCGACAACTCGCGAATGTTCAGCAGGTTGCGGTCCACCTCTCGCGCCACCTGGGCCTGCTCTTCGGCTGCGCTGGCAATCACCAGGTTACGCTCGTTGATCTCGCCGATCGCACTGTAGATACCCTCCAGCACCTGCCCCGAAGCCAGGGTCACGTCCAGCGTCGACTGGGCGCGGCTGGTACTGGCCTGCATCGAGGCCACGGCCGCTTCGGTACCCGCCTGCACGCGCCCGATCATCTGCTCGATTTCCTGGGTCGACTGTTGCGTGCGGTACGCCAGCGTACGCACCTCATCCGCCACCACCGCAAAGCCGCGCCCGGCCTCGCCCGCACGGGCGGCCTCTATGGCGGCATTGAGCGCCAGCAGGTTGGTTTGCTCGGACACCGAGCGAATCACCTCCAGCACCTTGCCGATGTCCCGCACCTGCCCGACCAGTTGCTGCAGATGCGCGCTGCTGGCCTGGATCTCCCGAGTCATGGCCTCGGTGCCGTCGATGTTGTCGCTGACTTGCCGGCGGCTTTGCGCTGCCAGCTGGTTGGATTCGCTGGTGGTCTGCGAGGTGGTGATGGCATTGCGCGCAACCTCCTCCACGGCCGTGGTCATTTCGGTGACGGCGGTGGCGGCCTGCTCCAGCTCCTGGCCCTGCTGGCGCAGGTTGTTGGCACTTTCCTCGGTGACGGTATTCAGCGCCGTGGCGGCTGCGTCCAGTTGCCTGGCGCAGCTGCTGATCTGCCCCAGGGTGTCGCGCTGGCTCTGCTGCATGCGTTCAAGTTCATGGAACAGCTGCCCGATCTCGTTACCGCCCTGCCCCTGCACCGGCACGCTCAGGTCGCCACCGGCAATGCGCTGAAAGTGCCGACCAGCTTCGCGCAGCGGGTGCAGCACGCGCTGGGCAACAAAGGCCCAGCACAGCGCCGCCAACAACAGCGTCACGCCCAGCAGCCCCAGGCTCAGCATTTGCGCACGCGCCAGGCGCCGGTCGGATTCCAGCATGATCTGCTGACCGCGCTCACTCAATGCGCCGACCAGTTGCTGGCGCAGCGCCTGCAGCCGGCCCATGGCGTTGCCGGCGTCGGTGTTGACTTTGAAATACTGCTCGAGCGAACGTTGACGGGTTGCCTCACGCTGCCCGGCGACCGCCTTGGCATACTCGCCATAGGTGGCCTGCAGCGCGGTTGCCAGTGCGTGCAACGCAGGCTCGCGGGCGTTTTCGACAAACTCGTCCACCAGCTTCTGGCTCTTGTCGTTCAGCTCGACCGACAGCGCCATGCGTTTGTTGGCGCTTTCCTCATGCCCACCCAGCTGCTCGATGAAGCCCGAGGACACATTGGCACTGGCGCGAATCGCCATCAGCAACGCATTGTTCAACCGGTCCGACTGGTGCGCGGTCTGGTCCAGTTCGGTGATCTGCTGGTCGCTGCCCACCGCCGCCCGCCAGGCACTGACGGTGGAAAACAGCAGGGTCACGCTGAACAGGGACAGCACCCAGAACATTCCGGTGCGGATCTTCAGGTTGGCAAGCATGCGGGCAGTACTCCTTGTTGGCACCACTTCTGGTCGATGATTCGACGGTGGGTGTGCTGCTATCGGAGGTACTGCCCCAGGCTTGAGGCGCCGGAGTGCGGTTATGGGCGGTAACCGAACAGATGTTGTCGAGGCAAAGACCGGGCAACAGGCAACAAGCCGACCAGGCGGGAACTTCAACGCTCCAATTCGGTCGATAGCATCCCTCGCCCTCCAACCGGGCCTGCCCAAGCCCTGCCGAGTCTACCGCCGATGCCCAGCACACCTGTTCTGTCAGCCTTGCTCCTGTTGTTCAGCGCAATCACGGCACAGGGCGCACTGGCCGGCGAACGCTACGCGCCCGCACGCAGCAACAATGCCTCGACGGTGCTGATCGAAACCGCCTCGCAACAATATGCCGACGGCCAACTGGACCAGGCGGCGGCCACCCTGGAGCGTGCGCTGCACATTCAGCCGAACAACCCGGCGACGCTGCACTACCTTGGCGTTTTGCGCCTTCAGCAAGGGCAGTATGAACAGGCCGAAACCCTGGCGCTTCGCTCCAACCTGCGTGTTGGCAACAATCACGCACTGCGCAGCCGCAACCTGCAGCTGATAGAAGCCGCGCACAAGGCCCAGGGCTCGGGCATGCTGCCGACGGCTGCACACTGACGGCCATCAGACGCTGCGCGTCAGGCCACCATTGACCTGCTTTGCCACCGGCTGCGACGGTGATCAAGTCAGCTCCCATGGAACTACCCATAACTCATTGCATCAGCAGGGACCCTGTGGGAGCGGCTTTAGCCGCGAACACCGGCGCAGCCGGTGCCATGCACCGCGTTGGATTCTTCGCGGCTAAAGCCGCTTCCACAGGGTACGCGGACCGCTTGCGAATTCAGTTTTCTACTCGACAGCGCAACCCAAAGGGCTGGGTGATCGCCCACAGGGATTGCGCTGGACCGATGTTGCAATCGCCTTCGCCGCTTGCGCCAAACGTTGTGTAGCCAGCCGGATTTCATCCATGTCCAACGAGGCGAAACCGAGGCGCAGGGCATTTTCCGCATGACCAAACGGCGAAAACTGCCGGCCACTGCGTACCACCAGGTCCAACTCCAACGCCTTGCCAACCAACTGATCCACATCGATCCCGTCAGCAAACCTCACCCACAGTGCCAGCCCACCTTCCGGCTCGCGCACGGTTACTTGCTCGCCAAAGGCATCGTGCAAGCAAGCCAACAGGGTCTCTCGACGCCGGCGATACTCTCGGGTAACCCGACGCAAGTGCTTCTTCAGCTCGCCATCATTGATCAAGTCCGCCAGCATCTGCTGCATCACCGCATCGCCCTGCCCCAGGGTCAGCGTCGCCCTGCGTTCGAGCGCCACGGCCACCTCCGCCGGCGCCACGATGAAACTGCAACGGAACGTACTGCCCAGGGACTTGGACAATGAGCCAATGTAGATCACGTGCCGCTGCTGACGGTCGCTCGCCAGCGGCAGGTAAGGCCGCCCGGCGAAGTGGTACTCATGGTCGTAGTCTTCCTCGACCACGCAAAAGTCATGCTGCCGCGCCAGCTCCAGCAGCTGCTGTCGGCGCCCGGCAGGCAGGCTGACCGTGGTCGGGAACTGGTGATGGGGAGTGATGTACAGCATGCGCACCTGGTGCAACCGGCACAGTGCATCGATCTGCTCGACCCGGCAGCCCTCGTCATCCAGGTCCACGGTGACCAGCCGGGCGCCCAGCTGGCGGAAGATCTCCCACGCGGGCGGATAGCTCAGGCGTTCGACCAGCACAACGTCACCGGGCTTGAGCAGCACGCTGCCCACCAGGTACAGCGACATCTGCACGCCCTGGGTCAGGCAGATATGCTCGGCGCCAACGTTCAGGCTGCGATTGTGCCGCAGCATGTCGGCCAAGGCGCTGCGCAGGGAGTGGCTGCTGCACGCGCTGCCATGGCGCACGGTGTTGGCGGCAAAGCTGTTGCGCAAGGCATTACGGTAATAACGGTGCAGAACGGTCTGCGGCAGCAGGCGGTGGTCACAGGCGCCGTTGTCGAAGAACAGCGCACCCGGCCGGTCCTGCTGCGCGGCAGCCTGTTCGTTGGCCGCGAAGTAGGCAACGGCAGGCTCCTCCTGTAGCACCAGGGCAAAGGGCTGCGCTGCATCGGGCTCGGCCTGGGTGCCAGCCGCCAGCTGCCGACTGACGAAGGTGCCACGGCGCTGCACGCTTTCCAGCCAGCCTTTGGTCTCGGCTTCCTCGTAGGCGAGGATCACCGTCTTGCGATTGACGTTCAGCAGTTGCGCCATTTCCCGCGTGCCAGGCAACGGCGTGCCGGGGCGCAGGCGACCCTCGGAGATCGCGGCTACCAGGCCCTCGACGATCTGCCTGTACGAAGCCTGCGGCTGCGCCCCGTCGAGCTTGAGCAGCGGCTGCCATTTGCGAAGCTGGACCATGTGAATTAACCGAAACTGGAGGTTCTACTGGTCCTGGACTATAGCAACAATCGAACCTCCACTTGCCCCGAGGTGCCCATGCAGAACCGCCACGTCATTGAATTGTCGCCCTCGGGCAAAACCTTCGACGCCAGCCAGGAGCTGCTGCTCGATGCCATGCTCGCCAGCGGCCTGCCGGTGCCCTTCTCATGCCGCCGCGGCGCCTGCGGGTCGTGCAAGGTCAAGGTGGTGTCGGGGCAGTATCGGCACAAGCAGCGGACGGCAGACATGCCCGCGCCCTGCTACCCCCTCGCCGCCGACGAAATGTTGCTGTGCCAGAGCCACGCCTGCAGCGACATGCGCCTGGAAATCCCCGGCTGGTCCCTGGAAGCCCAGGCGCTGGAAATCCACGCGCAGGTTCATGGCAAACGCGAACTGAGCGCCGATATCATCGAACTGGTGCTGCAGCCTGCACAGCCGTTGGCGGTAAGGGCTGGCCAGTACGTACGCTTTCGGCTCGACAACGGTGACAGCCGCTGTTTTTCCATCGCCAACCTGCCCGCCCAGGACCAGGGGCAACTGGTGTTTCACATCCGCAAGGTGAGCGGCGGCCTGTTTACCGAACGCCTGCTGCCAACCCTGCAAGCAGGTGACAGCTTGAAACTTGAAGGGCCGGTGGGTGCCTGCACCTGGCAGCACGAGGACCAGCGGCCCCTGGTGCTGTTCGCCACTGGCACAGGTTACGCCGGCATCAAGCCATTGCTGCTGACCGCCCTGGCAGGTGATGCCGAGGTCACGTTGTACTGGGGCGGCAGATCGGAAGCCGACTTCTATGACCGAGAGTTTCTCGACCAGGCCAGCCGTGCACACGCTCACTTTCGCTGGCACCCGGTGCTGTCGGACCGGGAGCGCGTGCAGCAGGTGGCGCTGGCCCAGGCCCATCGCTGGGCCGACACCCAGGTCTATGCCTGCGGCAATGTCACGATGATCAGCCAGGTTCGCGAGCAGTGCCTCGCAGCAGGCCTGCAGCCCCATCGTTTTGTCGCGGAGGCTTTCGTTGCCAGCGGCGCACTGGCGCCCGCGGCTTCAACAGCCAACCCATTGCACCCGGAACTGGAAAAAGTCGGCCCGCGCTACTCGCTGGACGGCATGCTCGCTGCCCGCGCGCAGTCGGTACGGGCCGTGACAGCGATCGCCAGCCAGCTGAAAGTCGGCATGACCACCGCCCAGGCGCTGGAGATGGCCGCGCAAACCTTGCAGGCGATGGGCGCATCGCACACCTGGCACCCGACCTACATCCGCTTTGGCGACGACACCGTGCGCACGCCGCGCCAAGGCATTGATCTGCAACGTGTATTACGTAACACGGATATCGTCGTGGTCGATGTCGGCCCGGTATGGGATGGCTATGAGGGCGACTATGGCGACACCTTCGTGTTCGGCCAGCACGAGCTGCACCACGCCTGCGTCAAGGCACTGCATGAAGTGTTCGACGAAACCCGCCAGGCCTGGGGCCGTGGCCTGACCGGGCGCGAACTGTACGACTTCGCCGAGCGCAGTGCCCAGGCAAAAGGCTGGCAGCTGGAGCGCAACCTGGCCGGGCATCGCATCGCCGACTTCCCGCATGTGCTATTTGGGCAGGACAAACTGGCCGAGGTGGAAATCGTCCCGAGCGAAGTGGTGTGGGTGCTGGAGATCCAGTTGTGCCACCCTACCGAGCCGGTCGGGGCGTTTTTCGAAGACATCCTGATTGGCGAGGCCAGGCCGCTTTCATAGATTCAGAAGCAAGCGATCCGCGTACCCTGTGGGAGCGGCTTTAGCCGCGAAGAATCCAACGCGCTGCATGGCACCGGCTGCGCCGGTGTTCGCGGCTAAAGCCGCTCCCACAGGGGCCCTGCTGATTCAATGAGTTATGTGCCGTTCTATCTCAAGCACCGAGCGAACCCAGCACGCCTTGCAGCTTGCCCCGGGTCATCTCCGTGCACGGCTGCATGGGCTCTCGCAGTTCGTCGCTCATCAGCCCCTGTAGCTGCAAGGCCGCCTTGACCACAGCCGGGTTGGGCTCGGCAAAGGCCATCTTCATCCACGGCAGCAACTGGTAGAACGTACCGCGCGCGGCTACCCAGTCGCCATGGTCGACCTGCTGCAGCATGCGCACGTACAGGTCGGCGCGTACATGCGCCGAAGCCGAAATGGCCCCTGCGCCACCCAGGCACAGGTTGTTGAAGATCTGCACGTCCTCACCGGCCAGCACCTGGGCGTGGCCGTCCTGGATCAGGGCCATGGTGGTCTCGCTGTCGCCGCTGCAGTCCTTCACCGCCGCGATGCGCGGGTGGCGCAAGATGCGGCGCAGGGTTTCACGCTCGATACGTACCCCGGTGCGGTAGGGGATGTCGTAGACGATCACCGGCACGCTGGCGGCATCCGCCACGGTGCTGAAGAACGCCTCGATGCCGGCCTGCGAAGGCCGGATGTAGCACGGTGCAGGGACCAGCAGTCCGCCAATGTCACGCCGCTGGATTTCAGCCTGGAAGGCCAACAGTTCGCGCAGGTTGTAGCCCGACAGGCCCATCACCACCCTGCCCGGCTCCACCCAGGCCAGCACAGCGTCCAGCACGGCCAGTTGCTCGGCCTTGGACAGCGCCGCTGCTTCGCCCGTGGTACCGCATACCACAAAACCGGCCACACCCTCTTCGAGCAGCTTCTTCACCAGTTTTTCCAGGGCGGCGAAGTCGATTTCATTGGCGCGCATTGGCGTGACGAGGGCGATCCAGATACCACGGAAATTCGACATGCAAAAACTCCTGATGTTGACCGAAAGTCAGCGTCAGCAGGGCGAAGAGTCGAAGTGGTCTGGCAGGGATACCTGGCGCCTTCTGTCTCGTCAGCCCACCTGACGAGACAGCGCGCCTCGGTCAGATGAGCGGCTGTTTCTTGGATTTCTTGGCAACGGCAACGCACGCGCCTGCCTGGGCGATGAAGCCCGAAGCGAAAATGGCGTGGTTGGAAGTGGACATGCCGGCAAGCCCGTTGCGTGGATATGGCTGGATAATGGTGGCGCGGTGCACTCGGTGTCAACACCGAGATAGCAAACCCATCCGGCTGCGCTGGTGTTCACTGCCAAAGCCGCACAGAGATCTGTGGGCCCGATCTTGTACAAGAGGTATTTGATCAATCCAGCATCCACCCAGCATCACCCTCCTCCAGCACACCACCGTGATCCGTCCGGTCACCTTTACGCGCCACGGCCGCGCCCTCGACCAGGAAATGCTCAGCCCCACTCTTGATCACGGCGCCGCACGTGGTCCGATCCCCCACCCTGGCAACCGCCCTGCCATTGAAGGTGTACGTGGCACTGCCGCTTTCTACCTGGTTGGTGCCATGTAGCGGGCAGACATGTCGATGACCTACCAGTACGACAGGGTTCATTGGGCTTCTCCTTCTGATGGCCCGGTACGAGATTCACGGTCCATTTCCTGAGGCCAATCAACCTTCGGCGCCAGGCAGTGCATATGGCTGAGGCCATCGTCATCGTTCCAGTCGCGGGGTGGGTGCACGAATTTCGGTAGGGCTTCGGGGCCTTGCTGCATGAATAGCCGCGCGATAGCCCAGTAGGCTTCTCCGTGGTAGAGGTCGTGGGTGAATAACACGCGGTCGATGACTTCGTCGGTGTCCGGGTTGCGAACCGACAGCATGACGTTTTCGATCAGCCCACCGTAGCCGGAGGCGTAGACTCGGTAGACTTCGGCGGTTACGTCGTCCCAATTGTAGGCGACAGGTTTGACGCCCCAGTGTTTGCGGCTGAACAGGAAGAGGTAGTTGCATCTGAATTGATAAACATAGATCTTTCGACGCAAGCGATTAAAACGTATTGGTTCGTCTCGTGGAAGTGCCAAGTCTAGCCGGACAAATGAAAAGACGACCCATATGCAGATTAGAGGCCCGAGTATCAAGATTAGCTTCATAATCCAATCGAAGGCCTGACTGTAATCAATTAGGCCCCAATACACTTGTACAGCTACAAAAAACAAGAACAGCAGCGTCGGAATGCCAAGCAAGGCCAATACACCTCGTAGACGGACTGTAGATCGAGGCAACTCCATGTATACATCATCAGCATGGTTTGGTGGCGGATTAATATCGTTCAAATTCAAGAGAGATGTGGGTGCTTCGTGGGCGCTCGGTAGATCGTAGCGCCAGGCTGGCGCACGTCTCATTAGCACTCTTGGCTCATGCGTCGTCATTTGCCCTCCGGTTACATACCTCAATATACGCACTTTCAATTTCTCGGTCCGGCCAGTACATTACCAGCAATGTTGCTGCGACAATGGAGTGCGCTCCAATTGTCGGCATGAGTTCTATAACGCCTGAGATAGCCAATTGGGACCGGTCATTACCCTCCGAAAAAGAAGAGTACTTTTTATCAATATTAAAGTCGCTTTTATAGTCGGGCAGCCTAGGCGGAGAAAAGCCAGGGAAGCTGGCCGACTTGGAAGAGCCAGTTGAGCGACGTGCATGAAACTCATCCACAACCAGAGTCTCTCCTCCCGTGTAGTCCGGGAACTGGCCATCACCTCGACGATGGACTGTCAGGCACCACCGATATGCCGAAATTCCGTCTTTGTACTGAGGTAGGATTATCTTGAATTTTATTTTTTGTTTCCGTTCAAGACCGGTCAACCCTCCGATCCTTGGAGTGGCCGGGTCGCTTACCAGATTCGCTTCGAAGTGGAATTCTGCCTGTACACCTAGCGTGGCGGCGTTGAGCTCCGCAAATGCGATGTCTGCGTACTCCGGGCTTCTCCAGTGAATGACTGGCGTCTCATCTGCCTTTCCAAAACAGCACCGTCGGGCCCACCGTTCCAGAGCGGATGACTCATTCTCTTCAGCGCTTTTGCTAAGCGTATAGGCAGTCAACGCCAGCACTACAGCGAGGCCTACGGGTCCCCATACAGTGGAACTTAATGCTGTTCCAGCGACGGCAATGGCGCTGGCCCCGTAAAAACCTGCAGCCAACCAGTATCGTATCGCTGCTGCACCATCTCCTGCTGCCGATGCACGTTTAGCAGCAGAAACTGCCTGTGCTGCCTCAACAAACCCGACGACAGCGCCTACTACAGCACCGATCTTTATCAAGGTCTCGCCTGTGGCAGTAGCACCTTTGGCCCATGGCATACCCTTATAGGCACTTTCCCGCAACATGAGCCCAACCAGTTCGATATGCCCTCCCAACACTCCCAAGTACGATCCTTGCAACGCCAACTTGGCCTCATACGCCTTCGGCCCAATCTCCGTTTCCGCCTTTTCCTGATTCCTGCCCAGGCTGTCCTGCTGCAAATACAACCCGCCTATCGCCAGCAGAACCTCCCAGCT
>NZ_NEJM01000026.1:0-41446 GCF_002113725.1 Pseudomonas sp. B23(2017) | reverse complement strand
GCGCTGGATGGCACGGGCTTCGCCCGTGTTCGCGGGACAAGCCCGCTCCCACAGGTGACGCGCTAGATTTTAGAAATTGAGCAAGACAGTTGCTCCCACCTCGACCGCATCGGCCTTGAGCCAGGCGCTATCCCTGTGGGAGCTGGCTTGCCGGCGATGAGGCCAGTACAGGCAACACAAGACAGTTGCTCCCACCCTGTGGGAGCGGCTTTAGCCGCGAAGAGGCCGGTACAGGCGACCATTCATGACGTTTTTCAATCGACTCGATGCCGTTTCCTGCATTGCCGTGCAGAGCGCCGTGCCGGATGCTTTATTTACTCCGAGACATCGCTTTTTTCACCCGCAGAGGCCCGTATGAAGACCGTCGAACAAATCCTCAAGACCAAGTCCCAGCACCAGACCGTGTACACCATCGGCCCGGATGACTCGGTACTCGACGCCCTGAAGCTGCTGGCGGAGAAAAACGTCGGTGCGCTACCGGTGGTCGAGGCCAACCAGGTAGTGGGTATCGTCAGTGAACGGGACTATGCGCGCAAACTGGTGCTGAAGGGCCGCTCGTCCGCCGCCACCCCTGTGCGCGAGATCATGAGTGCGCCGGTGGTCACCGTGGAACCGAAGCAGAACCTCGAGTACTGCATGAACCTGATGACCAACCGCCACCTGCGCCACCTGCCGGTGGTCAGCAATGGCGAGCTGCTCGGCCTGCTGTCGATCGGTGACCTGGTCAAGGAAACCATCGCCGAACAGGCAAACCTGATCCTGAAACTGGAGCAATACATCCGCGGCGAATGAAGCACCTCAGTGGTAGGCGCGCTCCAGCTCGTCCAGCTGATGGTCGAAACTGCGCAGGCGCGCCGACCAGGTGTACACCAGCACTTCCAGGTCCCGGTTGAGCACGGCGGTGTTGCCATGACCGCTGCGGGTCGGCTCTCCCACATCCAGCTGGTAGCGTTCACGGGCCATGGCCTGGGCCACGCTGGACAGGTCGCGGGCATTGGCCAGCCAGTGGTGATGGTGGTCATGAATTTCGCGATCGAGCAAGCGGCACTGGCGTTTCAGGGCATCCAGGCTCTGCTCCAGCGGCGTGCCCTTGAGCTCGCCCATGACCTCTTCGAAGGTGCGCCCCGAATGCCAGTAGCTGCCCCAGAAGTAACGGTCGAACACCGTCTCGACGCGGCGTAGCGCGACCTTGGTGTTCCAGATGGTCAGCAACGTTCGCCCCTGCACCACCTCACGCTTGTTCAGGTGCAGTTGCTGCCAGGCGATCCAGGCCAGCGCCACCAGTGCAACCGCCACAGTGACAGCGGCAGCGGCATACAGGAAATGCACCGCCTGGTTCATCTGTTGCGTTTGCCGTATGCCGTAGAAATAACTGGCCGTCAACGTGCCCAGGATCGTCACGGAGCACCAGAAGCCTGGTGCGTAGGGATCTTTCATCGCGCTATCCCCTTGTTGTTTTCCTGAGCATAGCAACGGCCAATCACTCGTCAGGCACCACTCGGCGCTTTATTTTTTGCTTGGATGCAGCGCCTCGTTCAGTTGGTCGATCATCGGAATCCAGTCGTCATCAGCGATGTACTTCTCTTTCAGAAAAGCGCGCTGTGAATCGTTCCAGAAAGGCGCGTCAACCAGCTTTATATCGTCGTCGAGCGGCGAATGGGTGGTGATGAAACGGTCGATATCGACCGGATCGTCAGACAGCCCCAGCTGTTTGAAAATCTCGGACAAAGGATGAATCGGCTTATCCATGGTTCCTCCTCGTCGCCAGACCGGTCGTCGACGATGCCGGCCCGGCATGGGTTGAGAGCATCAGCTGAGCTCACGCACTTCGGCGCGCGGCACCAGCTTCAGATATTGCTCCATGCTCATGTGGATCAGGTGATCGTGATCACCCGCCTCCAGATAGACATCGCCTTGGCGGGTAAGACTCGAATCAAGCAGCATCTTTATCTGGTAGGCATCGCCAAGCGCCGGTACGGCACCGCGCTCGCAGTCGCCGAACAGGCTCGGCAGGCCGCTTTCACGGGTCAGTTGCCAGGCCCCGGACATGCGTACCTTGGTCATGTCCAGATGCCGGTTGGCCGGTAGCACGGCCATGATGTAGTTGCCATGACGGTCATCGAGCATCACCGACTTGGCGACCCGCTCGGCGGGCACGCCGGCCGTACGGGCCGACTCCAGGCTGGTGGCCGAATGTGGATGGGGAATGATGTCGTAATCGCAGTTGGCCTTGTCCAGGCGATCCTGCAGGGTCTTTGCCATACGCATGATGCACCTCCGGTTTCGCCCCCCAATTTCCAATTTTAGGTCGGGTACCAGCAGGCAGGGCTAAACTTGTGCAATAGAGGCAAACGAGGTGACGACAGGTGATCACCCGCTGCTGGCGCTGGCTGTTGCTGCTGTTGCTGCTTGGTATCACGCCAGGCGGCTGGGCAGCGCCCGGTGCAGTCTGGGTGCTGGGCATCGATGACGCCATCGGCCCGGCCAGCGCCGACTACCTGGTGCGCAGCCTCGACCAGGCCAAGGCGCAGGGTGCGCAACTGGTGGTTATCCGCATGGACACCCCGGGCGGGCTGGACAGCGCCATGCGCCAGATGATCAAGGCGATTCTCGCCAGCCCCGTGCCGGTCGCAACCTTCGTCGCCCCCAGTGGTGCCCGCGCCGCCAGCGCTGGCACTTATATCCTCTATGCCAGCCATGTCGCGGCCATGGCGCCCGGTACCAACCTGGGCGCCGCAACCCCCGTGCAGATAGGCGCCCCGCCAGGCACGCCCAAGGACGACAAGGCCAAAGGCAGCGATGACGAAACCCTCGCGCGCAAGCAGGTAAACGATGCGGCGGCCTACATTCGTGGCCTGGCGCAGCTGCGCGGGCGCAATGCCGACTGGGCGGAGAAGGCTGTGCGCGAGGCGGTCAGCCTGTCCGCCAGCGAGGCCTTGCGGCTCGACGTGATCGACCTGGTGGCCGATGACCTGCCCGACCTGCTGCGCAAGCTCGATGGCAAAACGCTCACTGTCGCTGGCCAGCCCCAGCAGCTGCAGACTGCCGGCGCCAGCCTGGTCGAGCACCTGCCGGACTGGCGCACACGGGTGCTGGCGGTCATCACCAACCCCAGCGTGGCGCTGATCCTGATCATGATCGGTGTGTACGGCCTGCTGTTCGAGTTCATGAACCCCGGCTCGACGGTAGGCGGCGTGGTCGGCGGCATCTGCCTGCTGCTGGCGCTGTATGCCCTGCAGCTGTTGCCCGTGAGCTTCGCCGGGGTGGCGCTGATATTGCTCGGTATCGCCTTCATGATCGCCGAAGCCTTCCTGCCCAGTTTCGGCGTGGTCGGTTTTGGCGGCATCGTCGCCTTCGTGGTCGGCGCGCTGATCCTGATCGACACCGATGCCCCTGGTTTCGGTATCCCGCTGGCCCTGATCGGCACCCTGGCGGTGCTCTCGTCGCTGCTGATCGGCGGTGTGCTGGGCATGGCGCTCAAGGCCCGCCGACGGGCGCTGGTCAGCGGTGACGCCGGCCTGGTCGGCAGCCTGGTCACCGTCACCCAGGTGATGGCAGGCAACCCGTTCTGTGGCTTCGTGCTGGCCCAGGGCGAGCAATGGCAGGCGCAGTGTGCAACGCCACTGCAAGCGGGCCAGAACGTGCGGGTGACCGCGCGCCATGGCGTCATGCTGGAAGTGAGCGCCGCCGCGCCCGCGGCGCAAGGAGAATGACCATGTTCATGCAATTGGGCTTCGGCGCGGTGCTGATCGTGCTGGCGATGCTGTTGCTGTCGGCATTCCGCATCCTGCGCGAGTACGAGCGCGGCGTGGTGTTCCAGCTGGGGCGCTTCTGGCAGGTGAAGGGGCCGGGGCTGATCCTGCTGATCCCGGTGATCCAGCAAATGGTGCGGGTCGACCTGCGCACCGTGGTGCTGGATGTACCACCGCAGGATGTGATCACCCGCGACAACGTCTCGGTCAAGGTCAACGCCGTGGTCTACTTCCGCGTGCTCGACCCGCAGAAGGCGATCATTCAGGTCGAGGACTTCCTCGTGGCGACCAGCCAGCTGGCCCAGACCACGCTGCGCGCGGTGCTCGGCAAGCACGAACTGGATGAACTGTTGGCCGAACGCGAGCAGCTGAACTCGGACATTCGCCAGGTGCTGGATGCACAGACCGATGCCTGGGGCATCAAGGTGGCAAACGTCGAGATCAAGCACGTCGACCTCAACGAATCGATGGTGCGTGCCATTGCCCGCCAGGCCGAGGCCGAGCGTGAACGACGGGCCAAGGTGATCCATGCCGAGGGTGAGTTGCAGGCGTCGGAGAAATTGATGCAGGCGGCGCAGATGCTGAGCAAGGAGCCGGGGGCGATGCAGTTGCGTTACATGCAGACGCTGGGGACGATTGCCGGGGACAAGAGTTCGACCATCGTCTTTCCGCTGCCGGTGGATTTGCTCAAGGGGTTGGTGGACAAGCAGAAATAGCAAAGGCCGCCATGCGATCCCTGTAGGAGCGGCCTTGTGTCGCGATGGGCTGCAAAGCAGCCCCCGGGCCTATCAGACTGGCGCGCGGCGCAGGGTCGCCAGGAAGGTGGCCGCACCAATGAACAACCCGGCGAACGTCCGGTTCAAACGCTTCTGCTGCTTGGGCGTACGCAGCAAGCGCAAAACCCGCGCAGCCAACCCTGTGTACCCCGCCATCACCAGCATATCCACGGTGACCATGGTAACGGTGATTGCCACATACTGCGGCAACAGCGGTTCATGCGGGTTGATGAACTGCGGCAGCACCGCCAGCATGAACACCAGTGCCTTGGGGTTGCTGACGTTGACCAGAAAGCCACGGAACACCAGGCTCAGCGGTTTACCGATCGGGCGCACGGCGGATTCATCGCTCATGTCCATCGGCAAGGCTCGCCATTGCTTGTAAGCCAGGTAGACAAGGTAGGCGACGCCGAACCATTTGATGATCTGGAAGGCCGTGGCCGAGGCGGCCAGGATGGCGCCGACGCCGGCGGCGATGATGGCGATCTGCACGATCAGGCCCAGTTGCAGGCCCAGGGCGTTCCAGTAACCACGCCAGAAGCCGTATTGCAGGCCGCTGGACATCGAGGCAATCGCCCCGGCACCGGGTGAAAGGCTGATCACCCAACAGGCGGCAAAGAAGCCCAACCACACTTCCATCGACATCACACACCTCGCTCGAACATATGTTGCAAAACGTTAAGCTAAGGTGTTGGTGAAAAAATAACCAGCGATTTCTGAAGGATTTGTATTGTCTGTGCTGGCCTCTTCGCGGGTGAACCCGCTCCCACAGGTATCGCGCTGTCCCCAAGGGCTGCGGAACTCCTGTGGGAGCGGGTTTACCCGCGAAGAGGCCGGTGCAGGTTCAGTCAGCCTCGGCGGACGACTCTTTTTGCATGGACTGCACCTCAGCCCCGCGCCAGCGCCGTACCGACTTCTGGAAGAACTGGCTATTGGGCACCTGCACCAGCGCCCCGCCCGCCTCGGGCATTTCCATCAGGGTGGTGAACAGCAGGTTGATGGCAATCACCCGGCCCTTGACGCCTGGCTTGTCCAGGGTGTCGACCAGTTCGACCACGTCACCAATACGAAACGGCCCGACGGTGAAGATCAGCACCGCGCACAGCAGGTTGGACAGCACGCTCCACATGGCGAAGAAGGCCACTGCCGCCACCGCGACGAAGCCGGACAGTGCTGTCCACAGCACAGTCGCCGACACACCCAGGCGCTCCAGCACAAACAGCAACGCGCTGCCCATGATCAGCCAGCGCAGGCCGCCACGCACCGGCACCAGCAGTTCCGGCGGCAACGGGTAACGCTGGCTCAGGCGGCTCAGCCCGCGTGCAACGATGCGCTGCAGGACGAAGGCCACTACCAGGATCAACAGGATCTGCAAGCCCAGCCAGAAGGTGTCCATCCATTGCCCTGGCAGCAGCGAACGCAGTTCCTCCATCAGGACAGCGCCTCGAGCTCGGCCTGCATGCTTTCGAGGGTTTCCAGCGCTTCCATCCAGGCCTCTTCCAGTTCGCCTTCGCGCTGCTTCAGCTTGGTCTGGCGCGCCAGCAGGTCACGCAACTCGTCCTTGCGCGACGCGTCGTAGAGGCCACCATCACCCAGCGCGGTCTCGATTTCGGCCAGTTGCGCGTGCACCTGGTTGAGCTCGGCTTCCAGCTTGTCAGCGGCCTTCTTGTGCGGGGCCAGTTGCTGGCGCAAGGCTGCGGCAGCCTGGCGTTGGGCCTTCTTGTCGGTCTTGTCCGGGTTGACCGGGGCGGTACTGGCCGGCGCGCTGCGCTGGCGGTACTCGACCAGCCAGCGGCTGTAGTCGTCCAGGTCACCATCGAAGATGTCGACCTTGCCGTCAGCCACCAACAGGAAGTCGTCGGTTGTGCTCTTGAGCAGATGGCGGTCGTGCGATACCACCACCACGGCACCGGCAAACTCCTGCAGGGCCATGGTCAGCGCCAGGCGCATTTCCAGGTCGAGGTGGTTGGTCGGTTCGTCGAGCAGCAGCAGGTTCGGTCGCTCCCAGGCGATCAGGGCCAGCGCCAGGCGGGCCTTCTCACCACCGGAGAAGTTCACCACCGGCTCGTCGACGCGATCGCCATGAAAGTCGAAGCCACCCAGGAAGTCGCGCAGGGTCTGCTCACGCTCGGTGGGGGCAATGCGTTGCAGGTGCAGCAGCGGGCTGGCCTTGTCGTCCAGCGAATCCAGCTGGTGCTGGGCGAAGTAGCCCACGGCCAGGTTCTCACCCCGCACCAGGCGGCCCGACAATGGTTCGAGCTCGCCTGCGAGGTTCTTGATCAGGGTCGACTTGCCAGCGCCGTTGGGGCCGAGCAGGCCAATGCGCGCACCGGGGGTGAGCTGCAGCTTGACCTTGTCGAGGATCGCCTTGTCACCGTAGCCCAGGCGGCCTTCGGACAGGCTGAGCAGCGGGCTGGAGATTTTCTGCGACTCGCGGAAAACGAAGTCGAACGGCGAATCGACATGCGCCGCCGACAGCTCCTCCATGCGTTCCAGGGCCTTGATCCGGCTCTGTGCCTGGCGGGCCTTGGTGGCCTGGGCCTTGAAGCGGGCAATGTACTTTTCCATGTGCGCACGCTGGGCCTGCTGTTTCTCGTAGGCCTGCTGCTGTTGCGCCAGGCGCTCGGCCCGGGTGCGCTCGAAGGCGGTGTAGCCGCCTTTGTACAGGTTCAGCTTGCGCTGCTCGACGTGCAGCACATGGTCGACCACGGCATCGAGGAAGTCGCGGTCGTGGGAGATCAGCAACAACGTGCCGGGGTAGCCCTTGAGCCAGTCCTCCAGCCACAGGATAGCGTCCAGGTCCAGGTGGTTGGTGGGCTCGTCGAGCAGCAGCAGGTCGGACGGGCACATCAGGGCCTGGGCCAGGTTCAGGCGCATCCGCCAGCCACCGGAGAAGTCGCCGACGCGGCGGTCCATCTGTTCGTTGGTGAAACCAAGGCCGGCCAGCAACTTGCGTGCGCGGGCGTCGGCGGTATAGCCGTCGGCGCTATCCAGCTCAATGTGCAGGCGCGCCAGGGCGGTACCGTCGTGGGCCTGCTCGGCCGCGGCCAGTTCGGCCTGGACCTTGCGCAGGCGCACGTCACCGTCGAGCACATAGTCCACGGCCAGGCGGTCGAGGGTATCGACTTCCTGGCGCATGTGGGCGATGCGCCAGTCACTGGGCAGCTGGCAATCGCCGGCATCGGGCGACAGCTCACCGCGCAGCAAGGCGAACAGGCTGGATTTTCCGGCGCCGTTGGCGCCGATCAGGCCGGCCTTGTGACCGGTGTGCAGGGTCATCTCGGCGCCTTCTAGCAAGCGCTGCGGACCACGCTGTAAAGTGAGGTTGGATAGTCTGATCATGATGGTCGCGGAGTCTACCAGCTTCCTCGGCCCATAGCGCGAGTGGAACCATGCACACCGACCTGTGGAATCACGCCCTGGCCCTGTACGCCAGGCCTGGCGTAGAAGCCGCCTGCCTAGACCTGCAGGCGCTGGGTGGCGATGTCTGTCTGCTGCTGTGCGCAACCTGGTTGCAGGCACGTGGCGTGGCCGTGCGGGGCGAACGCGTGCAGGCATTGCACGAGGTTGCCGAGCCCTGGCAGCGCGAAGTGGTCAACCCGTTACGTAGCTTGCGCCAACAGTGGCGAGCAGCGGCGCAAGGTGATGCGCAGCTGGCGGCGTTGCGGGAGCAGGTGAAAGGGCTGGAGTTACAGGCCGAGAAAGCCTTGCTGGAACGCTTGCAGGAGCGTTCGCGACAGTGGCCGGTGGGCGCCCATGAGCCCATGGAAAACTGGCTGGACCGGCTGGCGCCGGCCCAGGCCCGCCACCACGACGCGCTGGTTCGGTTGCGCGTCGCGGCGGCAGCGCTTCAGGACGCCGAAGACGGAGCCTGAGCCGGGGTGCTGGCAGGTGCCGATGGCGCTACCGAAGCTGCCGGGGTGGCCGAGTTGGTCGCGGCGGCAGGAGTGCTGGCGGCTGGCGTAGCCGGTTTGGCTTCGGCTGGCTTGCTGGCAACAGGCTTCGCAGCTGCTGGCTTGGCGGCGGGTTTGGCGGCCGTACGTGCTGGGGCCTTGGCGGCAGCTGGTTTCGAGGCCGGCTTGGCAGCAGCGGCTTTGGCTGGCGTTTTGGCTGCCGCTGGCTTGGCTGCAGGTTTAGCGGCTGCGGTGGCTTTGGCTGCTGGCTTGGCTGCCGGTTTGGCAGCAGCAGTGGCCTTGGCAGCCGGCTTGGCTGCAGGTTTGGCAGCAGCAGTGGCCTTGGCGGCTGGTTTAGCCGCAGGTTTGGCAGCAGCAGTGGCCTTGGCGGCTGGCTTGGCCACAGGTTTGGCAGCAGCAGTGGCCTTGGCGGCTGGCTTGGCTGCAGGTTTGGCAGCAGCAGTGGCCTTGGCAGCCGGCTTGGCTGCAGGTTTGGCAGCAGCAGTGGCCTTGGCGGCTGGCTTGGCCGCAGGTTTGGCAGCAGCAGTGGCCTTGGCGGCTGGCTTGGCCGCAGGTTTGGCAGCAGTGGCCTTGGCGGCCGGCTTGGCTGCAGGTTTGGCCGCAGCAGCCTTGGTGACGGGTTTGGCGGCTGCCGGTTTGGAGGTCTTGGCAGCACGCTGGTCAAGCGCCTTGGCTGCAGCTTCGCGAACCTTGCCTACACCTTGGGCCAGCTTGAGGCTGTCCTGGGCATCGCGCTTGAGTTGCTGGATATAAGAACGGGTCTGGGTTTGACGTTCCTTGAGGGAGTCGAGCAGTTCTTCAAGTTCGCCAATGGCTTTTTGCGCCTTGGTCTGCGCCTTGGCTTTACCTGCCTTGGCCGCGTCTTGCAGTTTCAGGCGACCGTTGTGCAGTTTTTCCTGGGCCTTGCCACGCTGCTTTTCCAACTTGGCCAGCAGTTTTTCCGCATCAGCCAGCGCTTGCGAGCAGGCATCTTCCAAGTGTTCGAGCAAGCTGCCCGAAAGTTGCTGGAGCAGGTGTAACGGCGTGCTTACTGGCTTCTTTTTAGCCGACATGGTTTACCTCCTGGCTGACGAGATTGCGGCTCATACTATGCTTCTGCTGCTACCGCCGCTAGGGCATGTTGACAGTATTATTTACGCCGCGTTGCATGCCTGGGCAAAGTTGTTATCTTGCAGCTCCGAGCAAGTGTAGTTGCTGAATAAATCATTGCTGATATTTGGCAATTATCTGTACTGCACAGCCCCCTGTAGGAGCGGCCTTGTGTCGCGATGGGGCGCAGAGCGGCCCCGGTGTCAGCGCCAGGGCAAATATCGCCGGGGCTGCTCCGCAGCCCTTTCGCGACACAAGGCCGCTCCTACAGCGGGCGTAAAAAGGCAAATACAAATAACGAACACTGGCATACTTCCCCGCTCATTGGCGCAGGAACTCACCATGCCTCGATATCTTGTTTTAGGTTTATGCCTGCTGGCACCCATCGCCTTGGCCGACAGCGAAGAACATGACCTCGCCTACAGTATCGGCGCCAGCCTGGGTGAGCGGCTGCGCCAGGATATGCCGGGCCTGCAACTGGATGCGCTGGTAGAAGGCCTGCGCCAGTCCTACCAGGGGCAACCGCTGAAACTCGACAAGGCACGCATGCAGGCCTTGCTCCAGCAGCAGGAAGCCCAGGAAGGCGATGCCGCCATGCAGAAACTTCAAGCTGCCGAAACACGCTTCATGGCCACCGAGCGTGGTCGTTATGGCGTGCACGAACTACCGGAGGGCGTGCTCTACAGCGAACTGCAAGCAGGTACGGGCGCGCAGCCCAAAGCCGGTGGCAAGGTGCAGGTGCGCTACGTGGGCAGGCTGCCAGACGGTTCGGTGTTCGACCAGAACCAGACGCCCCAGTGGTTCAGCCTGGACTCAGTAATCGAAGGATGGCAGGTGGCCTTGCCAAAGATGCACACCGGCGCCAAATGGCGCCTGGTGATTCCCTCAGCGCAAGCTTATGGCGCCGAGGGCGCGGGCGACCTGATCGAACCCTATACACCCTTGGTGTTCGAGATCGAACTGCTGGCGGTTGGCGACTGACGCCAACCCTCAGGCCTGGACCGCGTCTTCTTCCTTGTGCGCGTTGTGCAACACTTCGATCAGGCAGTCTTCCAGTTCGAAGCGCTCGTGCAGCAGGCCACCCAGCTTGCCCAGCTTTTCGGCAAAGCGTTCGGTGTCCTTGCATTCACCCTTGGCGCAATGGTCATTGAAGGCCAGTGCGACCTGAGTACTGTCGTTGATCCGTGGGTTGATCTCTTCGGCCAGCTTCAGCGCCTTCTCGTCGCCGAAGGCCTTGGCCTCACTGACCAGCTGCTCGCAGACTTCGAAATGCCACGCCGAAACGTAGTCGACAAGGAGCGTGCAAAACTCCCCGTTCGTGTCCTTGTCGGCGAAGGCCGGCTTGGCAACCCGCAGCGCGCGGAAAGCCTGCACCAGTTCCTGGCGCTCCTCCAGCCAGCGGTCGATCAGTTTGTGAACCCCACCCCAGCGTTCCTGAGCGTTCTGACAACTATCGAGCATGGCGATCTCTTCCCTTCTGGGTAGATGCCGCTGCACCTCGCACCACGACCGTGCAGCACAAAGGTGACATCAGCAGGCGGCATCGAGCAGTTGTGTTTTCGGTATGCGTGCTGGGAGATTATTCCCGCGCGTGCTGCCCTTCAAGGTACGCAGCGGACAAAGTTCATACAAGTGTTTAATACCCTGTTACATGGCCATTGGTCGTGCCAATGGCGCAACCTTGCGCCAGGTCATGTTCTCGCCAGGGTGCGGAAACGATACGCCAGCAGGCAACTCAAGGGCAGCACCGCCAGCAGCAGGAAGGCCAGCAGGCTCCACTCGGGCAGGGTCAGGTCGAGAAAGCTCCAGGCCAGCGAGTTGCAATCCGGGCCGCCGAACAACAATTGCCGGGCCGCCTCGCCCCAGGATTGCTCGAACAGCCGCCCGAGCGGCACCGGGCAGACCGGGATGGCCCCGTCATCCCCTTGCAACCAGACATGTCGCGCTGCCAGCAACGCCCCGGCCAGCGAACAGCCCAGCGTCGCCCGCGCGTAACAGCGAATGCCCGCCGTACTTGGTGCCTGCAGCACCGCCGCCAGGCACAGCAGCGCGTACAGGCCAAGCAGCAGCCGCTGGCTGAAACACAACGGGCAGGGCACCAGCCCGAGGACGCTTTCCAGGTGGAAGGACGCGGCCAGTACCGCCAGTGCAGCAAGGCAGGCAGGTAGGAAAAAGGTGCGCAAACGGGCCGGCAACATGGGCGGTGAAGGTCCCGGAATAATGAAGTGGCCTGAAACGGTAGAGGAAAGACGCGCTTTGTTTCAAGGCGCGACAGCAACGACAAGTCGCTGAATCGCGAAGGAAATTTCCAACTATGCAGTAGGAAACGTCTGAAGAAATGGATTGCAGATCTAACTTACATCGAGAGAAAGGTTACCCGCCCCCAAGGCCCGCGCCTTTGCGCGGGCCCTGGGGTAGGTCAGGCGCGTACGCCTTCGGGCAAAGGCAGGGCTAGCAGGCGCTCGTCCAGCAGGCCGAGGCCCTCCTGGAACAGCTGGTTGCTGCGCTCGGTCTCGCCAAGGCCAGCGAGCAGGCGCGCCAGCTCGGCACAGGCTTCGGGGTTGCGCTCCATGCGCAGGCTGCTTTCCAGGTAGTCGCGCGCCTTGCCCCACAGGCGGTTCTGTAAGCTCAGACGGCCCAGGGTAAGCAGCAGGCTGGCATCTTGCGGGTGGGCCTTGAGCCAACCTTCGGCTGTTTGCAGCTGGCGCGCCGGGTCATCGCCGCGCACCAGGCCGTACAGGCGGGCCAGGTGGCTTTCGTATTCACGCTTGAGGGCGGTACGCAGCACTTGTTCGGCTTCGCTCTGGGCACCCACCTGGCGCAATTGCTCGGCATAGGCCAGCACCAGCTGTGGCTCCTGGCGCTGGGCTGCGGTCAGTTGCTGCCAGGCGCGCTCCAGGGCCTGACGGGCACTTTGCGCATCCTCGCCACGGGTGGTGGCCAGGCTCAGGTTCTGGCCCCAGGCACGTTGCTCCAGGGCAGCCAGCTCGGCGGCCGGCAGCACCTTGCCCTTGCGCAGGTCGGGCAGCAGGCGGATCAGTGCCGACCAGTCGCCGCGCTCCAGGTGCAGGCGCTGCAGCAGGCGCAGCACCTGGCCGTTGTGCGGGTGGCGCTCCTGCATGGCCAGCAGGGTTTCGAGGGCGCCGTCGCTTTCGCCACGGTCCATCTGCAACTGTGCATGGGTCAGGGCGATAGCCAGTTCCGCTTGCGGCTGGCGCTCCAGGGCACGTTCCAGCAGGTTGTCGCTGTCTTCGGTTCGGCCTTGCTCGTTGGCGGCACGCGCGGCACCGAGGTAGTACAGCAACGGCTGGCGCTCGGCCTCGGCGGCACGGTGCAGATGGCGCTGGGCACTGGCCCAACGGCCCTCCGCGAGGTCCAACTGGCCCTGCTCGATGGCCAGACGAACGCGCCGGCTGCGATTACGCCGCGACCACGGGTTGACCACGCCGCTGGAAGTCAGCACCAGGCCGACCAGGTAGCGCACCAGCCACAGCAGCAGCACTACAGCCAGCAAGCCGGCCAGGGCCGCCCACAGCCCCGACTGGTAGCGGAAGCTGCCATAGGAGATCAGCACGTAGCCGCTGTGCTTGGCGACCGCAATACCCAGCGCCGCGGCGACCACGATCGCCAGCACGGCCAGCAGGTAGACACGCTTCATGGCTTGCCCCCTTCAGCCTCGGCCGGCAGGTGGCGGCGCTGTATATAGGCCTGCACTGCGGCCAGGCTTTCGCTGAGGTCGGGGGTAACCACCGACACCGGCTGCTCGGCCAGGGCGTTGAGGCTGTCAAGCATGGCCTTGCTTTGCGGGTTGTCGGCGTTGAAGTTGGCCAGCAGCACGCTGCGGGCGTCGTCCAGCGCCTGGGTGTACACCTTGCTGTCGCCATTGAGCGCTGCCCACTGGGCCTGCTCGATGGTCAGGCTCAGGGCCAGGCGCAGCTGGTTCAGTTGCTGCCCGGCCAGCAGCGGACGCACGTTGTCATCGGCGTTGAAGTCGATCTGGAAGTACTTGGAGATCTCGGCCCACCACTGGGACAGGCGACTGGCGCCGTCACCATCGGCGGTGAGCGCGCCCAAGGCATCGGCATTGGTGTCGAACTCCGGCGACTGGGCGCTGAGTTGCTGCACCAGCTCACGCTGAGCGGCCAGTTTCAGGAACAGGCCGGTACGGTCCGGTTGCTGGGTGCTGTTGAGCGTGGCCAGGCTGCGCGCCAGTTGCTCACGGGCGGCGAAGGCACCCGGATCGCTCTGCTCGCGCAGGATCTCGTCCGCCCCCTCGACCAAAGCCTTGGCACTGGTGATGTCCTGCAGCGCAGACAGCCGCAGGGTGGCCAGGCGCAGCAGGTGCTCGGCCTCGGCCAGGCGCCATTCCTTGCGGCTTTCGCCCAGTACGGTTTCCAGGCGCTGGCTGAGGCGTTGCTGGTCGCCTTGCAACTGCGCCACCAGGCGGCGGCGGTCTTCCAGCTCGCTGGCCGCCGGCAGGCTGGCCAGTTGCGCGCTGATCTGCTGTTCACGCTGCTGCAGGGCTTCGGCGCGCTGGTTCAGCGCCTCGATGTGCTGGCCCTGGTTGAATTCGCTGCCTTGCAGTTGACGCACCTGCCAGACACCCCAGCCACCTACCGCCACCCCGGCCGCGCCCAACAGCAGGGCCAGCGTTGCCAGGCCACTGCCGGAGCGCTTGGCAGGTGGGGTGGTGACGGGTTCCGCCGGCGCTTGTGCCGACGGCTGATCGTTATTGGACAAGACAGTCTCGCTCACGTATCCATCCTTTGCATGGGGGCGCATCGCGTTCAGCTTAGCGCCTTAAGAGGCAGGTGCAGCGCTGCGCTGCACGGCTGCCAGCAAGGCCGTGGCACTGGCGCCACGGCAATCCACAACCTGTTGGGCCCCGGCGGCCCTGGCCTGCTCGGCAACCCGAGGGCTGGGCACGAACAGCGGCAGACGCGCCAGCTGCGGCCAATCGGCGCCGGCCATCTGCTGCAAGTGTTCAAAACCCTGCCCACTGCTGACCACCAGGCCATTGAGGCGTTCCGCTTCGATGCGGCGCATCAGGGTACCTGGTGGGTAAGCCGGCAGGCAGCGACGATACAGTTCCAGATAATCGACACTAGCACCTTGCTCTGCAAGACGCTCTGCCAGCAGTTCGCGACCTCCGACGCCACGAACGATCAAGATCCGCGGTGCCGGTACGGCAACTGCCTGGCGCAGGGCTGGCAGCGCCAGCAACGCTTCGCTGTCATCGCCACGTGGCGGGAAGCTCACCGCCAGGCCCGCACCCTGCAGCACGGCGGCGGTTGCCTCGCCCACAGTGAACCAGCCTTGCACGGGTGGCTGCAGGCCGGCATCGGCCAGTTGCTCAAGCAACAACCGGGCTGCCGGCTTGCTGACCACGATGATCGCCTGGAAGCCCTGCAGGCCTTCCAGCAACAGGCGTTGCTGGTTATCCACAACGACGGGCTTGATTGCCAGCAGCGGCAGGCAGCTGCTGGCTACCCCCGCCGCTGCCAGGCTTTGCGCCAGTGCCGCACAGTCCTCGGCAGGCCGGGTCAGCAACAGGCGCCACGAACTCACGGGTGGCCGGCCTCGCCGTAGACTTCCTTGAGAATGGCCTCGGCGCCCTGCCCCAGCAGGTCCTCGGCCACCTGCACGCCCAGGGTTTCGGCGGCAGTACGTGGGGCGCGGGCATCGGCCACCAGCAGGGTACCGCCGCTGGGCTGGCCGACCAGGCCACGTAGCCACAGCTGGTCACCTTCCAGCACCGCATAGCAGGCAATCGGTACCTGGCAGCCGCCATTCAGGCGTTTGTTCAGGGCGCGTTCGGCCACCACCCGGTCGGCGGTATCGGCATGGTGCAGCGGCGCCAGCAGCGCGTGGATTTGCTGGTCGGCGCTGCGGCATTCGATGCCCACCGCGCCCTGGCCGCCAGCCGGCAGGCTGTCATCGACGCTGATGGCGGAGGTGATGCGGTTTTCGAAGCCCAGGCGGATCAAGCCGGCGGCGGCGAGGATGATGGCGTCGTACTCACCGGCATCCAGCTTGGCCAGGCGGGTGTTGACGTTGCCGCGCAGGAAGCGGATTTGCAGGTCCGGGCGACGCGCCAGCAACTGGGCCTGGCGACGCAGGCTGGAGGTACCGACGATGCTGCCGGCAGGCAGCTCATCGAGGCTGTCAAAGGTATTGGAAACGAAGGCATCGCGCGGGTCTTCCCGCTCGCAGATGCAATACAGGCCCAGGCCTTCGGGGAAGTCCATGGGCACGTCCTTCATCGAATGCACGGCGATGTCGGCTTCGTTGTCCAGCAGGGCGGTTTCCAGTTCCTTGACGAACAAGCCCTTGCCACCGATCTTTGCCAGCGGCGCGTCGAGCAGCTTGTCGCCACGGCTGACCATGGGCACCAGGGTCACCAGCAGACCGGGGTGGGCCTGCTCGAGGCGGGCTTTGACGTATTCGGCCTGCCACAGGGCCAAGGCACTTTTACGGGTGGCAATGCGGATTTCGCGAGTGGACATGGAACGCCCCGATCCAGAGAAATGCTGTCGATGATAACAGCATCGCCGGTATCGCTAGCAGATACGGATCAACAGGCCATGCGTGGTTTGCTGTGGGAGCGGCCTTGTGTCGCGAAAGGGCCGCACAGCGGCCCCAGGATTTCGGCAGTGATGCATAATTTGCTGGGGCCGCTTTGCGGCCCTTTCGCGACACAAGGCCGCTCCCACAAGGCCCGAGCAAATCCACAGACTTGCGCAAAGGGCTCAGAGGGTTTGCATCATCTTGCGCACACCGGCCACATGGCGCCGGCTGACGGTCAGGGCGTCACCGTCCAGGCCTTTCAGGTATAGCTGGAAATGCCCCAGCGGCGTGCGCTGCAGGCGTTCGATACGCTCACGGGCGACCAGCGCATTGCGGTGGATACGCACGAAACGTTCGCCAAACTCGTCTTCCAGGGCCTTGAGGGGCTCGTCGAGCAGTACTTCCCCGGCCTCGTGGCGCAAGGTCACGTACTTGTGATCGGCAATGAAATAGATCACCTGGGGCAAAGGGATCAGTTCGATGCCTTTGCGCGTGCGGGCACTGATGTGGCTACGCGGGCCACCGCCTTCATTGGCCGGCCTGGTGAGCGCCGCCAATTGGGCGCGGTTGGGCTTTTCAGCCTTGCGCAAGGCATCGCGCAAGACCTGGGCCTGGAAAGGTTTGGTCACATGGCTGAGGGTACTGTCCTTGAAAGCCTCGGCACCGTATTCATCGTCCCCGGTGCAAAACACCACCGCCGGCGGCGCCTCGCGCTCGCACAGGCGAGCAGCAACCTGCAGGCCGTCCAGGCCCGGCATGCCGATGTCCAGCAGGACCACATCGGGCTTGAGGCTTTCGATCAGCGCCAAGGCCTCCTCGCCGTTGGTGGCGCTAGGCTCCAGCACGGTGTAACCCTCCAGTTCGCCGAGCAGCCGGCTAAGCCGCTCACGGCCTTGGGGTTCGTCATCAACGATCAGGACATTCATAATTGCGCTGGATTCCTGAATGAGTCTCGCACAGGTATAGCGTAGACAGGTATGGTTCGAGCGACACTAAGGTCACGCTCTAGACCGGTGCGATGGCCAAAGATTCACTCGGCCGGCAGATTCACTGCCAGTCCTCTGTCCAACTGTAGACGGTCCGTGGAACACTGCCGTTCATTCCTGCAAATCCTTCTCTATCGTTTTCCGCGTATTTCTCTCGACCAGCGCCCTGCGGCGGCCAGCCCAAACCCTGCTATCATCGGCGCCACTTTTTCGTTCACGCCTGCAATGAGTGAATCCATGAGCACCGACAAGACCAATCAGTCCTGGGGCGGCCGCTTCAGTGAGCCCGTCGACGCCTTCGTCGCCCGTTTCACCGCCTCGGTCGATTTCGACAAGCGCCTGTACCGCCACGACATCATGGGTTCGATCGCCCATGCCACCATGCTGGCGCAAGTCGGCGTGCTCAGCGATGCCGAGCGCGACACCATCATCGATGGCCTGAAGACCATCCAGGGCGAGATCGAGGCTGGCACCTTCGACTGGCGTGTCGACCTCGAAGACGTGCACATGAACATCGAAGCACGCCTGACCGACCGTATCGGCATCACTGGCAAGAAGCTGCACACCGGCCGTAGCCGCAACGACCAGGTGGCCACCGACATTCGCCTTTGGCTGCGCGACGAAATCGACCTGATCCTGGCCGAAATCACCCGCCTGCAGCAGGGTCTGCTGGAGCAGGCCGAGCGTGAAGCCGAGACCATCATGCCCGGCTTCACTCACCTGCAGACGGCCCAGCCGGTCACCTTCGGCCACCACCTGCTGGCCTGGTTCGAAATGCTCAGCCGCGACTACGAGCGCCTGGTCGACTGCCGCAAGCGTGCCAACCGCATGCCCCTGGGCAGCGCCGCGCTGGCAGGCACCACCTACCCGATCGACCGTGAACTCACCTGCAAGCTGCTGGGCTTCGAAGCCGTGGCCGGCAACTCGCTGGACGGCGTGTCGGACCGCGACTTCGCCATCGAATTCTGCGCCGCCGCCAGCGTGGCGATGATGCACCTGTCGCGCTTCTCCGAAGAGCTGGTGCTGTGGACCAGCGCGCAGTTCCAGTTCATCGACCTGCCAGACCGCTTCTGCACCGGCAGCTCGATCATGCCGCAGAAAAAGAACCCGGACGTGCCGGAACTGGTACGTGGCAAGAGCGGCCGTGTGTTCGGCGCCCTGACCGGCCTGCTGACCCTGATGAAAGGCCAGCCGCTGGCCTACAACAAGGACAACCAGGAAGACAAGGAACCACTGTTCGACGCCGCCGACACCCTGCGCGACTCGCTGCGTGCCTTTGCCGACATGATCCCGGCAATCAAGCCCAAGCACGCCATCATGCGTGAAGCGGCCCTGCGCGGTTTCTCCACCGCCACCGACCTGGCCGACTACCTGGTACGCCGTGGCCTGCCGTTCCGTGACTGCCACGAGATCGTGGGTCACGCGGTGAAGTATGGCGTGGACACCGGCAAGGACCTGGCCGAAATGAGCCTGGACGAACTGCGCCAGTTCAGCGACCAGATCGAGCAGGACGTGTTTGCCGTGCTGACCCTGGAAGGCTCGGTGAATGCCCGTAACCACATTGGTGGTACCGCACCGGCGCAGGTGCGTGCGGCCGTCGCCCGCGGCAAGGCGCTGCTGGCTTCGCGTTAAGGCCCATTGCGAGGGCTTCGCCCTCGTTCGCGGGCACGCCCGCTCCCACAGGTACATCGTTTCCCTGTGGGAGCGGGCGTGCCCGCGAAGGGTCCAACACCAGACTCAGCGCTTGCCGCTGCGAATCATCTCCATGAAGGCCGGCATCGCCGCCTCCTTGTCCGCCACGATCCGCGCCATGTGCGGGTTGTCGCCCATCAGCTGCAGCAACGCGTTGGCCTGCGGGAAGTCCGCCAGGAAGTCGATGTTCAGCACCTTCTTGCCCACCGCATAGGCCAGGTCGACCGAGAAGCAGAACATCAGGTCTGCCAGGGTCAGTTGCTCACCCGCCACATAGGGTGCGAAGCGGCCGTTACGCTTGAGCGTGGCAAAACCGGCCAGCAGGTCGGCACGGGCTTTTTCCTTTATCAGCGGCTCCACCGACATGCCAAAGAAAGACTCGGCATAGCAGGTACGCGCCGGCAGTTCGATGTACAGCTCGATTTCCTTGAGCAGCTCACGCACCTTGGCCTGCCCGAACGGGTCGGCCGGCAGCAGCGCCTTGCCGCCCTGGGTCTGCTCGATATAGTCGAGGATCACACTGGTTTCGCTGAGGAAGCCGTGTTCGGTCTGCAGCACCGGCACCTTGCCTCGCGGGCTCACTTCCAGCGCCTGTGGCGCCTGGCCGCCATAGAAGGTGACTTCCTCGAAGGGCAGGCCTTTTTCCAGCAGGGCCAGCTTGACCATGTTGTAGTAGTTGCTGACCGAGAATCCATGAAGCTTGAGCATGAGGTAACAGCCTCCAGGCCGTAAGGGGTTGGCCCGGCTTTTATAGACCGTACGCCCGCTCCTGACCAGCGTCATGCGCCCCGTCAATGCCCGGGCATTGCCGCCACAGGCGTGGCACACTGTGCATCCCACCCTAGGAGTACCGCCATGAGCGAGCCCACCGACATCGACAATGACGACGACGAAGCCTTCGCCGAGGCAACGCTGACCCAGGCCATCGAGAACCAGATAGAAAGCGGCGACCCGGCGGCGGCGAAAGCCACGTTCAACAAACTGACCCTGGTCGGTTACGAGCGCGAAGACATTCTCAACCTGATGGCCCATGTACTGGCCTTCGAAATTGACAACATGCTGGTGGAAGACCGCGAGTTCGACCGCGAGTGGTACGAGAATGCCCTGCGCGCGCTGCCGGAACTGCCGCCTGAGATGGATCAAGGCGAGGACGAATAACCCGGCTACACTCGAAGGTCAGGCACCGTAGAACGGTGCCGTCATCCTTGTCTGGAAGTCAGGAGTCGCCATGCCTTTTACCCCCGATCTGATCGCTGAACTGGAAGTCCTTTCGCTGTTCAAGCACGACAGCAGCCAGGAAGGCATCAAGATTCACAAGAACGCTTCCCCCGACCTGGTAGCTGCCGCGCAACGCCTGCATGAAAAGGGGCTGACCGATCAACCTGATGGCGGCTACCTGACCAGCCTGGGTCATGACGCTGTCGAAAGTGTCCAGTTGCTGCAGAACATTCTCAAGGCACCACAACCGGCCTGAGTTCCCTTCGCGGTCTGTGTGTAGGAGCGGCCTTGTGTCGCGACAGGGCCGCACCGCGGCCCCAGCAATTAGTGCAGCGCTGCTGAAATCCTGGGGCCGCTTTGCGGCCCTGTCGCGACACAAGGCCGCTCCTGCAAGGGATCGCGTGAGGCTTTCAGTTAGCAGTGACTCTGCGCTTTTCCACCAGGCGTGAGCGCCCGTACAGGAACAAGATGGCCAGCAAGGCCAGCGCCTGCGCCGAAAGCGAGTAGGCGTCAGCGTGAATCCCCAGCCAGTCGAACTCGAAGAACGCCACCGGCCGTGTTCCAAGTACCCCGGCCTCTTGCAACGCCTTCACGCCATGCCCGGCGAACACCACCGACAAGGCACATAGCAGCGCGGCGTTGATGCTGAAGAACAGCGACAGCGGCAGCTTGGCCGAGCCACGCAGGATCACCCAGGCCAACCCCACCAGCAGCACCAGCGCCGTGGCACCACCCGCCAGCACCGCCTGGTGCCCGGCTGGGCCGGCCTGCAGCCACAGGGTTTCGTAGAACAGGATCACTTCGAACAGTTCGCGGTAAACCGAGAAGAACGCCAGCACGGCAAAACCGAAACGTCCGCCACCACCGACCAGGCTGCTCTTGATGTAGTCCTGCCAGGCGGCGGCATGGCGGCGATCGTGCATCCACACGCCAAGCCACAGCACCATCACCGCGGCGAAAAGCGCCGTGCAGCCTTCCAGCAGTTCGCGCTGGGCGCCACCGACGTCGATCACGTAGGCTGCCAGCGCCCAGGTTGCGAAACCAGCCACCAGCGCCAGGCCCCAGCCGATGTTGACGCTGCGCACCGCCGACTGCTGGCCGGTATTGCGCAGGAAGGCCAGGATCGCCGCCAGCACCAGAATCGCCTCCAGGCCTTCGCGCAGCAGGATCAGCAAGCCGGATACAAAGCTCAGCGACCAGCTCAGGCCATCGCTGCCCAGCAGTTTGGAAGCCTGCTCCAGCTTGGCCTTGGCTTCGCTCAGGCGTTGCTCGGCCTGGGCCACGGGCAAGCCGTCCTGCAGCGACTGACGGTACGCCATCAGCGATTTTTCGGTGTCCTTGCGCGCCTGGGTGTCGATGTTGTCCAGCGAGCTTTCCACCAGCTCGAAGCCTTCCAGGTAGGCCGCCACTGACAGGTCATAGGCCTGGTCGTGATCACCTGCGCGGTAGGCCGCCAGGCTCTTGTCCAGAGTGCTGGCGGTGTATTCGAGCAATTGCGCCGGGCCACGCTTGACCTGCGGCGGCTGGGCGCGCTGGGCGCGGAACGCCTCCACGGCCGTGGCACCTTCGCTGGCGGCGACTTCGGCCGGGGTCTGGCGGGCCAGGTCGGCGATGTTCCAGGTCTTGTCGCCTTTGCCGGCTTCTGGCTTGGCGGTGAAGCTGGCGATGTAGGCAGCCACATCCCAACGCTGGCGGTCGTCCAGCTGGTCGGCAAACGAAGGCATCTCGGTGCCATCGATGCCCAGGGCCAGAGTGTTGTAAAGGTCGAACAGGCTCAACTGGTCGAGGCGCGAAACATCGCGCAGGTTGGCGGGTGCAGGCTCCAGGCCCACGCCGGCCGGGCCGTCGCCGGCGCCGTTATCACCGTGGCAGATCGAGCAGTTTTGCGCGTACAGCGAAGCGCCACGGGCTGGGTCAGGCGTGATAACCGGGGCTTGGCTGACCTCATAGGCCACTGCCAGGCGCGCGCCCAGCTGACGGGCCTGCTTGGCCACCGTTGGGCCGTCCTGACGCTGGTCGATGGCCTGGCGCAGCGCCTGGACGCCCTGCTCCAGGGCTGCTTGCTCAGCATGCGCAGGCAGGCCTTTGACCAGGTCGGCCAATACCGCGCTGAACTCCTGCTGCTCGCGGTATTCACCATCGTCGATCACCTTGCCGTCTTGCACGGTGGGCGGGTAGTCGGCGCCAATGTAGTCCAGCAGGTGCAGGGCCTTGGTGGCCTCGGCGGGGGCTTCGGCCAACGCCAGGGTGCTGCACAGCGCCAGCACCGGGCCGAGCAATATAACCGGCAGCCAGGCAAGCAGTCGGGAACGGGTTTTCATGGCCAGTCTCGAAGGGAATGCGAAAGAGAACATTGTTCACTTCCACTTTGCTTCGCTCAAGGGTGCCGGGCGGATTTCATGAAAAATCTTGGTACAAATCAGATGAAGAGAGGGGATGCGCTGAACCTGTGGGAGAGTCTGTCTTGTGTTGCCTGCCCACAGGTATTGCACATGGCTTGAGGGAGATGCGGTCGAGGTGGGAGCTGGCTTGCCGGCGATGGGCCGCACAGCGGCCCCGGGGTCTTTAGGGTTATTGAAGAACCTTGTTCATCCCCCGCTCCATATCATCGATCAAAGCCTTGGCCATCTCGCTTAGTATCCGCGCAGCGCTGCCAGCAATGCGGTCGTTTTCCATTTCCGCTTCGGTGGTCAGGTGGCGAATACAGCCCAGCAGCACAGATAGCTGCGAGAAAGCATGGCTGAACGGCACATTGGGCTGCAGGCGGAACAAGTCGAAGGTTTCCACACCTGCGGTTGCAGAGTCTCTTGGATCATCGCTCATCGGGTCGCTCCTTGATCGTGGCAGGTTGCATGGGTGCGGTCGCACACGGCATTGATCAGGCGGCAGAGCAATCGAATATTCATGCCCATGGCATTGCGAATGTCGCCGGGAGGGTTGTCGAGCAGGACTGTGGTGGTGTGGTCGATGGTCAGGGTGATGGCGCTGATCAGCTCTTCGCAGTTTTTGGGGCTGAGTGGATCGATTAGTGAGAGTGCGGGAGGGTCGAGCAGAAGCAGATCGGTAACTGGTGGATCGGGGACGAGCTTGTTCATAATTGCATTCCTTGTGAATAACTATGAACTGCAATCCTCTTCGTCTCACGGAATTGGGTGGCAGTCGTGCGAGGGGTGAGACCCGGGCTCACAGGAAAACCCGACCAGGCGAAAGCCTGCCCGCGCACGACCACCATTAAGCGGTGCGTTCTGTGAGTCCGGGGGTCTCAATCCCGATCGCCTTGCGAGGCGACCCCGCGACAGTATTCCGGGAACACTTTCCAGCCAAGACAGCACCTTCCGACAGGTGCTGTAGGATAATTCGACAGGGCGTCCGAACTGAAGCATTTGGTTTCAGGTTCGGAAATGTCTTACAGCTCTAGGGCCTAGGCGAGGGCTTTGCCCTCGATCGCCGGCAAGCCAGCTCCCACAGGTGGACTACAGGGCTCGAAAACAGCGCAGTACATGTGGGAGCGGGCGTGCCCGCGAAGAATTCAACGCGGTGGCTGGCACCGGCTGCGCCGGTGTTCGCGGGCACGCCCGCTCCCACAGGGTCCCCGCTAAATCAGTAAGTTATGTGCAGCTCTATGGGAGCTGGCTTGCCGGCGATTGGGCCTCAAGGCTTGGCGGTGCCCTTCCACCCCCCACCCAACGCCAGGAACACCCCAATCTGTCCCTGCGCCACCTGGCTATTGGCCGCGGCCAGCTGCGCGCGCATGTCGGTATAGGTGCGCGTCGCCTGCAGGTCGGCCAGGAACGATTCACGCCCCGCCTGGTAATACCGGTGCGTCTGGTCCGCCGCCTCCTTGGCCGACTTCTCCGCCTCGGCCAGCGCGTCACGCCGGTCCAGCAGAGCGCTGTACTGCGCCAGGCGGGTCTGGGTCTCGCGAATGGCGTTCAGCACTACCCCATCAAAATTCGCCAGGGCGGCCTGGGTCGAGGCTTCGGCCATGCGAATGCGGGCGCGGGTGCCGTTGGTGGGGATGGTCCAGCTGATCTGCGGGCCGAAGCCCCAGCGGTTGGTCGCCGGCTCGCCAAGGTTCTCGAGGATACCGATGGTGCCAACCTGGGCGCCGATGCTGATGTCCGGGTACAGGGCGCCGGTGGCCACGCCGATGTAGGCAGTGGCAGCGGCCAGCTGCCGTTCGGCCTGACGCACGTCGGGACGGCGCTTGAGCAACGCCGCGCCATCGCCCACCGGGACCAGCTGGTTCAGGTGCGGCAGCTCGGCACAATCGGCAGTGCCGGCAGGCAGCTGATCAACCGGTTTTGCCAACAAGGCAGCCAGTGTGTACATGCCGGTCTCGCGCTCCGCCTTGAAGCGTGGCAGTTCGGCGCGCAAGGATTTGAACTGGGTCTGCGAACGGGTGACCTGGGTTTCGTCGCCACGCCCGGCATCACGCAGGCGCTGGTTAAGCTTCACACTCTGCTCCTGCAGGTCGAGCGACTCGCGGGCAATGTGGTATTCCTCGTTGGCCGAGCACACCTGGGTGTAGGCCTTGACCACATCCGCCACCAGGGTGATGCGGGCAGTATCGGCGGCGGCCTGCACTGCGTCGGCATTGGCCTTGGCCGCCTCGGTGCCACGCTTGAAAGTACCCCACAGGTCGAACTGGTACGAGGCACTGATGATGGCTTCGCCGATGTTGGCCACCGGCACTTTCTCTGGCAGCAGGAAGGCCTCGCCCGATTCCTGCAGGCGCTGGGCGCCAAGTTTGACGCCGCCGTTGAAGCCACCTTGCGACTCAGCCACTTCGACCTGGGCGCGCGCCTTGGCAATGTTGGCGGCAGCCACGCGCAGGTCGGTGTTGGCACTCAGGGCCTGGCGCACCAGCTCGTTCAGCCGTTGATCCTGATACAGCTGCCACCAGTCCTCAGGCACCGGTGCCGATACCACGCTGTCGGCATCCTGGCGCAGCGGGCCGTTGAGGTCGCTGCGTTGCACCGCCGCGTCCTTCGGCACCTCATAGTCGGGGCCGACCATCATGCAGGCCCCCAACGACAGGCACAGCCCCGCCAGGATCAGCTGTTTCATGGGCGCTGGCCCTCGATGATCGACACCGTGGCGGTTCGCCCGGCAATCATGCGGAAGTCTTGCGGCACTTCATCAAAGGCGATGCGCACCGGAATACGCTGGGCCAGGCGCACCCAGCTGAATGCGGGGTTGACGTTGGGCAACAGGTTGGCGCCACTGCTGCGGTCACGGTCTTCGATGCCGGCGGCGAAGCTTTGCACATGGCCACGCAGGCGGGTGTTGTCGCCCATGACGCGAATGTCCACGGCATCGCCGATGTGGATACCGCCAAGCTTGGTTTCCTCGAAGTAGCCATCGACGTGGTACGAGGCGCTGTCGACCACCGACAGCACCGGGCGGCCGGCGGTGACGAATTCGTGATTACGCGGTGCTCGGTCGTTCAGGTAACCGTCCACCGGGCTGCGCACCACCGAGCGGTCGAGGTTGAGCTGGGCGGTATCGACGGCCACCTGCGCTTCGCTGACGGCGGAACGGGCACGGGCCTCGCGGGACTGGCTTTCCTCCAGCTGCTCGGCGGCCACCAGGTTGCCCAGCTTGCGGTTGCGCTGCGCTTCGCGGGAGGCCTGGGCCAGGGTTTCCTGGCGCTCACCCAGGGTCGCCTTGGCCTGGCGCAGGGCCAGGGTGAAGCGGTCCTGGTCGATGGTGAACAGCACATCGCCGCGCTTGACGGTCTGGTTGTCACGCACCTCGACCTTCTGGATCAGCCCGGACACGTCCGGGGCGATCTGGATCACGTCGGCGCGGATGTGGCCGTCGCGGGTCCAGGGGGCGAACATGTAGTACACCACCATCTGCCACACGAGCACGGCGGCGAAGGTCACTACCAGCAAGGTCAGGACCACACGGCCCAGGGTCAGCAAAGGTTTTTTCATGGCAGCATCAGGTTTCGGCAAAAGTGGTCCACCGCACCAAGCAGCACGGCATACAGAGCAACGTTGAACAACGCCCGGTGCCAGACCAGACGGTAGAAATGCAGGCGCACCAGCACCGCGTGCACCCCGAGGAACAGCAGGTAGGTGCCAAACATCATCACCAGCAGCGTGGGCAGGAATACCCCGCTGATATCCAGTTCACCAATCACAGGGGCGCTCCGTCGAGGCCGGGGGGCAGTTGCGGTTGTTCGGCTGGCTCGAGCATCACCTCCACGCCCGGCAGCAGCGCCAGGCGCAGGCCGCTCAGCGCGTGCAGCAGGTGGGTACGGGCATCGCCGCGCTCGTACAGCTCATCCAGGTTCAGCGCCAGGCGCGCGCGCTCCATGTTGCGCAGCAGCGCGGCCGGGGCGTGCAGGCGCTCGCCGACGCGCAGGCAGGCGGCGTAGTGCGCGCCGACTTCCTCGACTACCGTGTTCAGGCGTTCACGAGCCTGCTGCCCGGCACGCGGCATGTAGGCCAGCAGGTCGAGCAGGTTCAACCCCACGCGCAGGTCGCGCAGTGCCACGCCGCTGTCCTGCCCGGTTTGCGACAAGCGCGGCAGGTGCTGCATCAGGCGGTCGAGCATCTGCACACCGACCTGGCGGTGCTCGGCCAGGGTGGCCGGCTCGGTCATTTCGACGATGTCGCGCCAGGCGAAGCGGGTCATGCGCTTGGCTGCCAGCTCCACGCCGAACGGGCGCATCACCAAGGTCCAGATGAAGGCGAACAGCAGCCCCACGGGGCCGGCCAGGTTGGAATTGAGGAAGGTGAAGAAGTCAGCATCGTAGGCGCCCTGGATGCTGATGAAAGTCGAGGTGTTGACGATGGTCAGCAAGGTACCCAGGTAGAAGCGCGGCTGCACGGTCAGGGTGCCAACGCAGATGAATGGCACGGCGAAGGCCAGCACCAGCATCGGGAAGTCGTGCAGGTTGGGCAGCACCAGGAACAGGTACAGGCTGGAGAAGATGACCGACATCAGCGTCCAGAAGAAGAACCTGTAGATCTGCGGCGCCGGGTCGTCCATGGCTGCGAAGAAGCTGCACGACACGGCGGCGAGGATCACTGCGCTGGCGCCGTCGTTCCAACCCAGGCCAATCCACAAGCCGCAGGCGACAACGATCGCCAGCACGGTTGAGGCCACCGAATACAGCATCAGGCCACGGTCGAAGAACGCCGTCAGGCGGCCCAGGCGCCAGTGGCGGTACACCGCGCGCCAGGGGTTGGAATCGTCGCTGCGCAGGGCATGTTGTAGGCTGCAGCAGTCCTGCCACAGGTCGGCCCATTCGGTCAGGCGATACAGGGCGTTGGACAGCAGCAGTTCGGCGCGCTGGTCGAGGGCAGCGGCGCCGGGCTGCAGGCGCTCGATCTGTTCGTGCAGGGCGGTCCAGCGGGCGACGGAGGCGCTGTCGACGGTGCCCTTGAGCCATTCGCGGGCAGCATCGAGCAACGGTTGCAACTGGGCGAACTGTGCCGGGGCGCGGCCTTCGAGGGCGACAAGGGCGTCGTCGAGGGCATCGATCACGGGCAGCAGGTGGATCATGCGCCCGCGCAACTCGCGGGCATTCTTCAGGGTGTGCGGACCAGCGCCTTCATGGCCGAGCTGGCCGATCATCAGCTCCAGCGAGTTGAAGGTGGCGACCATCGCCCCTCGCATGCCGCCAACCTGGTCTGCGCTGGCCTGGCGGGCCAGATAGGTGTCGCTGTAGCGGATCGCTTCGGTGAACCAGCTACCAGTGGCACCGACTACAACTGGCGCCAGCCGTCGTGGCCAGAAGATCGCCCCGACCACCGCCGCGCAGACGATCCCCAGGCAGATTTCCTGGGCGCGGGAAGACGCCACATCGAACACAGCAAGCGGGTTGTCGACCACCGCCAGGGCAATCATCGGCAAGGTGTAGCCGGCCAGCATCAGCACATAGTTGTTGGCGGTGCGCAGGTTCAGCGAAAGGAACAGCAAGGTGCCGGTCCACAGGGCGATGGCGATGCTCAGCAGCAACGGCGATTGCACCAGCGGTGGTACCAGGAAAATCGCCCCGCCGGCACCGAGCAGCGTGCCCACGGCACGGTACAGGGCCTTGGAGCTGGTGGGGCCAAGGAACGGGCTGGAGACGATGTACACCGTGGCCATGGCCCAATAGGGTCGCGGCAACTGCATGAGCAGGGCGATGTACAGGGCGATCATGGAGGCGGCAAAGGTACGCACGCCATAGAACCAGTCGCGGGCCGGGGGCACCGAGCTGAAGAAACCGTTCATGCTGCCCCGCCTGTGTTGCCCAGGCCGGCGGCTTCGAAGGCACGCAGCACGCGCAAGGCGGCTTCCAGGTCGGCCTGGTCGATGCCATGCAGCACCTCGCGGCGCAGGCGCACCAGTTCGGCTTCGATGGACTCGGCCAGGGTGCGGCCTTCGGCAGTCAGGCTCAGGGCCTTGGCGCGGCGGTCCAGTGGGTCTTCGCTGCGGCATACCAGGCCAGCCTTGCACAGCTGGTCGAGCAGGCGCACCAGCGACGGGCTTTCCAGGCCGGCGGCCTGGGCCACGGCCACCTGATGCACGCCGTCACCCAGGCGCACGATCATCAGCAACGGCGCGGCGCAAGCCTCGGAAATGCCGTAACCGGTCAGGGCGGTATGACAGATGCGCCGCCAATGGCGGGCGGCAACCACCATGCCACTGCTGACTTGCAGGCGCAGGAGATCAAGGGACATGACAGGAACCAAGGATATTCATAGTTTGCTAACTATCAATATACGCCTGTGCCTCCCCCTGTCGTCAACCAGGGGAATGGATGAATTGTTGTTCATGCTGGGCCTTCTGGCCTGCCTGTGCCGGCCTCTTCGCGGGTAAACCCGCTCCCACAGGTGCTGCATAGGATTCAGCCATGCGCGGTACCTGTGGGAGCGGGTTTACCCGCGAAGAGGCCCGGACAGACAACAGAGCATTCAGGGCTGTATCTGGTCTTCCAGCTTCATGGTCAAGGCCAGTGTGCTGCCCATCTGCACCGCCCGGTCACGCCACTCCTGGTAGCGGCCCTCGTCACGGCTGCTGAAGTGCACCGCCAGCTCTTCGGCCGCCTGTACCACCCCCGCAGCTGCCGCCAGCTCCAGCCAGTACAGCGCGGCCTTGAGATCAGCCTCCACGTACAGCCCATGCATCAGCCGGTAGCCCACCTCGAAACGGCAGCGTGCCTCGCCCTGCTCGGCCCCGCGCAGGAACCACTGGTAGGCCTGCACCAGGTCGACCTGCCACTGCAGGCCGCCATCACACACCTCTTCCTCGTACAGGTCACCCAGCGCGGCAGCGGCATGCAGCATGCCCCGCTCGAAAGCCTGCCGATAGCACTCCGCCGCCTGCATGTAAGAGGGCTCGATGCCTTTGCCGAAGTAATGTTGCTGCCCAAGGTTGAACCATGCCGCGGCATTGCCTTGCAGGGCCGCCATGCGCAACAGGTGGCCGGCCAACACGGTGTCAGCACGCCAGTATTTGCCGTTGAGCCAGATCCAGCCAAGGTCGTTGAGCGCCGCCACGCTGCCTTGCAAGGCCTGGCGGCGCAGGTCGACGTACACCGCCTGCAAGTCGCTGGCTTCGTCCAGGCGGCTGACCAGCAGCGAGCGCTGGCTGGGCAACCCTATCCCGGCAAACAGTCGCTGTCGCCTCCCGACAGCGGCCGGTGGGGCAATGACCCGCTCGGGCAAAAGGCGGGCAAGCAGCGAATGGATATTGCTGGCAGCAGACATGTTCATCCTCATTGAACGACACACAACCCCAACCTTCGGCTGTGATGAGGCGTGATTCTGCGTGACGTAACGTCAAAACCTGTCGCGAACGATTCGGCGCCAGGCAACCAAATGCGACTTCCTTGATCTGAGCAGGCTGTGGCCAATTGCCATGACCCACGCCTGCCGCCATCCTATTGCGGCAAGCCTAGACAAGGACGTTATCTTTTGCCGTTCGCCACAACTCGCGCCACCCTCAGCCGACAGTGGGCGCTGCTGCGCCAGTTGCCCAGCCGCTCCCCAGGCATTACCAGCGCCGAATTGGTCTGGCGCCTGCGTGACGTGGGCTTCACTGTCAGCAAACGCACTGTCGAGCGTGATCTCAATGAGCTGTCGCTGATATTTCCGCTGGAGCGCAATGACAAGAGCATCCCGTTTGGCTGGCATTGGTCGGCGAGCGCAGTGGGCGACTTGCGCGGCAATTTCGACTTGTTGACGCACCTGCGCGGTGATGCGCTGCAACCGGCTCGGGGTGAGGGGGTGGAGTTGGTGGCGCGGATCAGCGATACGCTGGCGCGGCAGTTGCGGGTTGCGCCGTTGAGTAGCGACATGCAGCTGACGGCCTTGGAGCACGGGCATCGGTTGCAGGCCACGGTGAGTGACGGCTGGCCACTGCGCTGGTGGCTGTTGAGCCATGGCGATGGGGTGGTGGTTGAGCAGCCGGGCGGGTTGCGGGAGGAGATTGGCAGGATCCTGAGCAATGCGGCGGCGCAGTACCAGAATTTTTAGCCTGTGCTGGCCTCTTCGCGGGCTTGCCCGCTCCCACAGGTACTCTACAGATTCTGAAGTGTGTGGTTTTCCTGTGGGAGCGGGCAAGCCCGCGAAGAGGCCGACACAGGCATACCAGTTAGCGCTGCATCCCCCAACGCCGCACCGTCAGCCGCTCGAGGGTATTGAACACCAGCCCTTCCACCAGCAAGCCGATCAGGATCACCACCGCCAACCCGGCAAACACCTTGTCGGTGTACAGCTCGTTGCGGTTCTGGAAGATGTACCAACCCAACCCGCCTTTGCCACTGCTGGCCCCGAACACCAGCTCGGCAGCGATCAGTGTGCGCCAGGCGAATGCCCAGCCGATCTTCAGCCCCGAGAGGATCGACGGCAACGCCGCCGGCACCAAGATATGCAGCACCAGCCGCAGCCCTTTCAGGCCGTAATTGCGCCCGGCCATGCGCAGGGTTTCCGACACGCCGAGAAAGCCCGCATAGGTGTTCAGCGCCAGCGCCCATAGCACCGAGTGCACCAGCACGAAGATCAGGCTGTTGTCGCCCAGCCCGAACCACAGCAAAGCCAGCGGCAACAGGGCAATCGCCGGCAACGGGTTGAACATCGAGGTAAGGGTGCCCAGCAGATCGCGCCCAAGCTGGGTCGACACCGCCAGGCTGGTGAGGCCGAAGGCCAGGATGATCCCCAGCAGGTAACCCTTGAGCAGAATCACCAGCGACACGCCAACCTTGGCCGGCAACTCACCGCTGACCATGCCGTCCCACAGCGCCGTGGCCGTCTGCAGGAAGGTCGGTAGCAGCAGGTCGTTGCCCTGGTAGCGGGCAATGGCCTCCCACAGCACGGCGATCACCAGCAGGATGACCGCCTTGCGCAACCAGCCGTGCTGCCACAGGCGCTGAGCCAACGGCAGGTTGCGCTCCACAGGCACACTGAGCAAAGGCTCCAGCTGCACCTCGTATTCCTGGCGTACAGGTGTAGTGGTCATGGCTGAAGCTCCTGTCAGTAGGCGATACGGATATCGTTGAAACCAAGATCGTCGGGCTGTTCGGGGGCATCCACCTCATCGAACAGCAAACGATGGATGCGCCGGGCACTGGCCTGGAAGTCGCTACCACCCAGGCTGCCCAAGTCGTACTGGTGGCTGTGCACTTCGGCGCGCACCCGCCCCGGGTGGGGGGACAACAGCAGGATGCGGTTGCCGACCACCAGAGCCTCTTCGATGGAGTGGGTAACGAACAGCAGGGTAAAACGCACCTCCTCCCACAGCAGCAGCAGTTCTTCCTGCATCTTGCGCCGGGTCAGCGCATCAAGTGCCGCGAACGGTTCGTCCATCAGCAGGATCTTCGGCTGCGTGGCCAAGGCCCGGGCAATCGCCACGCGCGCTTTCATACCGCCCGACAGGGTGTGTGGGTAGGCATCGGCGAAGGCGGCCAGGCCGACTTTTTCCAGGTAGTGCAGCGCCCGCTCCTCGGCCTCGGCGCGTTTCAGCTGGCCCGACACCAGCAGAGGGAACATGACGTTCTGTTTCACCGTCTTCCATGGCGGCAGCTGGTCGAACTCCTGGAACACCACGATGCGGTCGGGGCCTGGGCCGCTGACTGGCTGACCTTGCAGCAGAATCTGCCCTTCCTGGGGCGAGATGAACCCGGCCACGGCCTTGAGCAAGGTGGACTTGCCGCAGCCGGAGGGGCCGAGCAGCACGAAGCGGTCGGCACGGTCGACTTCGAAGCTGACCTGGTGGGTGGCCCGCACTAGGCGTTGCGCGGTGCGGTATTCGAGGCTGAGGTTATCCACCTTGAGCAAAGGCGGCGTTGCGACACGGCTCAGGTTGCTGGCCGTGTGGCCTGGCAATGGGGCGGTCATGATCGGTCAGCTCCCCTGCAGCGGGCGTTCATCCTGGAAGAAGTAGTCCTTCCACGATTCCGGCTTGTGCTTGATGGCGCCTACCCGATAGAGGAAGTCGGCCAGCTTGTAGGTGTTTTTTGGCGTGACGGTGAATTCGTACTGCGGGTTGTCGATCAGCTTGATCAACGTGTCGCGGTCGATCTTGGCCTTGGTCACGCGGATGTAGGTGTCGGCGGCGGCCGCCTTGTCCTTCTGGGCGAAGTCCGCGGCTTCGGCCAGCGCATCGACGAAGGCCTTGTAGGTCTTGGGGTTGTCCTTGCGGAATTTTTCGGTGGCGAACAGCAAGGTCGGCGAGTTGGGGCCGAGCAGGTCGTAGCTGTTGAGCACCACGTGCACGTTCTTGTTGGCCAGCACCTGGTCCTGGAACGGCGGGTTGGAGAAGTGCCCGTTGAGTTCGGTGCCGCCGGCCAACAGCGCGGCAGTGGCATCCGGGTGCGGCACGGCCAGGGTGTACTTGTCGAGGCGGTTGTATTCCTTGTCGCCCCATTGCTGGGCGGCGGCGTATTGCAGGAAGCGCGACTGCACCGAAACGCCTACCGCCGGCACGGCGATGCGGTCCTTGTCGGAGAGGTCGGCAATGGTCTTCACGTTGGGGTTGCTGCTGACCAGGTAGTACGGGAAGTTGCCCAGCGAGGCCACGGCCTTGACGTTCTGTCGGCCCTTGGTACGGTCCCACACGGTCAACAGTGGGCCGACGCCGGCACCGGCGATGTCCACCGAACCGGACAGCAGTGCGTCGTTGATGGCCGACCCACCCGACAGCTGGGCCCAATCGACTTCGATGTCGATGCCCTGCTCCTTGCCATGTTTTTCGATCAGATGCTGGTCACGCACTACGTTCAGCAGCAGGTAGACAATGCCGAACTGTTCGGCGATGCGAATCTTGCCTTCTGCTTGCGCCGCGGCGGGGGCCGCCAGGCTGCCTACGACCAGGCTTGCGCCCAGGCCGATGCTTGCCGCCAGGCGGCTGATGGATTTACGCATGATGGGTTTCCTCAGTCGTCAGAACGGGGCATCGCCCTGGATGGTGGTGCGGTAAAGCTTGCGCCGCAGGTGTGCGGGGCAGCCGGTGGCCAGGTGGATCAGCGAGCGGTTGTCCCAGAACACCAGGTCGTGGGGCTGCCACTGGTGGCGGTAGATGTTCTGCTCCAGCACGCTCAGGGCATACAGCTGATGCAGCACGTCGCGGCTTTCGTCACTTGGCAGGCCGACGATGCGGGTGGTGAAACCTTCGCTGACGAACAGCGCCTTGCGGCCGTTTTCCGGGTGGGTACGGACCACCGGGTGGATGACTTCCTGTACCTGCGCCAGTTGCTCGGCGGTCAGGGTCGGGCGCCAGTTGCCTTCGAATTTGGTCTCGGCGTAACGGGCGGTGTAGGAGTGCGCAGCATCACGGCCCTCGATGACCTTGCGCAGGGCCGCGGGTACGGCGTCCCAGGCCTTGTGCATGTCGGCGAACAAGGTATCGCCGCCCTCGTCGGGCAGTTCCTGGGCATGCAGCATGGAGCCGAGGCTGGGCAGTTCCTTGTACGACAGGTCCGAGTGCCAGAACTTGCCGGCATCACCCAGGCCGATGTTCTGGCCGTTTTCGACGATGTTGGAAACGATCAGGATCTCGGGGTGGCCGGCGAGCAGGAACTGCTTGAGCACATGGATCTGCAATGGACCAAAACGGCGGCTGAAGGCGATCTGCTGGTCGGGGCTGATGCGCTGGTCGCGGAACACCAACACATGGTGATCGAGGTGGGCGCGATGGATACGGGCGAAATCCTCGGCGTTGACCGGTTTGGCCAGATCCAGGCCGATGATCTCGGCGCCTACGGCACCGGAGAACGGGCGGATTTCGAAGCGTTGCGGCTGGGCGCTGTCGATGATCGACAAGGCGTTCGAGGCGGCTGACATTTTTCACTCCCACGCAGTGCGCGACTTCAATGGCGCGCAACGATCAGAAACGCACGGGGATTTCCCGTGTGGGTTCAAGTCGTGCGGCGCATCGATTGGTCGACGGGTACGCAGTGGAAGTGACTATATAGTCATAAGAGCGTTATTTTAAATACCGTTAAAGAATAACCATAGCACTGCTGTCAGGGGCGCTACGCAATCAGATCAAGCCGCCCTGCTCTTCTTCATCGATGAGGTTGTTCAGGCTGCTGAGCGCCTTGCGCGCTGTAGAACGGTTGAGCAGCTTGGCCTGCGCACCGGGGGGCAGGTCGGTGATCTTGAACACACCCTTGGCGGTCAGTACATCGATCAGGTCCTCGAGTACGCGGATCATGTCGAGGTCGCTTTGCTTGAGCTGATTGAGGCTGTTTTCCACCACGTCATGGGCAAACCATTCCTGGATATCGGCATGGTCGGCGGGGAGCATTTCGGTGAACTCGTCAAAAGCGGCTGCTTCTACCCGCAGCAACTGGCCAGCGGCATCGCGTTGCACGTAGAACATGGCGGTGTCCCTCGTCACATTGGTTCCTTGGTGGTAGACAGCAGCATAGGCAAAGATCACCAGGCACGCCGGCCCGGCGCCAGAGTATGCGCTGTCATGGAGTTGCGGGAAAGGCCCAGGCACGCGCCCTGTAGGAGCGGCCTTGTGTCGCGATAGGGCCGCAAAGCGGCCCCACGGTTTCGGCAACAATGCCGGAGACCTGGGGGCTGCTCTGCAGCCCATCGCGACACAAGGCCGCTCCTACAGGGACAGCACCAGCCTGAAGCCGGTGATGGCGATGGGCTGCAGAGCAGCCCATTGGCGCATCAGCTGTCCTTGTTGTGGACGATGATGGTCGGGTCAGCACCGCTGATCAACGAGTTGATCGTGGTGTTGGACCAGTTCACCCCTTCCAGCTTGATGGTCACATCGGCGTTGGCGATACCACCGGCGGCATTGAGCTTGCCTTCGCTGCTGACCTGCAGCGTCGTCGTGCCTTCCACCGTGGTGAGCTTCAGGTAGTTGTCGATGGTGCTGCCCTTCTCGCCCTGGAGCAGGTCCTTCAGGTCGATGCGGTCGCCTTCGGCCACCTTGAAGTCCTTGATCACGTCATTGCCGGTATCGCCAGCCTTCCATACGAAGGTGTCGGCACCGCTGCCACCGGTCATGGTGTCATCGCCCTTGCCGCCAAGCAGGATGTCATTGCCTTCACCACCGAGCAAAGTGTCCTTGCCCAGGCCACCGATCAGGATGTCATTGCCCTTGCCACCGTCGAGGGTGTCGTCGCCGCCCTGGCCGAACAGGAGGTCATTGCCCGCACCACCGTTGAGAATGTCATTGCCATCGTTGCTGCGCGAGACATCGAATTCGCTGACGTGCTCGACGATGTACTTGTGCAGCACGCGACCGTCGACATCACCCAGGGCCACACCCAGCTGGCCTGCGACATAGCCCTGTATGGCTTCGACACCGTTGCCGGCGACCGAACCGAAGCTCACCAGGTCACCGAAGATGATGTCGTTGCCATCACCACCGTTGACGGTGTCATTGCCCGGCACGGTGGCTTCGGTGTGGCCCAGGATCGCTTCCGCCAGTTTGCTCGGGTCGATGTTGGTCTGCGGCTTGCTATCGGTGTCGTAGGGCTTCAGGTCGTTGACATTGACCGCGCTGTTCAGGCCGATGGCTTCCACGCCAGACAGGTTGGACAGCAACAGGAAGCTTTGTTGCGAGTTGTAGTCCACATAGTAGTAACCGCTTTCAGCGTAGGAGAACTCAAAGGTGCCATCACCTTGGGCATGCAGCTGTCCAGACGCACCACTGTCGTTGGTCCAGCCCTTTTTGCCCCAGTACTCGGCGGTCATGTTGCCTTTGGCATCGATGCTGAAGCGGTTGTCGCTGCCCACCATCTTGTTGGTGACCACGTCGCCCAACTTGTAGCTGATCGACTTGAGCACGGAATCCACCGTGGTGCCGATGTTCTTGAAGGTGCCCTCACGTTCGCCAGCCTGGTACACGTTCGGCTGGCCGTCGGTAATGAAGAACGTCTGGCGGCTGCCGGTGTTGCCCGCATCCATCAATTGCTTGAACCAGTTGGCGGTGGTCTTGAACGCATCCTCGTAGTTGGTCGAGCCGCTGGAATAGAGCGTATTGAGCGCAGTGTAGAGCGTGCTCAACGCGTTCTTGTCGCCCAGGTTGACCGAAACCGTACTGTTCACCTGGGTGGAGAAGTCCACCAGCAGGATGTTCACTGTGCCGGACTGCGCGCCCTTGACGCTGTTGGCCAAGGTATCGAACACCGACTTCAGCGAGTTGCGCGCGGCATCGACCGCGCTGCCCATGCTGCCTGAGGTATCGACGATGAACGCAATGTTGTAGTCCTGACCCGGCGTCACATGCAGGCCACTGATGTCGGCAACGATGATGTCGCTGGTGGCGGTGCCGGTGAAACTGTCGCTGTCGGTGGTCAGGTTGTTGGCGGTGTAGGTGTCCGGATAGACAGTTACCTTGATCGTGCCTTCGGTGGAGGCTTTGCTGCCGCCCACGCTCTCGGTGGCGGTCGAGGTGACCTTCACATCGAAACTGCCCTGGTAGTACGCCGGCGGTTTGATGCTCAGGCCGTTGAGGCTCCAGCCGGTGACGTCAACCGAAGTGGCGCCGACGGTTACGGTATGACCGGCGCCATCGCTGACCACCGAACCTGCCGGAATGCCGTCCAGCTTGACGCTCAGGCTCTCGGAGCCGTCGGTGTCGGTCAGGTTGGTGGAAATGCCAACCAGCTTGACGGTGCCGTTCTCCGGCCCTTCGTTGAGCTTGTAGCCGTCGTAGTAGCCCTGGCCGTCACTGCCATGGAAATCGGACACGGAAAGCCCGGCGTTACCCATCGCCGCAACGTTCGGGTACATCGGGATGGCCGAGCTGCTCAGGTCGGTCACCGGGCCGTTACCGACCTTGACGTTGATATCCAGGCTGCCCGGGCCGGACTGGTTGGCGTGGTAGATCTCCAGGGTGTAGTAGCCGCTGACAGGCGGCGAGAAGCTGCCGGAGATCGTACCGCCCGCCCCCCAGGTGGCGCCGACCACGCTGGTTTTGCCGATGTAGACCTGCAGGCTGTCATCGGCGGTGCCGCTGAAGGTGTAGGTCTGGCCGGCTTCCAGGTAGATCAGGCCGGAGGTCTTGGAGCCAGTGCCGGCGGCAACGCTACCGCCCGAATCGGCGCTGGTAACCTGCTCGGTCTTGCTGGCACTGCCAGAGTTGGCGAACACGTTCTTCAGCGCAGTACCGCTGATGCCGTTGCCGTTGGTGCCCAGGCCCGTGAGGCTGTTCCAGGTTTCCTTGGTCAGGCCAAGCGAATCGGGGGTGTTGCTGCCGATGTTCAGGCCAGGCTTGTCGGCTACAGGTGCAATATCGACCTTCAGCGTGGCCTCGCCACCAGCAGCGGTACCGTCGGTAGGCTTGTACTTGATCTGGGCATAGTCGGCCTGCTTGTTGCCGACGCCCGTTCCGCCATATCCGTCGATACCCGACTCGTTGGGTTTCGGCACGAACCGCAAGTTGCCGGCAGCGATGTCGGCCTGGCTGACGGTCTGGTTCTGGGCGACGTTGACCCAGGCGGTGCCGTTGAAGAACTGCAGGGAACCCGCTGGCAGCTGGGTGAAGGTCACACCCAGGCTCGACAGGGCGCTGTCGACGTCAGAAATGTTGAAGTCGTTCCAGGTCAGCACCAGCGGCGTGTCTTCGACGCCAGTGACGGCGCCGCCGGTGGCAACCGGTGCGTCGTTGACTGCGATCACATTCACCGTGGTCGTGGCGGTGTTCGAGGTATTAACGCCGTCGGTCACCGTCACGGTAATGATGCGAGGCGTGGTGCTCGGGTTCTCGCTGCTGTTGATGAAGGTGATGTTCTTGATCGCCTGGATATAGTCGGCCAGCGATGCAGCGCCGCTCAGGGTCAGGACTACCTTGCCGTCGGTGCTGTTGGCATTGATCGAGATGCCGTTGACACTGTTGCCCAGGTTCAACGCGTCACCCGGCTGGCGGTTGGTCAGGGTGACCGTCGCGCCAGTCAGCTTCGAGCTGTCGAAGTCGGTGATGGTGACGTCCACATCGCCGATCGACACACCACTGCCTGGCTGGTTCTCGGTGAAGGTGGTCTGGTAGTCGGCACCGGTCTTGCCGCTGGAGTCGTTGCCATCCAGGTCCAGAACCGGGGCTGGCTCGAAGATCTGGGTGGTCACGCTGCCGGCGCTGGAGCTGATGTCGAGCTTCTCGAAGTTGCCGCCAGTGGCCGAATCGATCTTGACCGTGAAGTGCTCGGTGCCCTCGGTGAAGTTGTCCTTGAGGGTCGGGATGGTGAACGTTGCCTGCGTGCTGTTGGCCTTGATCACCACGGTGGCCACGCCGGTGTAGTCCGTGCCATCGGCCGCGGTGCCGGTGTAGGTCAGTTTGACGGTGACGTCGCTCTCGGCCTTGTTGGTCAGGTTCAGGACGTACGTGGCATCGCCACCTTCGGCGACCGCGGAGGTGCCGCTGATGCTGAGGGTGGTGGTCTGGATGGTATCCGTTACCGCAGTGACCGCCGCCGTATCGCTGACATTCAGTTTCTCGAAGTTGCCACCGCTGGTTTCGGTGATCTTCGCCGAAACGTTGCCTGCATCGATATAGACGTCATCGGTAGGCGCCGGAACGGTAACGCTACCGGAGAGCTTGCCCGCTTCGATGCTGATGACGGCGCCGTTGCTTAGCTTGATGGTCATGTCGGTGCCGGCCTTGTTGGTCAAGGTGGCGGTGTAGGTGATCTGGCCACCTTCCTGGACGGTAGGAGTGGCAGTCAGGGTCAGACCGGTATTATCGAGGGTGTCGGTGACTTTGGTCACAGCTGCAGAGTTGCTGATGTTCAGCTTCTCGAAGTCGCCACCGGTGGTGCCGGTGACAGTCACGCTCAGGTTTTCGGCATCGAGGTACACGTCATCGCTTGGGGCATTGATGGTGATCGACGCTTCTTTCGAACCGGCGGCGATGGTGATGGTCTCGCCATTGCTCAGCTTGATCACCAAGTCGGTACCGGCCTTGTTGGTCAAGGTAGCGGTGTAGGTGATCTTGCCACCTTCGGCCACGGTATCCGTCGCGGTCAGGGTGAGCGTGGTGATGTCCGGAGTGGCCGGATTGTCAGTGACAGTGGTCACCGGCTCGCCAACGGCCACGGTCTTCTCGTAGTTGCCACCCGAGATATTGGTGATCTTGTTGGTCAGGTCCAGGTTGGTGTTGTGGACGTTGTTCGGTGCAGTGAACGGTACCGAAGCCGACGACTCGCCCACCGGGATGGTGATGGTCTGGCCGTTGGCCAACTTCACCACCAAGTCCGAGCCGGTGACCTTGTGGTTAACCGACGCGGTGTAGGTCACCACGCCGCCCTCGACCACACTTTGCGTGGCGGTCAGGGTCACGGTGGTGGTGTCGATGGTATCGGTCACCTTGGTCACAGCTGCGGTGCTGCTGACGTCGAGCTTCTCGAAGTCACCACCGGTGGTACCGGTGACGGTCACGCTCAGGTTTTCGGCATCGAGGTACACGTCATCGCTTGGGGCATTGATGGTGATCGACGCTTCCTTCGAGCCCGCGGCAATGGTGATGCTCTCGCCGTTGCTCAGCTTGATCACCAGGTCAGTACCGGCCTTGTTGGTCAGGGTGGCCGTGTAGGTGATCTTGCCGCCTTCGGCCACGGTATCCGTCGCGGTCAGGGTGAGCGTGGTGACGTCCGGAGTCGCCGGGTTGTCGGTGACGGTGGTCACCGGCTCGCCAACGGCCACGGTCTTCTCGTAGTTGCCGCCCGAGATATTGGTGATCTTGTTGGTCAGATCCAGGTTGGTGTTGTGCGCGTTGTTCGGTGCAGTGAACGGTACCGAAGCCGACGACTCGCCCACCGGAATGGTGATGGTCTGGCCGTTGGCCAACTTCACCACCAAGTCCGAGCCGGTGACCTTGTGGTTGACCGACGCGGTGTAGGTCACCACGCCGCCCTCGACCACACTTTGCGTGGCGGTCAGGGTCACGGTGGTGGTGTCGATGGTATCGGTCACCTTGGTCACGGCCGCAGTACTGCTGACGTCCAGTTTCTCGAAGTCACCACCGGTGGTGCCGGTAACGGTCACGCTCAGGTTTTCGGCATCGAGGTACACGTCATCGCTTGGGGCATTGATGGTGATCGACGCTTCCTTCGAGCCCGCGGCGATGGTGATGGTTTCACCGTTGCTCAGCTTGATCACGAGGTCAGTGCCCGCCTTGTTGGTCAGGCTGGCGGTATAGGTGATCGCCCCGCCTTCAGCCACGGTATCCGTCGCGGTCAGGGTGAGCGTGGTGACGTCCGGAGTCGCCGGGTTGTCGGTGACCGTGGTCACTGGCTCGCCAACCGCCACGGTCTTCTCGTAGTTGCCGCCCGAGATATTGGTGATCTTGTTGGTCAGATCCAGGTTGGTGTTGTGCACGTTGTTCGGCGCGGTGAACGGTACCGAAGCCGACGACTCGCCCACCGGGATGGTGATGGTCTGGCCGTTGGCCAGTTTCACTACCAGATCGGAACCGGTGACTTTGTGGTTGACCGACGCGGTGTAGGTCACCACGCCACCCTCGACCACGCTTTGCGTGGCGGTCAGGGTGACGGTAGTGGTGTCGATGGTGTCGGTGACCTTGGTCACGGCTGCAGTGCTGCTGATGTTCAGCTTCTCGAAGTCGCCACCGGTGGTGCCGGTAACGATCACGCTCAGGTTTTCGGCATCGAGGTACACGTCATCGCTTGGGGCATCGATGGTGATCGAGGCTTCCTTCGAGCCAGCGGCGATGGTGATGGTTTCACCGTTGCTCAGCTTGATCACGAGGTCAGTGCCCGCCTTGTTGGTCAGGCTGGCGGTATAGGTGATCGCCCCGCCTTCAGCCACGGTATCCGTCGCGGTCAGGGTGAGCGTGGTGACGTCCGGAGTCGCCGGGTTGTCGGTGACCGTGGTCACTGGCTCGCCAACCGCCACGGTCTTCTCGTAGTTGCCGCCCGAGATATTGGTGATCTTGTTGGTCAGATCCAGGTTGGTGTTGTGCACGTTGTTCGGCGCGGTGAACGGTACCGAAGCCGACGACTCGCCCACCGGGATGGTGATGGT
>NZ_NEJM01000025.1:0-44206 GCF_002113725.1 Pseudomonas sp. B23(2017) | reverse complement strand
GCCCTGAGCAAGGTGATCCCGATGGCCTTCTGGAACGACCTGCGCCAGCAAGGGCTGATCAACGCCCAGGCCCCGGTACCTGCTGTTTAAACCGATCTTGAAGGGCCGCTGCGCGGCCCTACCCGAATCAATGGGGCCACGCCCCGGGAGAATCATCATGGCAACTGCACAAGCTTCCATCACCCTGGCAACCGATGCCAACCATGTTTGGCAACTGATTGGCGGTTTCGACGCGCTGCCCGACTGGCTGCCGTACATCCCCGAAAGCGCCCTGAGCGAAGGCGGCCGCGTCCGTACCCTGAAGACCGTGGATGGCGAGACCATCATCGAGCGCCTGCTGGACTTCAACGAAGCCGGCCGCAGCTACAGCTACACCATCCTCAAGGGCCCGGCGCCGGTGCGTGACTACCAGGCGACCCTGCGCGTGGTAGCCGAGGGCAGCGGTTCTCGTGTGGAATGGTCCGGTTCGTTCGTGCCGGTGGGTGTCAGCGATGCCGAAGCGACCGCGCTGTACACCTCCATCTACCAGGATGGCCTGGCAGCGCTGAGGCAGACACTGGAAGGTTGATGGATGAATTGGGGCCGTAAAACGGCCCCAAGCCTCAGCAGCCTGCCCCGCATCCGAACCGTTTTTACCCGCCGCTGACCACGGCCTTGTTTATTTTCGAAGACTTATATGCTGGACTTCAGGCAACTCCGTTATTTTGTCGCCGTGGCCGAGTTCGAACACGTGGGCAAGGCGGCGGAACAACTGCACATCTCCCAGTCTCCGCTCAGCCGGCAAATTGCCCAGCTTGAAGAGCGCCTGGGCCTGCAGCTGTTCGAACGCAGCCAGCAACGGCTGCGCATTACCTCCGACGGTCGCACCTTCCTGCACGAGGCCAAGGCCCTGCTGAAACATGCCGAACGCCTGGAATCACTCGGCCGCAGACTGGGCCGGGGCGAGTCGGGTGGGCTGTGCATCGGCTACGTCAGTGACGCCATCCATACTGGGGTGTTGCCCAAGGCATTGCGCCAGGTTCGTGAGGAACGGCCGGGCATCCATATCGCCCTGTACAACCTGACGGCTCAAGAGCAATTCGAGGGGTTGCGCCAGCGCAGCCTCGATATCGCGCTGGTGTGCGAGCCGATACCGGCGGGGGATCTGGACTTGCTGGCAACACCGGTATTCGAAGACCCGCTCTACCTCGCGCTACCCTTTGGGCACCCACTGGCAGACAAGGCGCAGATCGAGCCCGTCGATCTTCACGAGCAGGACTGGATCATGGTCGACGGGCACGCGACTCCCAACCGTCGTGAGCGTTTCATGGCTCGTTGCGTGGAGGCAGGCTTTACGCCGCAGATCCGGCTGGAGGCTGCCGAACCGCTGAGTGCGTTGGGGCTGGTGTCAGCGGGATTAGGGTTGGCGCTGATACAGCAGAGCATTGGCAATGGCAGCAACCCTGACGTGATCCTGCGCGAGTTGCCGTGGTTGCAGCAAAGCATCGGCCTCTGGGCAGCCTGGCATCGTGTTGATCTGCGACCGATTGTGGGTGACTTTCGTCAGCTTGTATTGGCTGGTGCGGTGGATTAAGCACCATCGAGGAGCTTCTCGACGTGCCGCTGTTCGTGCGCCAGCACAATGCCCTGGTGGCCAATGATGCCGGGCTTTGTGTGGTGCACTATGCACTGTTGATCCATGGCGCCTGGGCCATTTGCGCGATGAGGTGTTGGGGATCGTGCTCAGAGGCTGTCAGGATCGCCGAAGAACATCTGTATCCGCGACCGCAACCACCGCTCTGCCGGGTCATTGTCCTGCGCCCCGCGCCAGGCCATGTGCAGCTCGAAACTGCGCACATCCAGCGGCAGATCCTCGGCCCGCAACCCACCCGCCGCGGTCAACGCATCCGCCGTGTAGTCCGGCACCGTAGCGACAATATCGGTGCCCGCCAGCAAGCTCCCCAGCCCGTTGAACTGCGGCACCGCCAGCACCACGTGGCGCTTGCGGCCAATCTCGTCCAGCGCCTCGTCGATGAACCCCGACAGGTCCCCGGCAAACGACACCAGCGCATGCGGCCGCGCGCAGAAGTCGTCCAGGGTGATGGCGCCGGGCACGCTGTCGGCGCGCAGCAGTTTCGGCATGCTGCGGCGCAGCACCTTGCGCTTGGCGTTGGCTGGCAGTTCGCTGGTGTAGCTGACCCCCACCGAGATCTCGCCCGAGGCCAGCAGCGTCGGCATCAGCAGGTAATTGACCCGGCGCACCACCAGCACGATACCCGGCGCTTCGGCGCGGATGCGCTTGAGCAGCTGCGGCAGCAGGGCGAATTCGGCGTCGTCCGACAGGCCGATGCGGAACACCGCATTGCTGGTGGCCGGGTCGAATTCGGCAGCGCGGCTGACGGCGGTGGAAATCGAGTCCAGCGCCGGGGACAGCAGGGCGAAGATTTCGTGGGCCCGGGCCGAGGGCTCCATGCTGCGGCCGGTGCGTACGAACAGCGGGTCGTCGAACAGGTTGCGCAGGCGCGACAGGGCCGCGCTGATGGCCGGCTGGCCGAGGAACAGTTTTTCCGCGGCACGGGTCACGCTGCGTTCGTGCATCAGCGTTTCGAACACGATCAGCAGGTTGAGGTCTACGCGACGCAGGTCGTTTCGATTCATCGGTGCGCTTCGCCTAAAGTGGGGCAGAGGTGAATCTTAAGGCCAAAGGCTGGTACCCTGCACGGGTTTAGGGGGACCAATCGCAGGGAAAGTCAGGTGCCCAATCGATGACAAGCATGTCGACTATTAATGACCACTGATGGTCTAACCGGCAAAGCCCGGATAAAGTCCGTGGTAATTAGAGATTCACAAAGGCGAGGTATGCGATGTCCCGCATGATCCGTTTCCACAAGTTCGGCGCTGCCGATGTGCTCCGTTGCGAGGAGCAGGCCGAATCGTCACCTGCTGCCGACGAGGTACAGATCCGCGTCGAGGCGGTTGGCGTCAGCTGGTATGACGTGCTCTGGCGCCAGAACCTGGCACCGTCCCAGGCGCGCCTGCCGGCGGGGATCGGCCACGAGATGGCCGGGGTGGTGACCGCGGTCGGCGAAGGGGTCGAGGATATTGCGGTGGGCGACCGGGTTGCCAGCTTCCCGGCCACCAGTGCCAACGACCACCCGGTGTATGGCGATGTCATCGTGCTGCCGCGTACGGCCATTACCCGTTATCCGGATGTGCTCACCCCGATCGAGGCCAGCGTGCACTACACGCCGCTGCTGATCGCGTATTTCGCCTACGTCGACCTGGCCCGGGCGAAAGCCGGGCAGACCGCACTGGTCACCGATGCCAGCCACTGCGCGGGCCCTGCCTTCGTGCAACTGGGCAAGGCCCTGGGGCTGAAGGTGTTCGCCGCCACCAAGGAGCCGGAACAGCGTGAGTACCTGCTGGGCCTGGGCGCCGACAAGGTGATTGTCACCGAAGAGCAGGACCTGTTGCTGCAGATTGGCAAGTACACCGATGGTCGTGGCGTGGACATGGTCCTGGATGGCATGGGCGGGCCGCAGATGTCGCTGCTGGGCGATGTCCTGGCTCCACGTGGCAGCCTGGTGCTGTATGGCCTGCAAGGCGGCAACCAGACGCCGTTCCCGGCCTGCGCGGCGTTCCAGAAGAACATCCAGTTCCATGTGCATTGCATCGGCAACTTCACCGGCAAGCCGGAGCTTGGCATCAGCCAGGATCAGGTGGCGCTGCAGCGCGCCCTGCGTGATATCAACCAGTTCACTGCCGACCAGTTGCTGACACCGCAGATCATCAAGGTGTACCCGTTCGAACAGGTGGTCGAGGCGCATCGCTACATGGACCAATGCCCGTGCGGCGGGCGTGTGGTGCTGGACATGGCGCAACACTGACAGCGGTCTGCATCTATCAGGAAACCCGGGCAGAGTCCCGGGTTTTTTGTGCCCAATAGAGACTGGTTTTACGTTAAAAAAAGAAGTTTCCTACAATTAAGTACGACGCGGACTATATTTGAACTGATTGCTCCGGGGCTTGCCGAAATATCCCGCCAAGTTTTTTGTCTTGTACTGTTCTCGTCTGGCAGTCAATGTGTTTTCTCACTTCCGCTGAATGGTTTTTTTACCCTGATCTGTATCTTCTATTCGCTTTGCATCCCTCGATAATGGCTCAATGATAGTTTGCGCAAGGAGCGTGGAATGAGCATGGCTATGCCCAGGCCAGGGCGGTGTATGGCAGCGGCGGGGCGTCGCGACGATGCGTTTTTCTCGATGTCATGGCGACAGTGATGGTTACGTCATTACTTCCAATTAGTTGTAGGAAATTTCTTCTGGAAAAGTTCGGGGCATGTTGATGTTCAGGTCCTCTGATCAACGTGCGCTGGCTGCATGAAGTTGATGAGGTGATCTCGTGACTGCTATTCACGACCAGGCAATGCACTATATCTACCAGCAAGTACTCGATCGCTTGCTCAGTCATATGTCACAAGCGCAGCGCGCTTCCTTGCAATTGCTGATACAACGGCTGCTGGTTGCTGCAGGCGGGCCCGACTACATCGGTACCTGCCGCTTGCTGGTGCTGCAAGGCAACGATCGCCGCAGCGCCCGGCTGCTGGCCATGCTGCGTGCCGCACAACTGAGCATCGCCCTGCGTGCGCCGGTAACCTTCCAGCTGCGGGTGCTGGTGGTGAGCCTGCCCGTGGCTGACAGTGCCACGCTCGAATGCCATGAGCGCAGCTTCAGTGCGCTGTTCTTGCAGGATGACCCGCGGGTGCAACTGCAAATGATCAAGGGGCGTGAAGTGGTGCCGTTCAGCCGGCATGCCTCTGCCGCGCCCGACAACTGGCTTTTGGCGAGGGAAGCCATGCTGATGTTCGGTCACCTGGTCGACGCCAGGCCCGAAGCGCTGCTGGGGTGTCGCCTGCACCTGGAACTGGCGGCGGCCGTCGGCTTTGCGCTGCAGGCCCATTCACCTGCGGATGTATTTATCACCGCCATCCCTGCGCGCCAGCGCCGCCGGTACCTGGCCTGGGCACGGCGCAGCCTGCGCCTGGCAGGGGAGCGTGGTCCGCATGTGGTGCACCAGTGCCTGGCGACGCTGGCACAAGGGCTGAGCCGCCTGCACGGCAGTATCGGGTTGCCATCGGGTGCCTTGGCGGGGCCGACCTCGGCGAGCGTGCCGCAGAGTACGTCGGTGCGGTTGATTGCCATTGACGACCTGCTGCCGCCGTTGCTCGAAGAGCAGCAGCTGGACCTCATGCTCGGTTGTCGCTTCGAGGGGGGGCAGGACGCCTGGCCATTGGCCGCGTTCGTCGAGCCGTTGGCCCCGGTGCAGCTGCGGGAGCTGCACGCACGCAGTCTCGAGCCGCAGGGCAGTCGCCCGGCATTGCGGCTGGCTGGCCAGCCGGGCGCCAACAAGCGGCGCGACACGCATCAGCTGCAGTTCGGCAAGGCATATGGCATCAACCAGATCCAACAGGTGTGCCTGCTGTTCAGCCCGTTTGCCCGGCAGGGGAAGAACCTGGAGCGTTTTCTGCAGTGCTGGCATGCCGACATGCTGGTGGCGCTGCCATACCTGCATCGGGCCTTGCAGGGTAAACCCTGCCCTGAAGCGGTGAAAAACTGGCTGGTGAATACCAGCGGCCTGCCGCTGGGGCAACTCCGGTTGATCTATGGCGGAGGCCTGCCGCTGGCCTCCTGGCGTCTCATGAGCCACCTGGCCCGTCGCGATGTACAGCTGAGGTTGCTGCCACGGCGGGCAGCGGGGCGGCGGCGTGGTCATGCGGGGCCGCCTTGATGGAGCAATCGGGCTCCGGCGAGTTCGCCTATCGCAAGGTCTATCGCTACCTGGAAGCCCTGATCGACCAGGCGCCACGCAGTGGCCCGTGCCGATTGCCGTCGTTGCGCGTGTTGGCCCGGCGGTTGCGGGTGTCATTGGCCACCGTGCAGAGTGCCTACAGCCTGCTGGAAGAAGAGGGCCGCGTGCAGTGCCTGCCCAGGTCGGGCTATTACGTACAGGGCGCTGCCAAGGGGGATGCTGCGGCCATGCCCCGGCAGGCACCCTTGCCGGCACAGCCGATGCTTGAGCGCACCCTGTTCACCCACGAGCGGCGCCTGGCACGTCAGCGCACGCACAGTGTCGCCCCGTGGGACGCGCCCGGCAGCGCCCGCCTGCGCAATGCCGTCGCTGAACGCTATACCCGTTCCTCCAACCAGTACTGGCGTGCCGAGGACGTCCAGCTGGCGCCAGATGTGCAGGCTTTGCTGGAGACTTTGCTGGCGGCGCTGGCCCTGCAAGGCGGGACCGTGGTGGTGCACTCGCCCTGTTGCTGGCAGGTGCTGCGTGCGTTGGCCCGTGCCGACATGCGAGTGCTGGAGGTACCACTGGATACCCGCGGCAACCCGGACCTGCGCGCCCTGGCCCGGCTGCTGGCCAGCGAGCCAGTGTGCATGCTGGTCATGCCGTCGTGCCTTGGCATGCCGCAGGGGCGGCTGGTTTCACTGCACTATCAGCAGCAGCTTGGCCAGCTGCTTGGCCAGCACCCTGTATGGTTGCTGGAGAACGACCTGGACAGCGAGCACTGTTACAGCGGGCCGCCGAATACGCGCCTGCGCGATTGGGTCGATCCTCGTTGGCTATTGGTTATGGGGGCGTTCGATGCCGCAGTGGGGAGCGAGGCGCCCTATGCCTACCTGCTGGGCCATGATGCCGGCCTGACCAGGGCTTTCGCTGAGCGTGCATTTCGGCTTGCACCGCTACGCCTGCAAGCGCTGGCGCACATGCTGGGCAAAGGCGAAATCGAGGCGCAACTGGTGCGGCTGCGCACCGACCTGCAAAAGCGCATGCAATGCCTGGCGCGTGAGTTGCAGCTGCAGTTCGGCCAGCGGGTGGTGCTGGAAATGCCGGAGGGTGGCCGGACACTGTGGGTGCGCTTTCGCCAGCCGCTGCCGTGGGAGGGTATTGCAGCAGCGCTGGCTGGTTCAGCACTGCATGCCTTACCGGGCGAGCAGTTCAGCCTGCAGGGTCGCTACCAACAGTGTCTGGCGATGGCGTGGCTGGGTGATCACCCGGGGGAGCTGCAACAGGCGGTAGAGCGCCTGGCTCAGGTGCTGGAACTGCGCTGTGGCCGGCCTGCCGGCGCTACACCTTGAGCCGCCGGGGTTGCGTTGCAACCCATCGCCGGCAAGCCAGCTCCCACGGGCGCAGCGTTTAACTCAAGGTTGTCGCTGTACCTGTGGGAGCCGGCTTGCCGGCGATTAGGCCGTGGCAGGCAAACGCCTCCTGTCAGCGATTCGCTTGCTCCTGCCCTTGCCGCAAGCGGGTACTGACCAGCGCTGCCACCACCAGCAACGCGGCGATGATCCACAAGCCATTGCGGGTACTGCCGGTGGCCTGCTCGATCAGGCCCATCACCGATGGGCCGACGAAACCGCCAAACAGGCCGCAGGTGGTGACAAAGGCCAACCCTGCCGCCAGGGCGCTGCCACTCAGGCGGCTGGAGGGGAAGACGAAGATGATCGACTGCACCACGAACAGCATCAGGGCAGTCAGCGAAAACCCGATCAGGCCGATGAACGAGTTGGCCAGCGACGCCAGCAGCAGCCCGGCCGCCATGGTCAGCAGGCCGCCGAACAGCAGGGTGCGGCAACGGCTCGGCGAGGTGGCCAGGCGTGGGAAGGTAGCAGCGCCGATGGCGGCAGCAATCCACGGTACGGCGGTCAGCAGGCCGACCTGGAAGGGCGACAGCGCGCCGTAGGTGCCGATGATGCCCGGCAGGAAGAAAATCACCGTGTAGATGGTGATCTGGTGCACGAAGTACACCACGATCGCCAGCCAGATCTGCCGGTCGCGGAACATCTGCCCCAACTTGCTCTGCTGCGGTGCGGCGGCCCGCTCCGCAGCCAGGCGGCGCTCGATGTCCGCGGTTTCGGCGGCCGACAGCCAGGGCGCCGAGGCTGGGCCATCGGGCAGTTTCTTCCATACCACATAAGCCAGGGCCACTGCCGGCAGGCCTTCGAGCACGAATAGCCATTGCCAGCCGTGCCAGCCCAGCACACCGTCCATTTCCAGCAGGGCACCCCCCAGCGGGCCGCTGAGGATGTTGGCCAGGCACACGCCCAGCAGGAAGTAACCCGTGGCGCGGGCACGCTGTTCACGGTCGAACCAGTAGGTCAGGTACAGCATCACGCCGGGGAACAGGCCCGCTTCGGCGACCCCGAGCAACAGGCGCATGACGTAGAACGAGGTTTCGCCCTGGACGAAGGCCATGCCCGCCGAGAGCAGGCCCCAGGTGATCATGATGCGGGTGATCCAGAAGCGTGCGCCCACCCGATGCATGATCAGGTTGCTGGGTACTTCGGCCAGGGCATAGGTGAGGAAGAACAGGCCGGCGCCCAGGCCGTAGGCCGCTGCCGACAGGCCGAGGTCGATGCCCATGCTGGCCTTGGCCAGGGCAATGTTGGTCCGGTCAAGGAAGCTCATCACGTAGACAACGATGAGCAGTGGCATCAATTTGCGCAGCAGCAGGCCGTTCAGGCGCTGTTCTGTGGTGGCGGCAGGGGCGGGCGCCGCTGCAGTACCGGTGAGGATTGTCATTGTTTTTTCCCCGTGAAAAGTGCTGGTGGCGTGCCGCGCAAAGGCGGCACACCCAGGTAGGTGGGTCAGGAACGGTTGATGTCGAGCCACACCGCGCCGTTGGGGTACTGGTAGCGTTCCAGGGTCTCGGCATGCATTTCGATGCTGTAGCCTGGGCGTTGCGGTGGCATGTAGCGCCCGCGCCGGATCACCACCGGGTCGATGAAATGCTCGTGCAAGTGGTCGACGTACTCCAGCACCCGGTTGTGCAGCGAGGCCGATACCGCGATGTAGTCGAACAGGGCAATGTTCTGCACATATTCGCACAGGCCGACACCGCCGCCGTGCGGGCACACCGGTACGTCGTACTTCGCCGCCATCAGCAGCACGATCAGCACTTCGTTCAGGCCACCCAGGCGGGCCGCGTCCAGTTGGCAGAAGTCCAGCGCGCCGGCCTGGAACATCTGCTTGAACATCACCCGGTTGTGGCAATGTTCACCGGTGGCCACGCCAATCGGGGCAATGCGCTGGCGGATGGTGGCGTGCCCGAGGATGTCGTCCGGGCTGGTCGGCTCTTCGATCCACAGTGGCTCGAAGGCGGCCAGGCGGCGCATGTTGGCGACGGATTCCTCGACGCCCCATACCTGGTTGGCATCCATCATCAGGGTGCGCTCCCAGCCAATTTCGTCGCGCAGGATGCTGGCGCGGCGAATGTCTTCCTCCAGGTCCGCGCCGATCTTCTGCTTGATGTGGGTCCAGCCATCTTCCACCGCCTCGCGGGCCAGCTTGCGCATCTTTTCTTCGCTGTAGCCCAGCCAGCCCGGCGCGGTGGTGTAGCCGGGGTAGCCTTCGCGCAGCATCTGCGCTTCGCGCTGGGCCTTGCCCGGGGCCTGGCGGCGCAGCAGGGCGATGGCTTCTTCGGGGGTGAGCACATCGGTGACGTAGCTGAAGTCCAGGCAGCGCACCAGCTGCTCGGGCGTCATGTCGGCCAGCAGCTTCCACACCGGCTTGCCTTCGTGCTTGGCCCACAGGTCCCACACGGCATTGATGATCGCGGCGGTGGCCAGGTGGATCACGCCCTTTTCCGGGCCCAGCCAGCGCAACTGGCTGTCGCTGACGGTGAAGCGGTGCCAGAAACCGCCCATGTCGGCCGTGATTTCCTCCAGGGTGAGGCCGACGATCAGCGGCGCCAGCGACTGCACCGCCGCCGCGCAAATCTCGTTGCCACGGCCGATGGTGAAGGTCAGGCCGTGGCCTTCCAGGGCCTCGGCGTCGGTGTGCAGCACCACGTAGGCGGCCGAATAATCGGGGGCGCTGTTCATGGCGTCGGAGCCGTCCAGCGACAGCGAAGTGGGGAAACGAATGTCGCGAACGCTCAGGTGGGTAATACGTATGCTCATGGTCGGCTCTTGTTCTGTTCAAGCACTGGGAGACCTGACTGTAGGTTGTCGAGCGATACAGGCATAATCGCCAAATCTTAACCAGCGATACCGGATTCGATATGTCTCGCTTGCCACCCGACAGCGCCCAGGCGCCTGCCAGCATCGGCGCATTGAAGATCTCCAGCCGGCAGATCACGCTGCTCAACGCCTTGGGCGAGTTCGCTAACCTGCGCCGTGCTGCCGCGGCGATGCACACCACGCAACCGGCAGCGAGCCTGTTGCTGCAACAGCTCGAGGAGCGCCTTGGCGTACGCTTGTTCGAGCGTTTGCCACGGGGCATGCAAGCGACGCTGTATGGCGAAGTGATGATCCGCTATGCGCAGAACGCGCTGCATGAGTTCGAGCACGCCCAGGCGCAGATTGCCGAGCTGGCGCGCGGGGCCCAGGGCCTGGTGCGGGTGGGCAGCGTCATGGGCCCGGTGCCGGGTGTGCTGACCAAGGCGGTACTGGCCTACAAGCGCGACCACCCCAAAGTGCGCATTTCCCTGGAGGTCGGCACCAGCGACACCTTGCTGCCGGCCTTGCTGCGTGGCGACTTCGACATGGTGGTGGGGCGCCTGCCGGACCAGAGCGACAGCCAGGACCTGAACATCGAACTGTTCGAAGGCGGTGAGCAGATGCGCGTTATTGCCCGCGCAGGCCACCCGCTGGCCAATGCCACCGGGCTGCAACTGGCCGACCTGGTGGCCTTGACCTGGATACTGCACCCCATCGGCAGCCCGATGCGCCGCCGCGTCGAAAGCGCGTTGCAGGCCGGCGGCATGGTGCAGTCGCTGGATATCGTCGAAACTGCCTCGATCCTGGCTACCACCGCCATGCTCGAAGCCTCCGAGATGATTGCGGTGGTGCCCGATGACGTGGCCAAGCATTATGCCCGCTATGGCATGGTCGCCATCCTGCCGGTGGAACTGCCACTGGCCATGGCCAACCTGGGCGTGTTGACCCTGCGCTCGCGGCCCAACTCGGTTGCCCTGGACACCTTGCTGCACTACCTGCGGGCGCAATAGCCCTGCCTTTTCACTTGCCTGAGGCCCTGCGTCAATGCCGCCGGACATGACCCATTCCAGCTTTTGCAACTGGATACGCTACAAGCACCTGGTGCTGATCGACACCTTGGCGCGCACCCGCAACATGCACGCCACCGCCACGCGCATGAACCTGAGCCAGCCGGCACTGAGCAAGATGTTGCGTGACCTTGAGGAGCAGTTCGGCTTCGCCCTGTTCGAACGCCTGCCGCGGAGCATGCCACCCACCGAACTGGGCGAATATGTGGTGCGTTATGCTCAAGGCGCGCTGGCCGAGTCGCAACAGTTCGTCGATCAGGTAAACCGCCTGCGCAACGGCGGGCACGGCTTTATCCGCGTCGGTGGGATATTTGCCGCCACCGCGCTGGTGCTGCCGCAGGCCATCGCCGCGATCAAGGCGCGCAGCCCGTTGCTGTCGATCGAAGTGGTGGAGCATTCCAGCGATCACTTGTTGACCATGCTGGAGCAGAACAAGCTCGACATCATGATTGGCCGCTTCACTGAAGAACGCTTCAGCCAGCTGTTCGACTTCCAGCCCCTGGAGCCGGAACCGTTCAGCCTGGTGGTCAACAGCGAGCACCCGCTCAACCAGCTGGAAAGCACGCCACTGACGGCGCTGGGCGACTGGCCGTGGGTGCTGTACCCGGTGGGCACGCCGATCCGCAACCGCCTGGAGCAGGCCTTCCGGGTTGCCGGCATCGCCACGCCTGCCGACAGCGTCGAAACCATCTCCATGCCGATGTTCCTGCAATTGCTGCAGGCGGCGCCGATGATCGCCATGTTGCCGCGCTCGATGGTTGCCGCGCAGCTGGCCAGCGGCCAACTGAAAGAACTGCGCAGCCCCTTGCACCTGGCGGCGCTGGAGTACGGCGTGGTTACCCGCAAGGACGAGCCGCTGAGCGCTTCGGCCCGGGCGTTTGTCGAGATTTTGCTGGAGGGCGCGCGGCGCCGTCAGCAGGAGCAGAGATAAAACCCATGGGGCCGCTGCGCAGCCCATCGCAGGCAAGCCAGCTCCCACGGGTGCAGCGTTGCTCTCGAGGTTGTCGCTGTACCTGTGGGAGCGGCCTTGTGTCGCGAAAGGGCCGCAGCGCGGCCCCAGGATTGATGCGCAACAGTTGAAATTGCTGGGGCTGCTTTGCAGCCCTTTCGCGACACAAGGCCGCTCCCACAGGGATCGCGCCACCTTGTGGAATTTGAGCAAGACAGTTGCTCCCACAGGGACAGCGCATGGCTTGATGTCAATGCAGTCGGTGTGGGAGCTGGCTTGCCTGCGAAGGGCTGCGCAGCGGCCCCAATGGCCCTCAAATGTGATTGATAAACGCGCTCTGATACCTGTTTTTGATAACCCAGGGTTATCGCACGATCGGATCATCTCATTGGGAATGTTGCCCAAGGCTTCTTACAGTGGTCGCAGCCATAACAAGAAGCCAGCCGCACCGCCCTGAGAGGTCCCATGCAACTGATTGCCAAGTCCGGTGACCTTGCCGTCATCCGCCTCAACCCGCTGGACAACGTGCTCATCGCCCGCCAGGCCCTGCCGCAAGGCCTGCGCCTGGACGCCGAGGCGGTTACCGTGCGCCAGCCGATCCCCTCGGGCCACAAGGTCGCTACCGAGCGTGTGGAGCAGGGCCAGCCCCTGCGCCGTTACGGGCAGATCATCGGTTTTGCCTCGCAGGCCATCGACGCCGGCGATCACGTGCATGTGCACAATGTGCAGATGGGCGATTTCGCCCGTGACTACGCCTTCGGTGTCGACACCCGCAGCCAGCCCGGCCTCGAGGCGCAGTTTCAGGGCATCGTGCGCGCCGATGGCCGGGTCGCCACCCGCAACTACATCGGCATCCTCACCTCGGTGAACTGCTCGGCGACCGTGGCTCGGGCCGTGGCCGACCATTTTCGCCGCGACATCCACCCTGAAGTGCTGGCCGATTACCCGAACATCGACGGCGTGGTAGCGCTGACCCACGGCGCCGGCTGTGCGGTGGACCCCAGCGGTGAAGCCTTGGGCCTGTTGCGTCGCACCCTGGCCGGGTACGCCGTACACCCCAATTTCGCTGCCGTGCTGATCATCGGCCTGGGCTGCGAAACCAACCAGATCGAAAGCCTGCTGGAAACCCAGGGCCTGCAGGCCAGCGCCCAGCTGCGCGCCTTCACCATCCAGGGTATCGGCGGCACCAGCAAAACCATTGCCGCCGGTATCGAGCAGGTCAAGGCGCTGCTGGCCGAGGCCAACCAGGTGCAGCGCCAGCCGGTCAGTGCGCGGCACCTGGTGGTCGGCCTGCAATGTGGTGGTTCCGATGGCTATTCCGGCATTACCGCCAACCCGGCGTTGGGCAATGCCGTCGACCGCCTGGTGGCCGCCGGTGGCACCGCGATTCTCTCCGAGACCCCGGAAATCTACGGTGCCGAGCACCTGCTGACCCGCCGTGCGGTCAGCCGCGAGGTCGGCGAAAAACTGGTGGCCCGCATCCGCTGGTGGGAAGACTACTGCCAGCGCATGAACGCCGAACTGAACAACAACCCCTCGGCCGGCAACAAGGCCGGGGGCCTGACCACCATCCTCGAGAAGTCCCTCGGTGCGGTGGCCAAGGCCGGTTCCAGCAACCTGGTCGATGTGTACCAGTACGCGGAAGCGGTGCGCGCCCAGGGTCTGGTGTTCATGGATACCCCCGGTTACGACCCGGTTTCGGCCACCGGCCAGGTGGCTGGCGGGGCCAACCTGATCGCCTTCACCACCGGCCGTGGCTCGGCCTACGGCTGCGCCCCGGCGCCGTCGATCAAGCTGGCCACCAACAACCGGGTGTTCGAGCACCAGGAAGAAGACATGGACGTCAATTGCGGTGGCATCGCCGACGGCTCCACCAGCATCGAGGAGCGCGGCGCGTTCATCTTCGAACAGATGCTGCGCATCGCTTCCGGTGAACGCAGCAAGAGTGAGCTGCACGGCTACGGGCAGAACGAATTCGTGCCCTGGCAGATCGGTGCCGTGACCTGATCGCCAGCCCTGTTCCATTTCCGAGGCAACCGCAATGACTCAAACCACACATTACAACGTGCAAGCGCTCACCACCTTCGTCGAGCGGCTGTTCGAAAAGGCCGGCGCCGATGCCGAAGTCGCCCAGGTAGTGACCCGGGTACTGCTCGAAGGCGAATTGCTGGGCCATCGCACCCATGGCCTGAACCTGGTCAGCCGCTACATCGACGGCATGCTCGGCGGCCAGGTCAAGGCCCGCGCGCAGGTACTGGAGCAGGTATCGGACAGTGGCATTTCCAGCCTGTTCGATGGCCACTACGTGTTGGGGCCGTACTGCGTCAGCCGTGCCCTGGACTGCGCGGCAAAGGGCGCCACTTCGCAGGGTATCGGTATCGCCGTGGTGCGCCGCGCCGCGCATATCGGCTGCCTGGCAGCCTACCTCAAGCCCTACACCGACCAGGGCCTGGTGGCCATGCTGTATTCCTCGGACCCATCGGTAGGGCTGGTCTGCGCCCATGGTGGCGCCGACCCGGTGTACACCCCCAACCCGATTGCCGCGGGCATCCCGACCCAGGGCGAGCCGATTCTGCTGGACGTCAGCATGTCCACCGTCACCCTCGGCCTGGTCGGCCAGTGCCGCGATGCCGGCAGCCGCCTGCCGCACCCGGTGCTGGTGAGCAATGACGGGCAACTGAGCGACGACCCGCGCGACTTCTTCACCAGCCCGCAAGGCAGCATCCTGCCCTTGGGTGGCCAGGCTTTTGGCCACAAAGGTTTCGCCCTGGCGCTGCTGGTCGAGGCCCTGACCTCGGGGCTGGCCGGCCATGGCCGCAAGGATGCACCAGACCAGTGGGGTGCATCGGCCACCGCCGTGGTCATCGACCCGCGTTTCTTCGGCGGCCTGCAAGCGTTCACCGACGAAACCAGCTTCCTTGGTCGGCTGGTCCTGGCCAGCCGGCCACTCGACCCCGAGCGCCCGGTGCGCCTGCCTGGGCAGGCTGGCCTTGCCCTACGCCGCCAGGCCCTGGAGCAGGGCGCAAGCCTTTCGTCACAGCTGGTGGCCGACCTTGACCGCCTGGCCGGGCAGCTGCAACTGCCGGCACTTTCCCAATGAATGACAGTAAGGGTACACAGATGACTGATCGAGCGAACGGCAAGCGACCGCTGCCTCTGAATCACGATGCCAGCGCGTTCGACAGCGGCAGTTGGGTAGGGCGGGCCTGGCTGCCGGAGCAGGGCCCTGCGGTGGTGCTGGTGAAGGCCGGCGCCGTGCACGATATCAGCGCCCATGTAGCCACCGTCTCGGCCCTGCTGGAAGTGGCCGACCCGGTGGCCTACCTGCGCAGCCTGCCGCTGGCCGAGCCGCTGATCGGGCTGCCAGCCTTGCTGGGCAACAGCGACCCGGCCCGGCGCGACCCGCACCAGCCATGGCTGCTGGCACCCATCGACCTGCAGGCGGTGAAGGCTGCTGGGGTGACCTTCGCCACCAGCCTGCTGGAGCGCGTGGTCGAAGAGCAGGCCAAGGGCGACCCGGCCAAGGCCGATGCGATCCGTGACACCCTGGCCAGCCGCATCGGCGCAGACCTGTCGCAGATCGTGCCGGGCTCGGCCCAGGCCGAAGCGCTGCGCAAGGTGCTGGTGGAGCAGGGCCTGTGGTCGCAGTACCTGGAAGTGGGTATTGGCCCGGATGCCGAGGTGTTCACCAAGGCCCAGCCGCTGTCGGCGGTCGGCCACGGCGCCGACATCGGCATCCACCCCAAGTCGAGCTGGAACAACCCCGAGCCTGAAGTGGTGCTGGCGGTGTCGAGTGATGGTCGCATCAAGGGTGCGATGCTCGGCAACGACGTCAACCTGCGCGACTTCGAAGGCCGTAGCGCCTTGCTGCTGTCAAAAGCCAAGGACAACAATGCCTCCACCGCGCTTGGCCCGCTGCTGCGCCTGTTCGACGAAAGCTTCGGCCTGGACGACGTGCGCGCCGCCGAAGTGGACTTGCAGGTGGTGGGCGAAGACGGTTTCATCCTCGCCGGCCGCAGCTCCATGCGCCAGATCAGCCGCGACCCGCAGGACCTGGTGCAGCAAACCCTCAACGAGAACCATCAGTACCCCGACGGCCTGGTGCTGTTCCTCGGTACCTTGTTCGCCCCCAAGCAGGACCGCGACCAACCGGGCAACGGCTTCACCCACAAGCCGGGCGATGTGGTGAGCATCAGCAACCCGCAACTGGGTACCCTGTGCAACCGCGTGACCACCAGCGACCTGGCACCGCAATGGCACTTTGGCCTGCGTGCGCTGATCGACAGCCTCGGCCGGCGCGGGCTGCTGGACGTTGCAACCACCGCGCGCCAGCCTTGAGCGGCGCGCTGCGTCAGGGAGGGCGCAGCATGAACGAAGGATCGCCAAGGCGCTGACAGCGCGGCAACAATAATAATAAAGGTCATCACATGAACCCTATGAAGAAGTACCAACGCGTCACCGTCGTGTTCCTGCTGTTGATCGGCATCGTCAACTACCTGGACCGTAGTGCGTTGTCGATCGCCAACACCTCGATCCAGAAAGACATGATGATCAGCCCGTCGCAGATGGGCATCCTGTTGTCGGCGTTCTCCATTGCCTATGCCTTTGCCCAGCTGCCGATGGGCATGATCATCGACCGCCTGGGCAGCAAGATCGCTCTCGGCGCCTCGCTGCTGGGCTGGTCGGTGGCCCAGGCAGCGTTCGGCATGGTCAACAGTTTTGCCGGCTTCATGGGCCTGCGGGTGCTGCTGGGGATTGGCGAGGCGCCGATGTTCCCGTCGGCGGCCAAGGCCCTGTCGGAGTGGTTCGATGCCAACGAACGCGGCACCCCGACCGGCGTGGTCTGGTCCTCGACCTGCCTCGGCCCGTGCCTGGCGCCACCCTTGCTGACGCTGTTCATGGTCAACTTCGGCTGGCGCGGCATGTTCATCATCACCGGCGTGATCGGCGTGGTGCTGGCGCTATGCTGGCTGACCTTCTACAAAAGCAAGGCCCGCTACCTGGCGGAGCTTGCTGCCGAGGGCAAGCCGTTGCCGAGTGGGCAGCAGGCGCCGGCAGCCACTGCACAAGCGCCGAAGGCCTCGTACTTCGCCGGCTGGCTCGACCTGTTCAAGCACCGCAGTACCTGGGGTGCGGTGCTGGGCTTCATGGGCGTGATCTACATGCTCTGGCTGCACCTGACCTGGCTGCCTGGCTACTTCGAGCGTGAGCACGGCCTGGACCTGTACAAGACCGCCTGGGTAGTGTCGCTGGCCTATGGCTTTGGCGCAGCGGGCACGATCGTTGCCGGGCGCTTCTGCGACTTGCTGGTGAAGCGCGGCATGAGCGTGCTGGCCAGCCGCAAGTTCAGCGTCATCACCGGGCTGGTGCTGGCGGCGCTGTTTACCCTGCCGCTGTCGTTCGTCACCGGCCTGACCGGTTGCATCGTCCTGCTGTGCCTGGCGCTGTTCAGCATCAACATGGCCAGTGCCACTGCCTGGATGATCGTCAACACCATCGTCGACAGCCAGCGCGTGGCCTCGTTTGGCTCGATCCAGAACTTCGGCGGCTACATTGCCGGCTCGGTGGCACCGATCGTTACTGGCTTCAGCATCCAGTACTCGGGCTCGTTCACCACGGCGTTCATGATCAGTGCGGTAGTGGCGCTGTGTTCGGCGGTGGCCTACTTCCTGCTGCTGCAGGCGCCGATTGGCAGTGCCAAGGTCAAGGCGGCGGAGATGGTTGCCGCGACTGAGTAACCTTTGCGCCGTCGCCTGTAGGAGCGGCCTTGTGTCGCGATGGGCTGCGCAGCAGCCCCGGGATTTTGAAGCCAACGCCGAAATCGCCGGGGCTGCTGCGCAGCCCATCGCGACACAAGGCCGCTCCTACAGACTGCGCCACCGAGATGACCCACGGCACTTGCCAGGCATACTGGTCTGTATGTATAACCAGTATCCATTCCAGCCGCCTGACCCCCAGCCCGTGATCGCCCATTCCGTCGACGACCCGTTCTACTACCTGCACAATTTCCGCCAGGTGCTGCTGTGGGTCGAACAGCGCTACGAAGACCTGCTCGACGATCAGGAACTCGCTTTCATCCGCACCTTCAGCCAACTGGACGCCCCGGCACAGGCCCTGATGGTGCGCATGGTCATGCGCAAGGGCGAGCTGTTTCGCAGCGATCGCCTCGACTATGCCGAAATCGGCGATACCGGGCAGGCCCTGCAGCCGCTGCTGGCCCTCGGCTGGGTACGGGAGCCCGCACAACTGGAACTGCAGCAACTGTTCGCCCTGCTGCGCAAGGACGAACTTGCCCGTTGTTTTGCCCCGCAGCTGAGCCGCCCTCGCGCTGCCAAGCATGACCTGCTTGCACAACTGCAACCCCTGGGCCTGCAAGCCCGTTCATTGGCCGAGTGGTTTCCGGACAGCGGCGTACGCATCCTCCAGTGGTGCCTGCAACCCTTGTGCGACCGCATGCGCCTGCTGTTCTTCGGCAACCTGTACCAGGACTGGTCGGACTTCGTCCTCGCCGACCTCGGGTTGTTGCGCTACGAACAGGTGCCGTTCAGCACCGATTCGCGTGCCCTGCAGCAACGCGCCGAAGTCGACCTGGCCATGGCCTTGCACCAGTGCGCCGAGCGCCTGGAGCAGGGCGACGACCCGCTGTCGATCCTGGCAGCCATGCAGGGCCTGCACAGCGACAACCCATGGTTGGCCCGGCGCCATGCGCGCCTGCAATTCGCCCTGGGCCAGCAATGCGAGCGCCTGGGCGACTGGGCGCAGGCCATGGCTGTGTACACGCAGTGCAGCCATGCCCAGGCGCGCATCCGCCAGGTGCGGGTGCTGGAGCGCAGCGAGCAGTGGCCCCAGGCCCATGCACTGGCGCTGCAACTGGCGGCGGCGCCGGCCAACGCCCTGGAAGTGCAGGCGCTGGAACGCATGTTGCCACGCCTGGCACGCAAGCTCGGTGGCCCGCCACAGCGGCGCCAGCGTGTCGCGCCCCTGGAGCTGATCGAGCTGGAACTGCCCCGGGAACTGGCAGCGCTGGGTGTGGAGGAGGCGGTACGCCAGCACCTGGCCGAAGCCGGTGGGCCGGTGCATTACGTGGAGAACACGCTGTTCAACAGCCTGTTCGGCCTGCTGTGCTGGGAGGCGATCTTCGCCCCGGTGCCTGGCGCGTTCTTCAACCCGTTCCAGGCCGCCCCGCAGGACCTGCACGACGGCGACTTCCAGCAACGCCGCAGTGCTCTGTTCGAACGTTGCCTGGGGCGGCTGGACGATGGCAGCCATCACCGGGCGATTCTCGACTGCTACGCCGCCAAGCAAGGGCTGCAGTCGCCGTTCGTGTTCTGGTCCGTGCTCAGTGAAGCATTGCTTGAGCAAGCCTTGGCCTGCCTGCCGGCGGCCCATTTGAAACAGTGCTTCCTGCGCCTGCTGCAGGACATCCGCAACAACCGCGCCGGCATGCCCGACCTGATCCAGTTCTGGCCCGAGCAAGGTCGCTATCGCATGGTCGAGGTCAAGGGCCCTGGCGACCGCCTGCAGGACAACCAGCTGCGCTGGCTGGAGTTCTGCCGGGCCCACGGCCTGCCTGTCGCGGTGTGCCACGTGCGCTGGAGCGAAACACCGTGAGCTACAGCGTAGCGGTACGCGCCTTGTGTGAATTCAGCGCCAAGGTCGGCGACCTGGACCTGCGCTTCACCCCATCACCCACCGCCCAGGAGGGGATCGAGGGGCATCGGCGGGTGGTGGCGCGACGCGCTGCGGGCTACGAGTCGGAAATTGCCCTCGAAGGCCAGTTCGAAACCCTGAAAGTGCGTGGCCGCGCCGACGGTTACGACCCCGCCTGCAACCGCCTGGAAGAGATCAAGACCCACCGTGGCGACCTGTCGCGCCAGCCGGCCAACCATCGCCAGTTGCACTGGGCGCAGGCCAAGGTCTACGGCTGGTTGATGTGCCAGGCACGGCAAATGCCGGCCATCGAGGTGGCGCTGGTTTACCTGGACGTGGACAGCGATGGCCAGACGCTGATCAGTGAACACTGCACGGCAGCCGAACTGCAGGCCTTCTTCGAAACCCAGTGCCAACGCTTTCTGGCGTGGGCACAAGGGCAGGAGCAGCGTCTGGCCGAGCGTAACCAGGGCCTGCAAGCGCTGGGCTTCCCCTATCCGGCGTTCCGCCAGGGCCAGCGACAACTGGCGGAAACCCTGTACAAGGCGGTGAGCACCGGCCGTTGCCTGATGGCCCAGGCCAGCACCGGAATTGGCAAGACCCTCGGTACCTTGTTCCCTCTGCTCAAGGCCATGGTGCCGCAGCAGCTGGACAAGCTGTTCTTTCTCACCGCCAAGACCCCGGGCCGGGCCCTGGCCCTGGATGCCATGCGCCAGATCACCGATGCCACGCCGCAGCCGGCCTTGCGCACGCTGGAGCTGATCGCCCGCGACAAAGCCTGCGAGCACCCCGACAAGGCCTGTCATGGCGAATCCTGCCCCTTGGCCGCAGGCTTCTACGACCGCCTGCCGGCCGCGCGGCAGGCAGCGGCAGCGTTGCCCTTGCTCGACCGCGCCCAGCTGCGCGAAGTGGCCCTGGCGCACCAGGTGTGCCCGTACTACCTGGGCCAGGAAATGGCGCGCTGGGCAGATGTGCTGGTGGCGGACTACAACTACTACTTCGATGCCCATGCCTTGTTGTTCGGCCTGACCCAAGCCAACCAGTGGCGGGTCGCGGTACTGGTGGACGAGGCGCACAACCTGGTAGAGCGCGGCCGCGGCATGTACAGCGCCAGCCTCGACCAGGGCCAGTTGCTGGCCCTGCGCCAGAGCAAACCGCCCGGGCTGGTCAGTGCGCTGGACCGGCTGAACCGGCAGTGGAACGCCCTCTACAAGGAGCAGCGTGCGCCATACCAGGCCAGCGAGTCGCTGCCAGAGGCCTTGCTGCGTGCCCTGCAGCAATGCATCGGGCTGATCCAGGAACAAATGAACCAGACGCCTGCGCAAATGGACCCGCAGGTGCTGCAGTTCTTCTACCAGGCGTTGCAGTTCAGCCGGGTTGCCGAGCTGTTCGACGAGCACTTCCTGTTCGACATCAGCCAGCGCCAGGGCCCGCGCAAGCGGCGGCTGGCCACCCTGTGCCTGCGCAATGTCACCCCGGCGCGCCTGTTGGGCCCACGCATGCAGGCGGCGCGCAGCGTGACGCTGTTTTCCGCCACCCTGAGCCCACGGCACTTCTACAGCGACCTGCTGGGCATGCCGGCCGATACCGCCTGGCTGGAAGTGGCCGCGCCGTTTCGCGCCGAACAGCTGGAAGTGCACATCGCCAGCCAGGTATCCACCCGTTACCAGCAACGCCAGGCTTCGCTGGCGCCGATCGTCGAGCTGATCGCCCGGCAGTATGAGCGCATGCCGGGCAACTACCTGGCGTTCTTCAGCAGTTTCGAGTACCTGCAACAGGTGGCCGGGCTGCTGGCCGAGCGGCATGCACAGATACCCATGTGGGCCCAGGAACCGGGCATGGACGAAGCGGCCCGCCAGGGTTTTCTCGACCGTTTTGTTGCGGATGGCCGCGGGGTGGGTTTTGCGGTGCTGGGTGGTGCATTCGGGGAGGGGGTGGACTTGCCGGGCACACGGCTGATCGGCGCGTTTGTCGCCACCCTCGGGCTACCGCAGGTCAACCCGGTCAACGAGCAGTTCAAGCAGCGTCTGGGGCGGCAGTTTGGTGCGGGGTTCGATTACGCCTATCTCTACCCGGGCGTGCGCAAGGTCATCCAGGCGGCAGGCCGGGTCATCCGGGGCGACCAGGACCGTGGCGTTCTGGTCTTGATCGACGAGCGCTTCGCCGAACCCCGGGTGCAGCAGATGTTCCCGGGGTGGTGGCCAGCGCCGGGTTAACGCGGTCCGGCAATTTGTGCGTCTGCGCTGAAACCTTGGGGCTGCTTAGCAGCCCATCGCCGGCAAGCCAGCTCCCACAGGTACAGCGCAGGCCTTGAGGTCGGCGCGGTCGGTGTGGGAGCTGGCTTGCCGGCGATGGGCCGCAAAGCGGCCCCAATCTGGGCATCAAGGCTAGCCAGGCATACCGTCAGCCCGTGGCCGCAGCAAGATGGGCAGGTAATGTTGCAGGAACAGCAGCAGCGCCAGGCTCCAGCACACTACTGAAAGGCTCACCCCCAGCGGCGTGAACAGCGGCAGCACCACCCGCGCCAGCGTCGCCAGTTGTATCAAGGCAAAGGCCCAGGCAATGCTGGTCGGCACCTGCAGCGGCCTGCCGGTGTGGCCCAGGCTGACCCGTGCCATCATCGCCAGGATCAAGCCGCTCATGGCGCCCACGGTCAGGGCGTGGGTCACCAGGCTCGGGCTCAGTGCCACCCCGGCATGCCACAGCGCCATGCCCAGGCAGGCAATGGCAATCCAGGCATAGGCCAGGTGCAGCGACCACAGCAGGGGCACCCGCCACAAGCCACGGTCATGCCACAAGGCCAGGCGGGCGGTATGCAGGGCGAACAAGGCGCCGAACAGCGCGGCCAGGCCGATACGTGGCGTATCGGCCAAGCCCGAGGCGAAGGCCACCGGTACCGCCACGCTCAGCAGCAGGCAGGCCCGGGCCAGCCAGGGGCGGGCAGGGGACGGGGCCATGTTGCCCAGGCCGCGCCGGGTGAAGAACGGGATCACCCGCCCGCCAAGCACGGTCATCATCGCGGCCACCAGCCACAACCCGGCAAACACCCCGCGGCGCTGCCACAGTTCGTCCTGGCGCAGCCAGCCGACCAGGGTCAGCCACTGGCAGGCGGCGATCAACAGCACCAGGCCGACGATCGGGTAGTTGTTACGCAAGCGCCGTTGCACGATCGGCCGTGCCAGCGCCAGTGCCACCAGTGGCAGGAAGCTGCCCTCGATCACTACCAGCAAGCTGCCCGGTAATGGCAGGAACCAACTCGCCCGGCCCAGCAGCCAAAGCAGGAACAAACCCTGTAGCGCGCGCCCGTTCAAGCCTGGGATGCCGCTCCAGTTCTGCACTGCAGTCAGCAGGAAACCGGCGATGATGGCGGCAGCAAAGCCATAGAGCATTTCGTGGCGGTGCCAGGCGAGCATGCCGCCGGGGGGCGTGGGCTCCAGCGCACCGGCCAGTACGCCGCCCCACAACAGCAAGGCGAGCAGCGCAAACAAACTGCCACCCAGGAAGAATGGGCGGAAACCCAGGCCCCAGACGGCCTGGCGTGGGCGTGAATCGATCGGCTGCACAAGCATGGGCGGACCTTCGTTCGTTCAGTAGGCTCAATTGGGGTAAGATCACGATCCGTGCCAGCTCCGAACCCCTTGTATATCAAGGTGATGGCACCTCTCCGGGTCCGAATGACATGCGTTTTCTGCTGTTATTTGGACCTGCTTGTATGTCGTATTGACTTGCTTCAGGGTCTGGCCGGTTCGCCGCTGGCCAACGCTTCGCTACAGGATTCACGTTTTGTCCGACCTCTCGAAAAATCCGCTGCTGCAGTACATGGCCCGCCTGGCCCCATCCAGCCAGCAAACCATGCGCTACATCCTTCAGGACGCTGCCGACCGGCTGGGGTTTGTCGACTGCAATATCGTCGACGTGCCCTGGCATCGGCTCGAGCCCGGCCATGTGATCGCCCTGGTGGCGGCGCTGCGTGCCGACGGTTACGCACCCAACAGCTCGTCGCTGTACGTCAACGCCATCCGCGGTGTGATGAACGAAGCCTGGCGCCAGGGCCTGATCGATCACGAGCAGTTGTTGCGCATCCGCGAGGTCAAACCGGCCACCGGCAGCCGCCTGCCACCGGGGCGCAACCTGCGCCGCAGCCTGATTCGCGAGCTGATGGATGTGTGCGCGGCCGACCCACGGCCGCAGGGTGTGCGTGACGCGGCGATCATCGCCTTGCTGTACGGCACCGGCATGCGCAAGTCGGAATCGGTGGACATCGACCTGGACCAGGTCGACTTCGAGGCGCGCAGCTTGCAGGTGCTGGGCAAGGGCAACCGCCAGCTGATCAAGTACGCACCGCCATGGGCGTTCGAGAAGTTGCAGGCGTGGCTGGACCTGCGCCGTCAGGACTTGCCGGCAGGGGCCGAAGACGACCCGTTCCTGTTCAACCGCATCCGCCGTGGCAGCCATATCACCCGGGCGCGCATCACCAAGCATGCCATTTACTACATCGCCCGCCAGCGTGGTGCGCAGGTGGGCGTGAAGATCATGCCGCACGACTTCCGCCGGGCGTTCATCACCCGGGTGATCGAAGAGCACGACCTGTCGATTGCGCAGAAGCTGGCGCATCACGCCAATATCCAGACCACCGCCATCTATGACCGGCGTGATGACAACGAACGCCGGCGTGCGGTGGACCGCTTCGATTACTGACGCCTTGTCGCTGTATGAAGGGCTTGCTCGAACCCTGTGGGAGCGGGTTCACCCGCGAACACGGGCGAGGCCCGTGCCATGCACTGGGTTGGATTCTTCGCGGGTAAACCCGCTCCCACAGAGGCCGTGTCGCAGCATCGGGTAATTTTTGCCTTGAGATGGGCTGGCACCGAAGCAGGGCCAAAGCACGCCCCCGCCTTGTGCGCCATCCCCCCGTATGCCCGATGCCAGAGCGGCTTGGGCAAAAGTTTCATCTTCGTTCACCTGCGGAGTTGGCCCGCAACCTGCTATATCCAGCCTGCGAATTTGATCGAGTGGTCAGGCCGCGCGCGCCGTAGCCGTGCGTGCCTGCCCCTCTAAACGGCCAGCAGGCCACGGATTTCAGGGGCCGCAGGATGTCGCTCGCGGAGCAGATCGAACAACAACACGACGATGCCGGCTGGAGCGCTCACCTGCAGTTGCGTTTCGTCAGGCGTGACGAGGTGACCCGCCTTGGTGCGTGGCGGCATTTCGGACCTCTTTTGGTGCAGCGACCGTTCTATCCGGAAGGTGCACCGTGCCATGTCTACGTGCTGCACCCACCCGGTGGGATCGTCGCCGGCGACCGCCTGGAGCTGGATATCCAGCTGGAGCCGGGCAGCCACGCGCTGCTGACCATGCCCGGCGCCAGCAAGTTCTACCGCAGCATCGGCCCGACCGCGCGGCTGGCCCAGCGCTTTCACCTGGCCGCCGGCAGCACCCTGGAGTGGCTGCCGCAGGACAGCATCTTCTTCTCCGGCGCCCGCGCCAGCCTCGACAGCCGTTTCACCCTCGAACCGGGGGCGCGCCTGCTGGCCTGGGAAACCCTGTGCCTGGGGCGCCCGGTGATGAACGAGCGTTTCGAGCAGGGTGCCCTCGACAGCCGCCTGCAAATTGAACTGCCTGACGAAGTGGGCCTGCACGAGCGCCTGCGCGTCGAAGGCGGGCGCCTGGACAAGCTTGGCGGGCATCCGCTGCTGGCCACCTTCTGCGCCGCACCCGCCGACCAGGCCGTGCTGGATCTGGTGCGCCCGCTACTCGACGAGATGGCCAACCCGGCCGGCGCGACCCTGCTTGGGTCGTTGCTGGTGATTCGCGTGCTCGACCATGACAACCAACACCTGCAACGCACCCTGCAACGCCTGTGGCATGTGCTGCGCCCGGCCGTCCTCGGCCTGCCGGCCTGCCCGCCGCGTATCTGGGCCACCTGAGAGAGCGCCATGGAGCTGACCCCGAGAGAGAAAGACAAACTGCTGCTGTTCACCGCCGCGTTGCTGGCGGAGCGGCGCCTGGCCCGTGGCCTGAAGCTCAACTACCCGGAAGCGGTGGCGCTGATCAGTGCCGCCGTGCTTGAAGGCGCCCGTGATGGCCGCACCGTCGCCGAGCTGATGAGCCTGGGGCGCGAAGTATTGAGTCGCGAGCAGGTGATGCCTGGCATTGCCGAAATGCTCCACGACGTGCAGGTCGAAGCGACCTTCCCGGATGGCACCAAGCTGGTGACCGTGCATGACCCCATCGTCTGAAACTGCCCAGGAGCCCCGCATGATCCCAGGTGAAATCCAGGTCGCCGCCGGCGATATCGAGCTGAACAGCGGCCGCGCGACGGTCAGCGTCAGCGTGGCCAACCATGGCGACCGGCCGGTGCAGGTCGGCTCGCACTACCACTTCTACGAAGTCAACGAGGCGCTGGTGTTCGAGCGCGCGCCGACCCTGGGCTTTCGCCTGGACATTCCCGCCGGTACCGCCGTGCGTTTCGAGCCCGGCCAGGCGCGTACCGTGCAACTGGTGGCCTACGCCGGCAAGCGCGAGGTCCATGGCTTCCAGGGCAAGGTGATGGGCGCGCTGGAGGGCAGGGCATGAGCCGCATTTCCCGCCAGGCCTATGCCGACATGTTCGGCCCCACCGTGGGTGACCGCGTACGCCTGGCCGACACCGCGCTGTGGGTCGAGGTGGAGCGCGACTTCACCATCTATGGCGAAGAGGTGAAGTTCGGTGGCGGCAAGGTCATCCGCGATGGCATGGGGCAGGGCCAGATGCTGGCCGCCGAAGCCATGGACCTGGTACTGACCAATGCCCTGATCATCGACCACTGGGGCATCGTCAAGGCCGATATCGGCATCAAGCACGGGCGTATCGCGGTGATCGGCAAGGCTGGCAACCCCGATGTGCAGCCGGGCGTGAACGTGCCCGTGGGCCCCGGCACCGAGGTGATCGCGGCCGAGGGCAAGATCGTCACCGCCGGTGGCGTCGACTCGCACATCCACTTCATCTGCCCGCAGCAGGTGGACGAGGCGCTGAACAGCGGTGTCACCACCTTCATCGGCGGCGGCACCGGGCCGGCCACCGGCACCAACGCCACCACCTGCACGCCCGGCCCTTGGTACCTTGCGCGCATGCTCCAGGCCGCCGACAGCCTGCCGATCAACATCGGCTTGCTGGGCAAGGGCAACGCCTCGCGGCCGGAAGCACTGCGCGAGCAGATCGCGGCCGGCGCCGTGGGCCTCAAGCTGCACGAAGATTGGGGTTCGACACCAGCTGCCATCGACTGCTGCCTGGGCGTGGCCGAGGAAATGGACATCCAGGTGGCGATCCACACCGACACCCTCAATGAGTCCGGCTGCATCGAAGACACCCTGGCGGCCATCGGCGACCGTACCATCCACACCTTCCACACCGAGGGCGCTGGTGGCGGCCACGCCCCGGACATCATTCGCGCGGCGGGGCAGGCCAACGTGTTGCCGTCCTCGACCAACCCGACCCTGCCGTACACGGTCAACACCGTGGACGAGCACCTGGACATGCTCATGGTCTGCCACCACCTGGACCCGAGCATCGCCGAAGACGTGGCCTTTGCCGAGTCGCGCATCCGCCGCGAAACCATCGCCGCCGAGGACATCCTCCACGACATGGGCGCCTTTGCCATGACCTCGTCCGACTCCCAGGCCATGGGCCGGGTTGGCGAGGTTGTGCTGCGCACCTGGCAGGTGGCCCACCAGATGAAGCTGCGCCGCGGGCCACTGGCGCCGGACACCAGCTACAGCGACAACTTCCGGGTCAAGCGCTACATCGCCAAGTACACCATCAACCCGGCGCTGACCCACGGCATCGGCCACGAAGTGGGCTCGGTGGAAGTCGGCAAGCTGGCCGACCTGGTGCTGTGGGCGCCGGCGTTCTTTGCGGTCAAGCCGGCCCTGGTGATCAAGGGCGGGATGATCGTCACCGCGCCCATGGGCGACATCAACGGTTCCATCCCCACGCCGCAACCGGTGCACTACCGCCCGATGTTCGGCGCCCTGGGCGCGGCGCGGCATGCCACGCGCATGACCTTCCTGCCCCAGGCGGCGATGGACCGTGGCCTGGCCGAGGAGCTGAACCTGCGCAGCCTGATCGGCGTGGCCCACGGCTGCCGCCGGGTGCGCAAGCCCGACATGGTCCACAACACCTTGCAGCCGCTGATCGAGGTCGATGCGCAGACCTACCAGGTGCGTGCCGACGGCGAACTGCTGGTCTGCGAGCCGGCCCGCGAACTGCCGCTGGCCCAGCGTTACTTCCTGTTCTGAAGGAGCACCGATGATTGTCTTGACTCGCCGTATCACCGACCCCGGTCAGCTGGGCGAAACCGGCACCGTCACCCTGGACGTGGACAGCCGCATCAAAAGCCGCCTGCGGGTGACCCTGGATGATGGTCGCGAGGCCGGGCTGATGCTCGAGCGCGGCCACCTGCTGCGCGGGGGCGAACTGCTGGCCGATGCCGAGGGCATCCAGCTGATCCGCGTGCTGGCGGCGCCCGAAGCGGTGTCCACGGTGCGCTGCGCCGACCCGCACCTGCTGGCCCGCGCGGCCTATCACATGGGCAACCGCCATGTGCCGCTGCAGATCGAACCCGGCCTGTTGCGCTTCCAGCATGACCACGTGCTGGACGACATGTTGCGTGGCCTGGGCCTGACGGTAGAGGCCGAACAGGCGCCGTTCGAGCCTGAAGCGGGCGCCTACCAGAGCGCGCCGCACAGCCACAGCCATGCCCACGGCCACGATCACCCGTTCGTGCGCCTGCCTGCCCATTCCTGAACTGCCTGGAGCAACCGATGAAAAAGACTTTCGCCCTGTTTCTGCTGATGCTGGCTCTGCCTGCCTTCGCCCACCCCGGGCACGACGCCAACCCGCTGCAGGACGGCCTGCTGCACCCGCTGACCGGCCTTGACCACCTGCTGATGCTGCTGGGCACCGGTGTACTCGCCGCGTTGACCCGGCGCAGCCTGACGCTACCCCTGGCAACCCTGGCGGCGATGTTCGGCGGCGCGGTGTGCGGCCACCTGTTCGGCGATGTGCTGGGCATGGAAACCCTGATTGCCGTGTCGCTGCTGGTGGCTGCCGGTGCCGTGCTACTGCCCAGCCGCCAACTGCTGCTGGCCATGGCCATGCCGGTGTTCGCCCTGTTCCATGGCTGGGCCCATGGCGTGGAAGCCACGCCAAGCGCGTTCTGGCAGTTCAGCGCCGGCTTCGTCACGGTCAGCGGCCTGTTGCTGGCGGCCGGCTTTGCGGTTGGTTGCCTGTTGCGCAGGCATAGCGGCCTGCAGAAGGCCTTTGGCGGTGGCCTGCTGGCCGGCGCCGCGCTGGTACTGGCCGGTTGATGGACAGCGACCTGGCGTTGTTGCGCCTGCTGCAGCTGGCCAGCCCTGGCTTGCCGGTGGGTGGCTTCACCTACTCGCAAGGCCTGGAATGGGCGGTCGAGGCGGGCTGGGTACGGGGCGTGGATGGTTTCGCTGCCTGGCAGCGCGAGCAGATCGACGACACCCTGGCCTGCCTCGACTGGCCGGTGCTGGCGCGCCTGTACCACGCCTGCCAGGCCGAGGATGCCGAGGCCTTTGGCCACTGGAGCCGCTTTCTGCTGGCCAACCGCGAAACCGCCGAGCTGCGCCTGGAAGAACAGCAGCGCGGCGCGGCGCTGGCACGGCTGCTGGACGGCTGGCAACTGGGCCAGGCACCGGCCTGGCGTGCCAGCCTTGAACTCACCCAGCTGGGCGGTATGGCCTGGCTGGCTGCGCACTGGGCGATCCCACTGCGCCAGTTGGCCCTGGGCCATGGCTTCGCCTGGCTGGAGGGCGCGGTAATGGCCGGGGTCAAGCTGGTGCCGTTCGGCCAGCAGGCTGCCCAGACCTTGCTGCGCGACCTGGGGGCGGGGCTGCCCGCGGCCCTCGACCAGGCACTGGGCCTGGGTGATGACCAGCTAGGCGGCGGCCTGCCGTTGCTGGCCATTGCCTCATCGCGACACGAAACCCAATACACCCGATTGTTCCGTTCCTGAGGACTGCCTGCATGCAAAGCTATCAACAACCCCTGCGCGTCGGTGTCGGCGGCCCGGTCGGCTCCGGCAAGACGGCGCTGCTCGAAGCCTTGTGCAAGGCCATGCGCGATCACTACCAGATCGCAGTGGTCACCAACGACATCTACACCAAGGAGGACCAGCGTATCCTCACCGAAGCCGGGGCCCTTGAGCCGGAGCGCATCGTCGGTGTGGAAACCGGCGGCTGCCCGCACACGGCGATACGTGAGGACGCCTCGATGAACCTGGCGGCAGTCGAAGCCCTGGCGCGCAAGTTTGGCAACCTCGAGGTGATCTTCGTCGAAAGCGGCGGTGACAACCTGAGTGCCACTTTCAGCCCGGAGCTGGCCGACCTGACCATCTACGTGATCGACGTGGCCGAAGGCGAGAAGATCCCGCGCAAGGGTGGGCCGGGGATTACCAAGTCGGATTTCCTGGTGATCAACAAGACCGACCTGGCGCCCTATGTGGGGGCTTCGCTGGAAGTGATGGAGCGCGATACCCAGCGCATGCGCCCGCAGCGGCCATGGACCTTCAGCAACCTGAAGAAGGGCGAGGGGCTGCAGGCGGTGATCGACTTCATCGTCGAGCGCGGGATGCTGGGTGTGCGCGGGTGATGTAACGGGTTGAACGCAGTCTGGACCATGGCGCAATTCCTGTGGGAGCGGGTTTACCCGCGAACACCGGCGCAGCCGGTGCCACCCACCGTGTTGGCTTCTTCGCGGCTAAAGCCGCTCCCACAGAGGTCGCGCCGCCTTTGGGAATTTGAGCAAGACAGTTGCTCCCACAGGGATATGTGTTGCTTCACGTTATTTGTGGCAGCAGCTGGGCTTGTCCGGCTGCCCTTCATAACGGTCATGGTGCCGCACCCAGTCCATGGTCCCGGCCTCGTTGCGCCCCAGTGGCGCAATGTCGAGGAAGTTGTAGGTGTTGACCAGGATGTCCAGCCCGCGGGCATAGGTCGAGTAGGTGTGGTACACGCTGCCATCCGGCTCGCGATAGAACGCACTCAGCCCGGGAAGCTCGCTTTCATCGCCCTCGTATGGCTCATAGTTGTACTGCCGCTGGCCCTCGCTGCCAACGCTGACGCCAAAGTCCTCGTTGAACCCGCTGCCATGTGACGAATACCAGGGGAACTGCCAGCCCATGCGCCGGCGGAAGGCCTGGAACTCGGCATACGGTGCCCGCGACACCGCCACCAGCGACACGTCGTGATGCGCCAGGTGTAGGTTGGCGCCGTCAAAGTGGTCGGCCAGGAACGAGCAGCCGTGGCAGCCTTCGCTCCAGCCCTCGGCGAACATGAAGTGGTAAACCAGCAACTGGCTGCGGCCCGCGAACAGGTCGGCCAGGCTCAGTTCGCCGTCCGGCCCCTCGAAGCGATAGTCGTGCTCCACCTTGACCCAGGGCAGGGCGCGACGGGCTGCGGACAGCGCGTCGCGGTGGTGGGTGAAGGCCTTTTCGTGCAGCCACAGTTGCCGGCGGGCCGCCAGCCACTGGCTGCGCGAAACCACCGGGTGCCTGCTTTCGCTCGTACTCATGGTGCTGTCTCCACATTGGGGGATTCACACTCTAGTCGAGCACGGGCGGGTCGAATCGACAGGCCGCGGCGGCCGGGCGATGAGTGGTATTGCTCAGCCCGAATGGGCGATATGCCCTTCGGTCAGTTCATCCGCTGCTTCATCTTCCCCAGGCAGCGCGGTGATCACGCTGAAGTCGCTGACTTCCACCTGGCCACCGCCATAGCCCAGCAAATGGAAGGAAAACGCTTTGCGCGCGGTCGGGTTGTCGAAGCTGAACTCCATCTCCAGCGGCTCGTCGGCGGTGACTTTCACTTCGTCAGGCAAGCCCAGCGGTACGTCTTGCTCCAGCTGCTTGGCCTTGAGCTGGATATAGGCTGCGCGCTTGGGGTCCAGCGAACGTACCTTGACCCGTACGCGGGTATGCGAACCCTCGGGCATTTCCAGGTACTGGGCGCCGATCAGGTTGTCGGCCCAGTCATCTTTGATGCGCTTGCGCAGCTGGATCGGCGATGGGCCGCCGAACTGGTAACGCAGGTTGAGCGGTGTCTGCAGCAGGGACTGGTCGAGCACCCCGGCGAGGGCACCGATCTGCTGGCCGAGCAGGCTATCGCCCGGGCCAAGGTAACGTGCCTGGTCGGCGATGAAGCCCTCGCTGGCGTAACGCCGGCAGCGCTGCTGGAAGTCGCATTCGGTGAACACACCCTGGCCGTCGTGATAACGCAGCATGCCGTTGGTGTAGGAGATCATCTCGCGACCGCTATCGTAGTCGCGGTACAGCGAGCGACCGCCGAGCGCCATGGGGATGGGCAGGGCAAAGTAGTCGAGCAGGGAGGTGGCCAGGTCGATATGGCCATAGGTACCGCGCTTGATCCGTGGCAACTGTGCCTGCTCCGGCGCCAGGGTGAGGTTGAAGCCCCAGGACGAGGCCAGGCGCACACCGTCGATGCCGTGGGACTCGTCGGAAGTCACCACCACCAGGGTGTCCTTGAGTACGCCCTGGCGTTCGAGGTTGTCGAGGAATGCACCGAGTGCGTCGTCCAGGTAGGCGACTGCCGCCTGTTTCGGCGTGTCGTAGCGCTCCAGGTACTCGGCCGGTGCCGAGTAGGGCTGGTGGGTGCCCACGGTGAGCAGGGTCAGCATCCATGGCTTGTCCTGCTTTTGCAGATGACCGACGTAATCCAGCGCACCCTCGAAGAAGGCGCGGTCATCTTTGCCCCAGGGGAAGTCCAGGTAGTTCTTGTTGCGGAACCACTCCTGGCCGTGCACCGCGTCAAAGCCGATGTGCGGCATGATGCGGTCCTTGGCCATGAAGCGCAGGCCGGCGCCCTGCAGGTAGTGGGTGGTGAAGCCGGCCTGGCGCAACTGCGCCGGCAGGCAGGCCTGGTTGCGTTCGTTCTGGGTCAGCAGTTCCACGCCCTTGGGCGTGCCGTTGGCCAGCTTGTCGTAGTCACCGCACAGCATTGCGTACAGGCCACGGATGGTCTGATGGGTATGCAGCACGTAGTCCGGGGTGTTCATGCCGCGCTCGGCCCACTGGCTGAGTTTGGGCATCAGCTCTTCGTCGAAGCGGCTGTGCAGGGCCTGGCGGTTGGGCCGCAGGTAGGCCCCGGGGATGCCTTCCACGGTGATGACCAGCAGGTTGCGGGCGTTGCCTGGCCCGGCGAGCAGGCGCTGGCCATGCAGGTCGGACTGGGTCAGGCCGGTGCTGGCCAGAGGGGTGAAGGTTTGCGTACGGCCCATCCAGCCTTCGACCTGGCGCTGCAGGTTGCCGGCCCCGGCCGACAGCAGCTGGTGGGTGAGGTTGTATTGCCGCCATTGGTCGGCGTCGGAAGGTAGCAGTTGCTGGCTGCCCCAATGGGCGCCGAACAGTAGCAGCGGAATGGCCCAGGCCGTGCGTGGCAGCGGCTGGCTGGGTTGGGTGCGGCTGCGCCAGGCGCTGGCCAGCCAGGCCAGCAGGCCGGCGCCCATGGCCCACGGCAGCCAGGCATGGGCCAGGCCGCCACCGGTCGAGTTTTCCATGAACTGCGGGTCGAGCAGGTACGTCAGGTCGGCGCTGGTGGGCAACCGGCCCACCGCGCTCACCAGTTCGGCCGAAGCCACCCAGAGGGCCGCCCAGGCCAGCAATACGGGGAACGCCAGCCACCATGGCCGACGGTGCAGCAGCAAGACCAGCAAGCTGCCGAGGGCGAGGTCGGACAGGTAACCGAGTGGGTTGGACCAGCCCAGCATGGCGCGCGTACCCAGTGGGATCACCAGTACCAGGGTCGCCAGGGCGACAAGCCGGGTACGTGGGTGGTCTGACAGGTTCTTCACAAAAACATCCCTTTTGCCATTAAATCGTCATGCAACTGTGCTTGATGATAACAGGCCGTGGCAGGGAAGGCGGTCCGGGACAAGGCTGGTAACCAAAAGCCGGGCCCGTTCGCGCAGGCCCGGCCGATGGCAAGTATCAGAAGTAGTAGGGGAATTTCAGGCTGAAGGAAAAGTCCGGCGCGTCATCGGTCAGACCAATGGACAGGTTGGGTACGATGGTCAGGTTGTCGGTGGCAGCGAAGGTCATGCCGATGTTGAAGTTGGCCGCGTTGTAGTCGCTGTTGGAGATCGACTGCCAGTCGCCGCCATCCGGTTTTATCTTGCTCTTGCGGGCGAACTGGTCGGACACCGAGAACGACATGCTCATCTTCTCGTTCAGGGCAAAGGCGATACCGCCGCCGATCTGCCACGAGTCGCCCAGCTTCACATCGCCCGGCACCTTGCTGTTGACCTGTGGGCTGATGTCGCTGAACGAGTCTTCCATGTTGTAGGTGTAGGACAGGCTGCCGAACAGCACGGCGGGGTCGAAGGTCTTGACCAGCGAGATGCCCGGCGTGATCGACCAGACGCCGTTGCCGGTCGGCAGGCTTTCCGGTACTGACAGGTTGTCGTTGCCCTCTACCTGGCGCAGTTTTATGCCATAGGGGTCTTTGCCGGTCGGCGCCTTGATGCGCAAGGTAGCGACGGCGTCAGGCCAGGTCTCGTCTTCGTCGAGGAACTTGTAGGCGACACCGACGTTGACGTCGCCGATTTCCGGGTCGCGGGTTACGGTTTCGTCCGAGGTGCTTGCCCCGGCGCCGCCCGCACCGCCGGAAGAGTAGGTAGATTCGCGGTACACCACCGGGACGTTGATGTCGAACTGCCAGCGCTGGGCGAGGTTGTAGCGGGCAGTCATGTCCAGGGTCCAGTTATCTGCCTTAACCCGGTCAAGATTGATACTGCCGAGGAAGATCGAGTCCAGCGCCAGGAAGCCGTTGAGCACAAGCGCCCGGGTATCGTAGTGGGTATAGGTGACACCGGTCTCGAAGCTGAACTTGCCGCCGCCGAAGAAGCCGCTGGCCTCATCGTACAGGTTGGACACGCTCTGAGCCGGTTCAGCGTCGGCGGTCAGCGCCTGGCCATAGGAGCTGCCGGTGGTGCCCGGTGCACCCGAAGCCACAGTCTGTGCACCTTTGACCCCTTCGGCCGGGGACCTGACCAGGCGTTTGGGTGGGGGGGCTGCCGGGGTTTCCTCGACCTGGCGTACGCGCTGTTCCAGTACCATCAGCGCCTGTTGCTGTGCCTCGTAGCGCTGCTTGAGTTCGAGCAGTTCCTGCTTCAGTGCCTCGACCTGCGGGTCGGCAGCTGCGAAAAGGGAGGTGGCCGGAGCCAGGGTGGTCAAACAGACAATGGCGCTGAGCGTGAATGATCGGTGCATGGATTTGCCGTCCCTTTCGACTGCCTTTGAACTTGGAGATCAATAACCGAATGTGCGCAAGCCCTTGAGCTGTTCGAGGCTGCCGTTCAACGAAGCAGCTGTCGGCACGCTTTCGCGCATCACTACATTGAGCGTGGTGACGTTATTGACCCGGTTGCCATTGCCCAGCAGCGTCGAGTTCTGCATCAGGCCACCCTGCGCCAGGCGCTGCACGCTGCTGCCCTGGTTGTTACTGGCACTGATATTGAACTGCACCCCTACGCCGCTGGCGGACACACTCAGCGCCCCTGCGCCGTTTGCGCCTGTCAGTGTCTGGCCGTTGGCCAGGGCCTGGCCCTGTGGCTGCGCGGTGGGCGCCTGGTCGGCCTTGGAAACATTGATGGCGACATTGTTGTAGGCGGTATTGTTGTCGCCAGCTGCGCGTACCACCTGGGTAACACCCTCTGTGGTGTTGAGGCCGGCGCCGCCTGTAACGGTACCGGTGCCCGGTGCCGTGGCTCCAGCTGACGCTGTGCCAGTGCCGCTTTCGTCGATCAACGACACGTAGAATTGCGGTTTGATGGTCGACTGCTGAATCTGCATCGTGCTCGTCGCGCCGATCACGTCCCCTTTGGCATTCTGCCAGGTGCTGGACATGACAATACCGAAACTCACGATCCGCCCCGGCATCACGTAGCGGCCACGCAAGGTCGCCAGCTCATGGTCCTTCAGCTCGATGGGCTTGAAGGTTTCGGCCTGGGTAGGAAGGCTGACGGTCAGGCATGCGATTGCAAGCCAGAATGCATTCTTCATTGGGGTGCTCCCCGGAGCCTCGTGCTCCTTGTCGTTGCAAGAGTCGTTAGAAGAAGTCGCTTTTGATGAACCCGAAGTCCAGCAGCTCTGCATCCTGCACCGGGGTGAAGTTGTTCACCCGGCCCTTGGCGGTCAGGGGCAGGGGCGGGTCGAGCAGGATGTTGTTCTTGTCGTAGCCCTGGCCGATCACGGCGAAGATGATGCCGTTCCAGCCCTTGAGAAAGTCGTCGACCCTGTAGCGCTTGTGGCCCAGTACCGGGTCACCGATGTACACCCAGCCCTTGTCTACCTTCTGCATGACCACGAAGTGCTTGTAGCCGCGCACGTCCATCAGCACCACGACCGGGATGCGCACGCTGTGCAGGGTCTCGGGCGCCACCCGGTAGCCGCGGGCACGCATACCCAGGCTTTCCACGTAGCGTTTCATGTCGAGCATCGAGAAGCCTTGCGTGCGCACCAGGTCCTGGTCGGCGTGGGCCAGCATGCCTTCGATGATCTGTTGTTCGTCCACGTCCAGCCAGTAGGCCTGGCGCAGGATGGTGGCCAGCGCGGCGGCGCCGCAGCTGAAGTCGGTCTTCTGTTGCACCAGGTCGGCGAACTTGCGCTCGCGTACGCTCTGGATGGGCTTGAACACCACGGCACCGCCCGGCAGTACGGACAGCGGCATTTGCGCCGCTTCGCTCACGCTGGCCAGGCACAGCAAAAACGCCAAGGCAATGATGCGCATGATCGGATGCCTTCCGGTTCTGTTGAAGAAAGGCCCCCCGAAGGGGGCCTCAAGCGCAGCGATCAGAACGAGGTGTTGGAGATGGCCAGCGAGTTGCTCTGCTGGTTGCCCACACCGGCTGCCACGTTCACGCCCAGGTTGCCGCTGCCACCGTTCACCGAACCGCTAAGGGTTGCAGTGTTGGTAACAGGGTTGGCCCAGCCGGTCGGGGTCAGCACTTGGAAGGACACGGTATTGCTCAAGTCGTAGGCACTGCTTTCGCTGTAGCTCTTCGACACGTCGTTCGACGATTGAGACGATTTCTCGCCAGACTTTTCAAACGCCGATTCCGATGCGTTGGCATAGGTCGACTCGTGAGCTTTCTCATACGAGGAGTCGCGAGATTTCTCGTAGGCCGATGCGCGAGTCTTGTCGTACGACGATTCGTGGTTGCGGTCGAAGGAAGACTCGTTCGACTTGTCGAATGACGAGTCAAACGCTTTCTCGAACGACGCGTCGTACGAGCTGTCACGTGTGCGGTCTACATCGACATTGAGCGATGCGTTGAGCGATGCATCGAAGCTGTCGGTGCGGGTGCGTTCGCGACGGCCGTCATCGGTGGTCACGGTACGGCTGGCATCGGCTGCGGCTGCCAGGGTGGCACTCAGGCTGGAGCTGCTGGACGAACTGGCAGTGGCGCCAACCGAGCCACTGGCATTCCAGCTGTTGGAGCCGCTGGCACTGGAGCTATTGGAACCACTGGCACTGGAGCTGTTCGACCCGCTGGCACTGGAGGTCTTCGAGCCACTGGCATTCATGCTGCTCGAACCACTGGAGGTCCAGCCATTGGAACCACTGGAACTGGCACTTTGCGAGCCGGCCACGCTGAAGCTCGAGGACGAGCTGCGGTCGTCGGTCGAGTTGAACGTTCCCTCACGCGAGCTGGAACCGCTCTTGGTGGTGGTGATGGTCAGCGTATCCACCCGGTAGGTGCGGTCGGCGCCGTTGTTCACCGTCAGGCCTGGGCCGTTCTGGTCGGCAGAGGCGGTGGCAGTGGCGTTGCCCAGTGGGGCTCCGGTGTTGGCGATGGCCATGGTGTTCTTCTGCTGGTTCAGGTCGCCGCCAGCGATGTTGACGCCGACGTTACCCTCTGCACCATCGGCCGAGCCGGTCATGACTGCCGAGTTCTGGGTGGACCAGTTGTCGACACGGTTGTTGTTGCTGAACTGGCTAACGTCAGCGGTGGCTTCGGCGGAGCCGAACACGAAGCTGTTGTCCAGGCTGGATTCGGACGATGCGTTGGCAATGGCCGCAGCATTGTCCTGCTGGTTGCCGTTACCGGCCGCCACGTTGACACCTACGTTGCCGCTGGCACCCGAAGCCGAGCTGCTCATCTCGGCTTCGTTGATGGTGCCTTGGTTGGTGATGGTGTTGCCGGTGCTGCGTTGGCTGTCCATGGCGTTGGCGGTGGCAAACACAGGGATCCTGGTGGGAGGAGGCGTGTGCTGCCCGTTGTTGTGGTGACCATTGTGGTGCCCGCCACGCCGGTCGTTCTGATCAGCTTGTACAGCAACAGCCATGACCGCAGCAATTGCGAAAACCAGAGGCTTGATTGCCATCGAGGGTTTCATGGTGATTCTCCGTACGATTAGGTTAAGTGTCGTTCTTGACTGGCAGGGTCAATCCGCGACCCGGATGCTCAGGGTGTTGGCCATGCGGTTTCCCACCCCGGCACTCTGGTTCAACTGAATCACTCCACGGCTACCGGTGAAGGCCTGGTCACTGGTGGTGACCTGGCGATGGCCAGTTGAAGTGTCAATCGGACCGGAGTTGTTGAGCAGCGCCACGTTCTGCTGCATGAGGACGCTGTCGTCGATGCTTTGCGGCTGGGCACCGATACTGATGCTCAGTGCGTTCGCTTGCTGGGTGTTGGCGCCGGCGCTCTGGTTGATCCCGAGGGCGCCGCTACCGTTGCTGAAGGCGTCGCCCTGTATGGTCGAGCGTGCGTTCATTGCGGGGTCTGCAGGGGTGTTCAGGCGCTGGCGGATCTGCGTGGTGGCGCTGGCCTCGGGCCCAACGGCGAAGGCGCGCGCGTTGGCCTGTTGCTGTTGGTCACCGGCCGCTTGATTGACCGACAGGTTGCCCTGGTAACGGCTGCCCGAATTGTCGATATCGGCGTTGTTGATCACGGGAACCGGGGATTGCGCGAAGGTCGATGTACTGCACAGCGTGATCAGGATCAGCAGCGTGTGCTTCATCTCACTTGCCTCCGGTCAGGATCTGCAGCGGCGCCAGGCCGCGCTGCAAGCTCGAATTGACCATGTTCGAGATGCCATTGCCCGAGCCCGTGCCGCGGCCACCGGCCAGGTTGGGCAGCTGGGACTGGTTGTTGAGGTTGCCGCCCAGGTTGTTGGTCTGCTGGGTAATCAGGGTACTGATACCTGCACCGCTGCTGATGTTGGCGAAGTCGCCATCACTCAGTTCGTTGGTTTGCTTGAGGATGTGGGCGGAAGGGTTGGCATTGACGGTGGTGGGGTTGGGGTCGGGTCGTAACGGCGGGACAACGGCGTTGCGTGTCTGCACGTCACGGGTTATCACGATGATGCCGTTGTCGGCCTGGGCCGTCAGGCTCAACGAGCCCAGCACACAGCCCATCAGCAACAGGTGATAGAGGCGTTTGTCAGTTTTCCTCACGACGGCAACTCCTTCAATGAGCGCTGGCCCTGTTCAGCGATGCGAACCAGGCAGCAGAAGGTGTGCCGCTTTTGAGAAGCGTTTTCAGATCAAAAGCTTAAGGTGAGTACCATGACAAGCTGCGGCGTATTCTGTCTCGGGATTGAAACAGGCAGCCGCTGGCGGTGCAGGCAAAGCCAGTGTTGGCCTTGATTGGAAGGGTTTTTGCAGGAGTGTATCAGCGCCTTGACACTACCTTCGACGCCCCGCAAAACCCCATGTTTTCAGGGGCTTCGCCCCACAGGGGTGTGTCGGTGGATTAACACTCGGTGGGGCAGGATGGCGCATCGCTACCAATGAGCTTAGCCACTGTTTGTAGTGCCAGCAACTGGCGTTGCGGCCAATTGCCCTCAATTATTTTGTACGCCTGGTCATGCCGTTGCAGCCAGTGCAGGCTGTCGTCGAAAAAGCGCTGGCGGTCGCGCAGTTCGGGCTGGCTGCGCTGGCCATCGGCAACCCAATCCACGCCTTGCGGGCTCAGCAGCAGGTGCAGGTGGTAATTCCGTGCCAGCAGCGCCTGCTCCAGCCAGGCCGGGCAGTCGCCGAACAGGGCGTGGCTCCAGAGCATGTTACTGAGTAGATGGGTGTCGAGAATCAGCAGCGGTGGTGCCTGCTCGCGGGCGTGGTCTTCCCAGGCCAGCTGGCCGCGGGCGATGGCAGGGATGTCGGCATAGCAGGTGTCGCGGCATTCCTGGTCGATGAAGTGGCGCACGTATTCGGCCACCACCACGCCGCCGAAATGCGCCTGGATCACCCCGCTGAGCCAGCTCTTGCCGCTGGATTCCGGGCCGCACAGCACCAGTACTTTCATGGATTGTGCCGCGCTCATGGCTGCACCAACGCCGGGTCACGGCGCCATTCCAGCCAGCCGCGCACGGCAATCAGGGTGAGCACGGCGAAGAAGCCTGCGGTGAAGTACAGCTGCTGGTGCAGGTACTGGCCCACGTAGATGATGTCTACCACCACCCACAGCGGCCAGCACTGCAGGCGCTTCTGCGCCATCCACAGTTGTGCCACCAGGCTGAAGCCGGTCAGGGTAGCGTCCAGCCAGGGCAGGGCGGCGTCGGTCCAGGTGGCCATCGCCGCGCCCAGGGCGGCGCTCAGCAGCACCCCGCCGGCCAGGCCGGCGAGCAATGCCGGGCGCTGCAGGCGGGTGACCTGGCGGGCGTCTTCAGCATGGCCCGGGCGCTTCCATTGCCACCAGCCGTAGACCTGCAGGATGGCATAGGCCACTTGCAGCAGCATGCCCGAGTACAGCTTCACCTCGTAGAACAGCCAGCCATAGATCAGCACCATGACCAGGCCGATCGGCCAGCACCAGGCGTTCTGCTTGACCGTGAGCCAGACAGCGGTGACGCCGAGGACGGCGGCGATGAGTTCAAGGCCGGACATCGGCGATCCTTGGAGACTGCGGGGGAGGGGCGCGATTGTAGCGGGTCGGCCGGGTAAGGTGTAGGGCGTTGGGGCCTTTGGGGCCACTCCCATAGGACTGCACATAGCTTTGAGTCAGCAGGGACCCTGTGGGAGCGGCTTTAGCCGCGAACACCGGCGCAGCCGGTGCCAAGCACCGCGCTGGATTCTTCGCGGCTAAAGCTGCTCCCACAGGGTACGCGGATTGCTTGCAATTTCAGTTATCTAGGCGACAGCGCAGCCCAAAGGGCTTGGCCATCTCCCACAGGGGCTGGTCTTACACCCGGAACTGCCGCAACAACTGCTCCAGCTCTTCGCTCAGCTGCCCCAGCGCCATCCCGGCATCGCTGGACTGCCGCGCCGCATCGGCGGTCTGCTGGGACAACCCGGCAGTATCCAGCACGTTGCGGTTGATCTCTTCGACCACGTGCGACTGCTGCAAGGTGGCGCTGGCGATTGAGGCATTCAACGCCGTGAGGTTGTTCAGCGCCTGGTTGATGGCATCCAGGCTGGCACCGGCCTCGCGGGCCTGCTCGACGGTCTGGCGCGAGGCCTCGCTGCTGGTGTCGATGGCCTTGACCGCAGCGTCCGACTGGCTTTGCAGGTGCTCGATCATGGTATGGATCTCGGCCGTCGACTGCGCCGTGCGCTGGGCCAGCAGGCGCACCTCGTCGGCGACCACGGCAAAGCCGCGGCCTTGCTCGCCGGCCCGCGCCGCCTCGATGGCTGCGTTCAGCGCCAGCAGGTTGGTCTGTTCGGCGATGGAGCGGATCACGTCCAGCACACCACCGATGCGCGTGCTGTGCCCGGCCAGGTCGCGGATCACCTGCACGGCCTGGTCGATGGTCAGCGACAGCCGGTCGATCTGCGCCAGGCTGCCGTGAATGGCCTCCTGGCCGTGTGCTACCTGCTGTTGCGCGGTGCGCATTTCGCCAGCGGCCTGTTCGGCGGTCTTGGCCACGTCCTGCACGGCGTAGGTCACTTCGTTGACCGCAGTGGCCACCTGGTCCATCTGCAGCGATTGCTGGGCGCTGTGCTGTTGCGCGGCACCGGCATTGTCGCCGACATGCCCGGCGGACCGGGCCAGGGCATGGGCCGCCCCTTGCAACTGGCCGACCACGCCTTGCAGCTTGCCGTTGAAGCGGTTGAAGTGTTCGCCCAGGTGGGTGATTTCGTCACGGCCGTGAGTGTCCAGGCGCCGGGTCAGGTCGCTTTCGCCGCTGGCGATGTTGCCCATGGCCTGCACCGCTTCCTGCAGCGGGCGGGCGATGCTGCGGGCAATCAGCATGACCACCAGCGCCATCAGCAGGGCAATGGCCACGCCTACCAGCGAGGCGTCACGCAACTGGCGAGCGAATTCGGCCTGTACATCGTCGACATACACGCCTGAGCCGATGATCCAGCCCCAGGGCTTGAACAGCTGGATGTAGGACGTCTTGGCCACCGGCTCGCTGGCACCGGGCTTGGGCCAGCGGTAGTTGACCGGCCCGGCGTCCTGCTGCCGGGCCAGAGCGACCATCTCGTTGAACACGGCAAAGCCGTCGGGGTCACGGATGGCCGACAGGTCCTGGCCGTCGAGCTTGGGATTGGCCGGATGCATGATCATCTTCGGCCCCAGGTCGTTGATCCAGAAGTAGTCGTTCTGGTCGTAGCGCAGCGCGCGTACCACTTGCAGCGCCTGTTGCTGGGCCGCTTCGCGGCTGAGTGTGCCGGCTGCTTCCAGGCCTTGGTAATAGGCCAGCACACCGGCTGCGGTCTGTACCACGTGGCGGGTCTTTTCCGCTTTGGCCTGGTACAGGTCACCGTGGATCTGGCGCAGCATCAGCAGGCCCAATACCACCAGCATGGCCACCGCCACCAATAGGATCAGCCACAGACGGCGGCTGATAGACATCGATCTCAGGGTTTTCATACCACAGCTCCCGCATTGTTCTTTTTATTCAGGCGCATCCAAGCATGCTTTGCGCCACGCCCCCACTCGACTAATGGCTAAGTGCTATCCATCCAATAGTCTGCAGCAGATTGTACAAGGCGATTGCAAAGGCGCTCTGCTAGGATTTCGGCCGCGCAAGATGAAACCTTTAGGCGGCGTGAACTTTTCTACTGGCATTGCGCCCAACAGTCGCTGTAAAACAGCCGGGCCGCGCGCGGCAACTTCAAGCAAATCAAGAACAAGGGGCCTGCAACGAGCAGCGCTCCATCGGGGGAACGATGGATTTTTGGACTGCCTTCCAGGCAATCATCTTAGGCGTGGTCGAAGGGCTGACGGAGTTTCTGCCGATCTCCAGTACCGGCCACCAGATCATCGTCGCCGACCTGATCGGGTTTGGTGGCGAACGGGCCATGGCTTTCAACATCATCATTCAGCTGGCGGCGATCCTGGCGGTGGTGTGGGAGTTTCGCGGCAAGATCTTCGACGTGGTCTTCGGCCTGACCAGCCAGCCCACGGCGCGGCGTTTCACCGGTAACCTGTTGCTGGCGTTCCTGCCGGCAGTGGTGCTGGGCGTGCTGTTCGCCGATCTGATTCACGAATACCTGTTCAACCCGATCACCGTGGCGGCTGCGCTGGTGGTGGGCGGGGTGATCATGCTCTGGGCCGAGCGCCGCGAGCACCGTGTGGAAGTGGACCACGTGGACGACATGCGCTGGAGCCACGCGCTGAAGATCGGCTTCATCCAGTGCCTGGCGATGATCCCGGGCACTTCGCGCTCCGGCTCGACCATTATCGGTGGCCTGCTGTTCGGCCTGTCGCGCAAGGCGGCGACCGAGTTCTCGTTCTTCCTGGCGATGCCGACCATGGTCGGTGCGGCGGTGTATTCGGGCTACAAGTACCGCGACCTGTTCCAGCCCGGCGACCTGCCGGTATTTGCCATCGGCTTCGTGACCTCGTTCATCTTTGCCATGATTGCCGTGCGTGGCTTGCTCAAGTTCATTGCCAACCACAGCTACGCGGTGTTCGCCTGGTACCGCATTGCCTTTGGCCTGCTGATCCTGGCGACCTGGCAGTTCGGCTGGGTCGACTGGGCGACGGCACATGGCTGAGGCAGCGCGGGGGCAAAGGGGGGAGGGCGTACGTAATGTGCGCCTGAAGCTGCTGCTGTTGGGCCTGCTGTGCCTGCTGCCGGGCCTGGGCGCGGCGCGCATGGCCTGGGTCGACCAGGCCTGGTGGCCGCTGGCGCTGTACCCGGCAATGAGCCTGATCAGCCTGTTGCTGTATTGGCAGGACAAACAGCAGGCGCGTACCCAGGCCTGGCGTACGCCCGAGAAGGTGCTGCATGCCAGTGAGCTGCTGGGCGGCTGGCCGGGGGCACTGCTGGCGCAGCAGCTGTATCGGCACAAGACGCGCAAGCTGTCGTACCAGCTGGTGTTCTGGGGGATTGTGCTGGTGCACCAGGTGTTCTGGGCGGACTGGCTGTTTCTTGGTGGGCGGTATCTGCCCTTCAGTTGATGTTTGACTGTGCCGGCCCTTTCGCGGGTAAACCCGCTCCCACAGGTACAGCACAAGTCTTGAGGCCAGTGGAGAACCCTGTGGGAGCAACTGTCTTGCTCAATTTCTAAAATCTAGCGCGTCACCTGTGGGAGCGGGCTTGTCCCGCGAACACGGGCGAAGCCCGTGCCATCCAGCGC
>NZ_NEJM01000024.1:0-50079 GCF_002113725.1 Pseudomonas sp. B23(2017) | reverse complement strand
CTGACCTGGAGCATGGCTTACTGACGCTGTGCGGTTCTGTGGGAGCGGCCTTGTGTCGCGAAAGGGGTGCGAAGCGCCCCCAGGATTTCAGCTCTGCAGCTCATATTGGCGGGGCCGCTTTGCGGCCCTTTCGCGACACAAGGCCGCTCCTACAGAGACCGCACATGCCTGAGGAAGTCGCGGTCCCTGTGGGAGCGGGTTTACCCGCGAAGAGGCCGATTCAGGCAAACGCCGCCAGCAAATCCTGTGCAAACGCTTGCTGTGCCTCGCCAACCGCCTGCGCCCGGTGCCTGGCCAGGGTAAACGGCACCACAAAGTCCAACCCCGGGTCCAGCGCCCACAACAGCCCCTCAGCCTCCCAAGCTTGCGCGCAATGGCACGGCAGATAACCAATATGCCGCCCCGACAGAATGAACGTCAGCACGCTCTCGATCTGCTCCGCCACCGCCATGCTGCGCTGGCTCTGGAACGGCTCGCCGCCCTTGAGAAACCGGTACGGATGACGCACCTGGTCCATCGCCAGCAACCGCTCCCGCCCAACGCCAGCCTCACCGAACAGCTCATGGCCCTTGCCGCAATACAGCCGTTGCCGCTCCTCGAACAGCGGCTGGTAATCGAAGGCTGCCTGGTTGCCGGAAAAGTAGCTGATGGCGTAATCCAGCCGCTGCTCCAGCAACAAGCGCTCCAGCTCTGCCGGTGGCGCACTGATCAGCTCCAGCTGCACCGCCTCCTCGCGCCTGCGAAACGCCGCAATGGCCGCCGCCAGCTTCAGGCTCACCGCCTTGTCCTGGTTCTCCGCCATGCCTATGCGCACGGTCCCCAGCAGCCGCCCGGCAACGCCATTGGCCTGCTGGCGAAACTGTTCGATGTTCAGCAATAACCCACGGGCGGCGTCCAGCAACAACGCGCCTTTTTCCGTCAGGTGAAAACCACCCTTGCCGCGGCTGCACAGGCGGTAGCCCAGCCGCGCTTCCAGCTGCGCCATGCGCTGGCTGATGGTGGGCTGGCTCAGGCCCAGCACGCCTTGCGCGGCGCTGAAGCCACCGGCCTCGACTACAGTGACGAACAGCCGCAGCAGGTGCAGGTCGGGGTCGTGCACTTGTCCGAGCATTACATTGCCTCTGGTGAATGTCAGCTTTGCAAACTTGCCATTCCTGCAATGTAACCCGGCTGGCATGCTCGCGGCATCCACCCATTTGCCGAGGTGTCCGCCATGCGTCGATCGTTGTGCCTGCTGTCCCTGGTCCTGGCCTTGCCGCTGCAGGCCGAAGAAAAGGTCGTCAACCTCTACAGCTGGGCCGACTACGTCGCCCCGCAAACCCTCCAGCGCTTCGAGCAGGAAACCGGCTACAAGGTGCGCTACGACACCTTCGACACCACCGAAGTGTTGGAAACCAAGCTGCTGACCGGTGGCAGCGGCTATGACGTGGTGGTGCCGTCGTCGGCCGTGCTGGCCCGGGCGCTCAAGGCCAACGCCCTGCAGCCGCTCGACCCCCAGGCCATGCCTGGCTACGCCAACCTCGACAAGGACCTGCTGGCCAAGCTCGCCGAGGCCGACCCCGGCAACCGCCATGCCGTGCCCTACACCTGGGGCACCCTGGGCCTGGGGGTGAATGTGGAAGCGGTGCGCCAACGCCTGGGGGATGTGCCGCTGGACAGCCTCGACCTGCTGTTCAAGCCCGAGTACGCCAGCCGGCTGAAGGACTGCGGCATCGCCATGCCCGACTCGCCCCAGGAGGTGATCGGCGTGGCCCTGAACTACCTGGGCAAGGACCCTTACAGCCAGGACAAGGACGACCTGGCCGCCACGCAGAGCCTGCTGAGCCAGCTGCAGCCGTCGATCAGCTACGTCGCCAATGGCCGGCAGATCAGCGACCTGGCCAATGGCAGCGTGTGCCTGGCGCTGACCTACAACGGCGATGCGGCGATGGCCGCCGACCAGGCGCGCCGCGCTGGCAAGCCGTTCGAGCTGATCTACCGCATCCCCCGCGAAGGCACGCTGGTATGGCAGGACAACCTGGTCATTCCCAAGGACGCCCCGCACCCCGAGGCCGCGCGGGCGTTCATCGCCTTCATGCTCAAGCCCGAGTCGGTGGCCGCGCTGACCAACACGCTGTTCTTCGCCAACGCCAACCAGGCGGCCACGCCGCTGGTGGACGAAGCGGTGCGCAACGACCCGGACATCTACCCGTCGGCCGCGGTGCGTCAGCGCCTGTATGCCGACCGCAGCATGGCCCTGGCCGACCTGCGCCAGCGCAACCGCCTGTGGACCGCGTTCCGCAGCCGCCAGTAACCAATAACGACAAAGGAGCCCGACCGTGGAGCAAGCCGCAAACAACGACCAGGCCATGACCCGCGACAGCCTGTATGGCACCGCTGCGGAAAGTACCTACGCTGGCATTACCAGTTTCTCTCGCCGCCGCTACAGCCGCGACCTGCGTGGTGTCGATGTGGTGGTCAGTGGTGTGCCGTTCGATACTGCCACCAGCAACCGCCCCGGTGCGCGCTTCGGCCCGCGGGCGATCCGCGCCGCTTCGGTGCAGCAGGCCTGGGCCCGGCACTGGCCGTGGGCGTTCGACCCGTTCGACCACCTGGCGGTGATCGACTATGGCGATTGCGCCTTCGACAGCGGCACCCCACAGTCGGTACCGGACAGCATCGAGGCCCATGCCACGCATATTCTGGAAGCAGGCTGCGCCATGCTCACCCTGGGTGGCGACCACTTCATCAGCTACCCGCTGCTCAAGGCCCATGCCCGCCGGCATGGCCCGCTGGCGCTGATCCACTTCGATGCGCACAGCGACACCTGGCCGGACGAGGAGGGCAAACGCATCGACCACGGCACCATGTTCTGGCATGCCGCCCGCGAAGGCCTGGTGGACCCGGCCAGCTCGGTGCAGATCGGCCTGCGCACCACCAATGATGACAGCCAGGGCTTTGCCATCCTCGACGCCCGCCAGGTGCACCGCCAGGGCACCGAGGCGGTGATCGCGGCGATTCGCCAGCGGGTGGGCGAGCGGCCGGTGTACCTGACCTTCGATATCGACTGCCTCGATCCGGCCTATGCGCCCGGTACCGGCACGCCGGTGTGCGGCGGGCTGAGCACGGTGCAGGCACTGGAGATCCTCGGCGGGCTGCGCGGTATCAACCTGGTGGGCATGGACCTGGTGGAGGTGGCGCCAGCCTATGACCATGCCGACATCACCGCGCTGGCCGGAGCGACCCTGGCGATGGAAATGCTGTGCCTGTATGCGGCGCGGCACAAGGTGGACAAGGGCCAGTAACCTGGGGCCGCTTTGCGGCCCATCGCGACACAAGGCCGCTCCTACAGGTAATCGCGTACCCCTGTAGGAGCGGCCTTGTGTCGCGATGGGCTGCAAAGCAGCCCCCAAGGCCCATACTGAAACATCAGGAATCATCTCCACCCGCATTCACACTTTTGCCGCGAACCCTTCGCGCCTTAGGCTATCAAACCCACCAGGCGCGGCATTTTCGTACAGGAGGTGAAGCATGACCCCGACCTTGCCCATCCTGGCCCTCGGCCTGGTGCTGTGCCTGCCCGCGCAAGCGGCCCCCGAGCCGCCCTTGCAACTCGCCGCCGGCAACAACAACCCCTACAACAGCCCGATCCAGCGCGCCAACCCTAACAGCCGCCAAGGCAGCATGCCGGCCACACCTCCCGTGCGCGGCCCGTCCACCGACCCGTACCAGCGCACGCCCACCCTGGACAACCGCGGCATCGGCAATGGCGACAACCTGCGCCGCCAGCAGCAAACCCCGAACCTGGAGCCCACCCGACCACCCCGCGGCAACCCGCGCGCGCCATGAGCGCCCTACGAAAGGAATCCTGCATGCTTCGAGCACCCTGGCTTGTCACCCTTACCGCCGCCGCACTCCTGCCCCTGCTGGCGCAGGCGGCGGCCGAACAGCAGCTTCGCAGTGAAGAAGGCACCTTGACCGTCAGCACAGTGGCCGACGGCCTGCGCAATCCTTGGGCCCTGGCGTTCCTCCCGGGCGGCAAGGACATGCTGGTCACCGAGCGCGCTGGCAACTTGCGGGTGGTCAATGCCGAAGGCAAGGTCGGCCCGCCGATCAGTGGTGTGCCCAAGGTCTGGGCCGAGGGCCAGGGCGGCCTGCTGGATGTGGTGCTGTCGCCGGAGTTCGCCAAGGACCGCACCGTCTACCTGTCCTACGCCGAAGAGGGCGGTGACGGCAAGGCCGGTACGGCGGTCGGCCGTGGCCAGTTGTCCCAGGACCGCGCCCGGCTGGAAAACTTCAACGTCATCTTCCGCCAGCAGCCCAAGCTGTCGGAGGGCAACCACTTCGGCTCGCGCCTGGTGTTCGACCGCGACGGCTACCTGTTCATCGCCCTCGGCGAGAACAATCAGCGCCCGACCGCCCAGGACCTGGACAAGCTGCAAGGCAAGATCGTGCGTATCTTGCCGGACGGCGAAGTACCCAGGGACAACCCCTTCGTCGGCAAGGACAACGTGCGGCCGGAGATCTGGTCGTTCGGCCACCGCAACCAGCAAGGCGCCGCACTCAACCCGTGGACCGGCAAGCTGTGGACCCACGAGCACGGCCCGCGCGGCGGCGACGAGATCAACATTCCCGAGCCTGGCAAGAACTATGGCTGGCCGATTGCGACCCACGGCATCAACTACTCGCTGCTGCCGATCCCCGAGGCCAAGGGCAAGCATGTGCAGGGCATGGTAGACCCGCACCATGTATGGGAGAAGTCGCCGGGTATCAGCGGCATGGCGTTCTACGACAGCCCCACGTTCAAGGCCTGGGACCACAACCTGTTCATTGGCGCGCTGGCCACCCAAGAGCTGATCCGCCTGCAACTGGATGGCGACAAGGTGGTGCATGAAGAGCGTTTGCTGGGTGAGCTGAAGGCGCGTATCCGCGATGTGCGGGTGGGGCCGGATGGCTACCTTTATGTGCTGACCGATGACAAGGACGGCGCGTTGCTCAAGGTAGGCCTGGGCGACGGCACCTGACGCAGTACAGTACTTGTGGGAGCGGCCTTGTGTCGCGAAAGGGCCGCAGAGCGGCCCCAGGATTTTCGCGTCACGGCGAATATTGCTGGGGCCGCTGCGCGGCCCTTTCGCGACACAAGGCCGCTCCCACAAGGTATGTGTAGAATGCCGCATGGCTATCGATCCCCATTCCCTCTACCAGCAGGCCCTGACCACTCAGGGCTATGTCTCCGACCCCGCCCAGGCCCGCGCCGTCGAAGCCTTGCAGGCCTGTTTCCAGGCCGTCGAACAGGGCCGCCCCACCCAGGGTATCTACCTCTGGGGCCCGGTCGGCCGCGGCAAGACCTGGCTGATGGACCAGTTCCACCACTGCCTGCGGGTATCCAGCCGGCGCCAGCACTTCCACCACTTCATGGCCTGGGTCCACCAGCGCCTGTTCCAGCTCAACGGCACCGCCGACCCGCTGCTGGCGCTGGCCGGGGAGCTGGCAGGGCAGATACGCGTGCTGTGCTTCGACGAGCTGTTCGTCAACGACATCGGTGACGCGATCATCCTCGGCCGCCTGTTCCAGGTACTGTTCGACCAAGGCGTTGTTATCGTCGCCACCTCCAACCAGCCACCCGAGCAGCTCTACCGCGACGGCTTCAACCGCGAGCGTTTCCTGCCGGCCATCGCCGCCATCCAGCGGCACATGCAGGTACTGCCGGTAGCCGGCGAGCAGGACCACCGCCTGCACCCCGGCGCCGAGCGCCAGCGTTACTGGGTGGCGCAAGCGGGGCAGGCCAGCCAGCTGGGCGAGGTGTTCCGCCAGCTCAGCCCCGGCGACGCAGGCCACGATCAGCCCTTGGCGATCGGCTCCCGGCAGGTGCAGGTGGTGCGGCGCAGCGCGCAGGCCATCTGGTGCCGCTTCACCGACCTGTGCGAACAGCCGCTGGCGGCCATGGAGTTCATGGCCCTGTGCGACCGGTTCCCGGCCATCCTGGTGTCGGGCATTCCGGCGCTGGGGGGTGAACAGCGGGCCGGGCGCATTGCCCGGGGCACCGAGGATGCTGCGGCGCGGGTGGTGGCGGGTGACCGCGAACTGCCAGCGCTGTCGCCCAAGGACGACGCGGTGCGCCGCTTCATTGCCCTGGTCGACGAATGCTACGACCGCCGGGTGGCGTTGTACCTGGAGGCACAGGTGCCGCTGGATGCCCTCTACACTCAAGGGTATCTGGCGTTCCCGTACCAACGGACCCTGAGCCGGCTACGGGAGATGCAACTGCAACGCTTCGCCTGAAAAGGAGCCGAACCATGGAGCCGCTGTCGCATCATCTGCTGACCCAGGCCTACAACAATGGCTGGGCCAACCACCGTCTGTACAAGGCCTGCCTGCAACTGACCCAGGACGAATTCGTCGCCCCGCGCTGCAGCTTTTTCCCGTCGATCAAGGCCACCCTCAACCACCTGCTGACGGTGGACTGGTTCTACCTGCACATGCTCGAGTGCGAGCAGCGTGGCGAGCAGCCCGACGCTGACGGCGAGCGCTTCTTCGACCCCGAACAGCCGTTTGCCACCTGCACCGACCTGCATGCCGAACAGGCCCAGGCCGATCACCGGCTGATCGCCTATTGCCGGGGCCTGCGCGATGGTGAGCTGGGGCGCTATGTGAGCATCGTGCGCCCCGAGCGGGTACAGCGCGAGCAACGGCTGCGGCTGCTGGCGCACCTGTTCGAGCACCAGGTGCATCACCGTGGGCAGGTGCATGCGATGCTCAGTGACACGGCAGTGAGGCCGCCGCAGCTGGATGAGTTTTTCTGCGAGGAAGAGGCGGGGTTGCGGGCGGCGGACTTTGCCGAGCTGGGCTGGACCGAGGAGCAGGTCTGGAAAGTGTAGGGGGCTGCTTTGCAGCCCTTCGCGGGCTCGCCCGCTCCCACAGGTGCTGCACAGGTTTTGGCAGCTGTGCACTACCTGTGGGAGCGGGCGAGCCCGCGAAGGGCCGCAAAGCGGCCCCTCGACTATTGGCTCACTTGCCCAGCCACTGCACCAGCGTGCGGTTGAACCGCACCGGCTCCTCGATCTGCGGCGCATGCCCCATGCCTTCAAAGGTAATCAGCTCCCCCTTGGGAATCAGCTTGGCCACCTGCGGCCCCAGCACTGCATACTTGCCCAGCTTCGCTTTCACCTCCGGCGGTGCGATATCACTGCCGATGGCTGTGGTGTCCTGGTCACCGATCAGCAGCAGGGTGGGCATCTGCAGGTCCTTGAACTCGTGGTACACCGGCTGGGTGAAGATCATGTCGTAGATCAGCGCCGAGTTCCACGCCACCGCTTCATGCCCCGGCCCCTTGTTCAGGCCCACCAGCATCTGCACCCAGCGCTCGTACTCCGGCTTCCAGCGCCCGGCGTAGTAGGTCTTGCGCTCATACTCGCGCACGCCTTCGGCATCCAGCTTGAGCTCGCGCGCATACCACTGGTCCACCGTGCGGTAGGGCACGCCCAGGGCTTTCCAGTCTTCCAGCCCGATGGGGTTGACCATCGCCAGGCGCTCCACCTGCTGTGGGTACATCAGCGCATAGCGGGTGGCGAGCATGCCGCCGGTGGAGTGGCCGAGCACGATGCTTTGCTTCACCCCCAGCTGTTCGAGCAAAGCATGGGTGTTGCTCGCCAGTTGCTGGAAGCTGTACTGGTAATGCGCCGGCTTGCTGGAGCTGCAGAAGCCGACCTGGTCGGGGGCGATGACCCGGTAGCCAGCCTTGCTCAGGGCGTCGATGGTGGTTTCCCAGGTGGCGGCGCAGAAGTTCTTGCCATGCATCAGCACCACGCTGTGGCCGTTGGCCTGGCCCTGGGCGGGCACGTCCATGTAGCCCATCTGCAGGGCTTGGCCCTGGGACTTGAAGTCGAAATGCTTGAGCGGATGCGGGTAGCTGAAGCCCTCCAGCTGGGGGCCATAGGTGGGCGATTCGGCGGCGATGGCCGGACTGCCGGCGAGGCAGGCCAGGGCCAGGGCGGTTGCGCGCAGCATGGGGGCACTCCGTGTAGGGCCATGTAGGAAGGGGCGACTGTAACAGCCAGTGGACCACGCGGAACGTGAAAGGTGTTACCAGGCGTGAAACCAGCCCAGGGTAATCATCGCCAGCACCCCATAGCGGCCGGCCTTGGCCAGGGTCACCAGCAGCAGGAAGCGCCAGAATGGCTCACGCATGATGCCCGCGATAAGCGTCAGCGGGTCGCCGATCACCGGCATCCAGCTGAGCAGCAGCGACCATTGCCCCCAGCGCTGGTAGCGCTGTTGCGCGCGTTCCAGCTGGGCAGGGCTGAACGGGAACCAGCGCTTGTCACGCAGGTGCTCGATGGCCCGCCCCAGCACCCAGTTGACCACCGAGCCCAGCACATTGCCCAGGGTCGCCACCAGCAGCAGGGTGGCCCAGGCCTCGGGCTGGCGCAGCAAAAGGCCGACCAGCACGGCCTCCGATTGCAGCGGTAGCAGGGTGGCGGCGCCGAAGGCGCTGAGGAACAGCGCCCACAGGCTGAGCATCAGTAGTTGGCGACCACGGTGTCCTTGCCGTCCTGGGTCACGCCGATGACCTGGTAGGCATCCTTGTGGTCACCCATTTCCATGCCGGGCGAGCCCATGGGCATGCCTGGCACGGCCAGGCCCTTGAGGTCGTTGCGTTTGGCCAGCAGGCGCACCTGCTCGGCCGGCACGTGGCCTTCGACGAACTTGCCGTCGATCACCCCGGTATGGCACGACGCCAGGCGTGGCGCAACGCCCAGGCGTTGCTTCACCTCGCTCATGTTCGGCTCGACATGATCGTTGACGGTGAAGCCGTTGTCGCGCAGGTGGCTGATCCAGGCCTTGCAGCAGCCACAGTTGGGGTCGCGGTAGACGTCGATGGTCTCGGCAGCCTGGGCCAGGCCGGTGATGGCCAGCAGGCCCAGGGGCAGCAGGTGTTTACGCAGCTTCATGAAGCACTCCTTCAAAAACGTGGGCGGATACCGGCGACCAGGCCTGTGCCTTGCACGCGCTCGGTGTCGTTACGGCCCCAGGGGCGGTCCGATATCCAGCGGTTGGCCAGCAGCATAGCCTAAGCGGCTTCCAGGCGCAGCGCGGCCTGTTGCTGTTCGCCAGCGTTGTCAGGCAGCCAGTCTACGTGCCAGGTAGTGGTTCCGGATGCCGGCCTGTCATCACGCTGGCTAACGTGCGGCTCACCTATCTGAGAGCCTGCTGGATCATGACCCTACCACTGGACTGCCTGTTGTACTCCAAGACCAATCTGATCGGCATCGGACCAAACCTGTCCGAAGAGGAACGCCAGGACGTGCAAACGTTGCTGGACCATGCCGATGAGTTCGCAAGCCGCTTCCTCGACCGGGACGAGCTATGGAAGAGCTGGTTCGACCGCTTCCGCAATCGCCTGGAGAAACATGGCTGCGTAAGAACGGCCGCCCTGGAGTTGCCGCCCCAGGTCATCAGGGACCATGACGATTTCGATACCAGGCTCGAGCCCATCGGCACAGGCAGCACACCAACGCTGTTGGCCCAACTGGCGCGCGCATCCATGCAGGAACTGCGCATCAGTGCTCACGCCAGCAAGTTCCTGCAGTCTGGTTGGCAGAACGACGTCGCCTCATCGTTTCTGATAACACCCTGCCAGAAGGACGAGGAGGGCCAGATCCATCTGGCGGTCTACTCGTTTCGCTTCAATGGCACGGTGGAGATGCGCGACTTCGGATTCTGGAGCGAGGCCCAGCGTGACATCGTCGTGTGGAACACCGGCACTGTTTACCGTTTTGACCTGGAACGTTTCGCCGCTTTTCGTCAGCAGATTCGTAAGGAATTGGGCGACCGGCGGCTTGGCGCCATTACCCGGATTGAACTCTAGCCCTCGCTCAAGCTGGCAGGTCACGCATCAGCAGGCCGTATGCCAATGGCACCTGCTCGGGAACAGGAAGGTAGATGGTGTGGCCATCGCCAGGGGCGACCTGCAGCGGTTGCTGCTGGCCATTGCTCATGTGCTCGAGATCGAAGTGGTAGTTGCCGCGTGGGGTCATCAGTTCCAGATGGTCGCCCACGGCGAAGCGGTTCTTCACCTTGACCTCGGCCAGGCCGTCGACGCGCACCCCGGTCAGCTCGCCAACGAACTGCTGGCGCTCGGACACCGAGTTGCCGCGCTGGTAGTTCTGGTACTCGTCGTGCACGTGGCGGCGCAGGAAGCCTTCGGTGTAACCGCGCTGGGCCAGGGATTCGAGGTTGTCCATCAGGGAGCGGTCGAATGGCCGCCCGGCCACCGCGTCGTCGATCGCCTGGCGGTACGACTGCACGGCGCGGGCGCAGTAGAAGTGCGACTTGGTGCGGCCTTCGATCTTCAGCGAGTGCACGCCCATGGCGGCCAGGCGCCCGACATGCTGGATGGCGCGCAGGTCCTTGGCATTCATGATGTAGGTGCCGTGCTCGTCTTCGAACGCCGGCATTTCGGTGCCGGGGCGGTTGCTTTCCTGCAGCAGGAATACCTGCTCGGTCGGTGCACCCAGGCCCAGCGTCGGCTGCACTTCGCGCACGATGTCGCCGGTGGCGTTTTCGGTCGCCGGGGTGGCGTCGTACTTCCAGCGGCAAGCGTTGGTGCAGCTGCCCTGGTTGGCATCGCGCTTGTTGAGGTAGCCCGACAGCAGGCAACGGCCGGAGTAGGCCATGCACAGGGCACCGTGGACGAACACCTCCAGCTCCATTTCCGGCACCTGCTGGCGGATTTCCTCGATCTCTTCGAGCGACAGCTCGCGCGACAGTATCACCCGGCTCAGGCCCAGTTGCTGCCAGAACTGCACGCTGGCCCAGTTGACCGTGTTGGCCTGCACCGACAGGTGCACCGGCATCTGCGGGAAGTGCTGGCGTACCAGCATGATCAGGCCTGGGTCGGACATGATCAGCGCGTCCGGTGCCATCTCGATCACCGGCGCCAGGTCCTTGAGGAAGGTCTTGAGCTTGGCATTGTGCGGGGCAATGTTGACCACCACGTAGAAGCGCTTGCCCAAGGCATGCGCTTCCTGAATGCCCAGGGCCAGGTTGGCATGGTCGAACTCGTTGTTGCGCACCCGCAAGCTGTAGCGTGGCTGGCCGGCGTAGACCGCGTCGGCGCCATAGGCGAAGGCGTAGCGCATGGTCTTGAGGGTGCCGGCGGGGGCCAGCAGTTCGGGCTTGGCGATGTGGGTCATGTGCGCACCGGAGCAAAAGGCGCGGATGCTAGGGCTGGCAGATACGGCCCGTATTGATTTGCATCAAGGGAATGGCGGCACTTTTGCCAAGGTGCGGCGCACTAATAACGCATAAGCCATGCGAGGACCCGCGATGAACCAGACCGCCCTGCAGAACAAAGCCCTGGCAGTACTGCTGGCGCTGGTGACCATTGCCTTCATCTGGATCCTGCTGCCGTACTACGGTGCGATCTTCTGGGCGGTGATACTCGGCATCCTGTTCGCCCCGCTGCAGCGCCACCTGCTGCTGCGTTTCGGCCGAAGGCGCAATCTGGCTGCGGCGGCCACCTTGCTGGTGTGCCTGCTGGTGGCGATCCTGCCGGTGATCATCACCAGCGCGCTGCTGGTGCAGGAGGGAGCCGCCCTGTACCAGCGCATCGAGCACGGGGAGCTGGATATTGCCGGCTATGTCGAGCGCGGCAAGGACATGCTTCCGGCTTTTGCCCAGCGGGGGCTGGACAGCATGGGCATGGGCAATCTCGACGGGCTGCGCGACAAGATCACCAAATGGGCCACCCAAGGCAGCCAGGTGCTGGCCAGCCAGGCGTTCAACTTTGGGCAGGGCACGTTCGAGTTCGTGATCAGCTTCGGCATCATGATGTACCTGTTGTTCTTCTTCCTGCGCGAAGGCGCGGAAGTCGCCCGCCAAGTGCGTCTGGCAGTGCCGCTGCCCGAACACCAGAAGCGCCGTTTGCAGCTGAAGTTCAACCGTGTGGTGCGGGCGACGGTAAAAGGCAACGTGCTGGTGGCCATTACCCAGGGGGCGCTGGGTGGTTTCATTTTCTGGGTGCTGGATATACCGAGTGCGCTGGTGTGGGCGGTGCTGATGGCGTTTCTGTCGCTGTTGCCGGCGGTAGGGGCGGGGATCGTGTGGGCGCCGGTGGCGGCGTACTTCCTGCTGACCGGTGCGATTTTGTCGGGGGTGATCCTGACCGCGTTCGGCGTGCTGGTGATCGGCCTGGTAGACAACTTGTTGCGGCCGATCCTGGTGGGCAAGGACACGCGCATGCCGGACTACCTGATTCTGGTGTCGACGCTGGGCGGGCTGGCGGTGTTCGGGCTCAACGGCTTCGTGATCGGGCCATTGATCGCGGCGCTGTTCGTGTCGAGCTGGGCGATCTTCGCGGCAACCAAACCCCGGGTGCAGTTGCCGGAGTAGGGGTGGGCCTTGATGGGGCTGCTTTGCAGCCCATCGCCGGCAAGCCAGCTCCCACAGGTACAGCGTTGCTCTCGAGGTTGTCGCTGTACCTGTGGGAGCGGCCTTGTGTCGCGAAAGGGCCGCAACGCGGCCCCATTTGCCGGGTCAGAAGGCCTGCGGCATCTCACCCTTGGCCAGGCGCCGGTTGATGTCGGCGATCACTTCGGGCAGTTCGTTGATGGTGTCGATCAGGTAGTGCGGACGGGAGCCGGCGAACAGGGCGTGGATGCGCTGGCGCTCGCTTTCCAGCTTCTCGGCGCTCAGCGCGCGGTAGCCTTCCCAGGTCAGCCCCAGGGCATTGCCCGAGCACACCAGGGCCACGGTCCACATGCCGGCACGGCGGCCTTCGAGAATGCCCGGCACGGTATCGTCGACCTTCACGCACGCCGCCACATCGTCGATACCCAGCGCGATCACGTTGGCCAGGGCCTGGGCCGGCCATGGGCGGCCGTTCGGGGTTTCGTCGGTAGCCACCACATGGTCGGCCACGTAGCCGTTCTGCGCGGCCAACTCCACCACCTTGTCCATCACCACCTTCGGGTAGCCCGAGCAAGAGCCGATCTTCAGGCCGTCCTGGCGCAGCCCGGTGAGGGTGTCCAGAGCGCCGGGGATCAACGCCGAGTGCACGGCGATCTTCTCGATCTGCAGTGGCATGAAGCGGTTGTAGATGGCGGTGACATCATCGTCGGTCGGGGTACGGCCGAACACCTTGCGGTAGCGCTCGGCAATTTCCGGCACGTCGCACAGGGTGCGGATGTGGTCCCACTTGCCCATGCCCATCGGGCCGCGGGCTTCTTCGATGGACACCTGCACATCGAATTCGGCAAAGGCTTCGACAAAGATCTGGGTCGGGGCGAAGGAGCCGAAGTCGACCACGGTGCCGGCCCAGTCAAGGATGGCGGCTTGCAGCTGGGTAGGGTTGCTGTAGTTCATGTGCGCTTGTTCCTGAAATTGGGTGGGCAAAGGGTCAGATGTCCAGCACTTCCATTTCCCGCAGCACCTCGGCCACGGCATTCACGGCGGCCTGCATGCCATCCGCTCCAACCACGCCGATACAGCCGACACGGAAGGTTTCCACCTGGGTCAGCTTGCCCGGGTAGAGGATGAAGCCCTTGGCCTTGACCCGCTCGTAGAAGTCCTTGAACTGGTAGCGGGGATCGTTCGGTGCGTGGAAGGTGACGATGATCGGCGCCTGGATCTCGGCAGGCAGGAAGCTGCGCAGGCCGATGGCGGCCATGCCGTCGAGCAAGGTCTTGCAGTTGTCGGCGTAGCGCTGGTGGCGCGCTGGCAGGCCACCTTCCTCGTTGTATTGCTGCAGCGCTTCGTGCAGGGCAGCGACCACGTGGGTCGGCGGGGTGAAGCGCCACTGGCCGGTCTTGGCCATGTAGGTGTGCTGGTCGTGCAGGTCCATGGCCAGCGAGTGGGCGTTGCCTTCGGCAGCGGCCAGGGCGGTTTTCTCGGCGAACACGAAGCCCATGCCAGGTACCCCTTCCAGGCATTTGCCGGAGGCGGCGATCAGCGCCTCGAAGGGGATGGCGCGGGCGTCGATCGGCAGTGCGCCGAACGAGCTCATGGCGTCGATGATCAGGCGCTTGCCGTGGCCTTTGATCACCTGGGCGATCTCGGGCAGCGGGTTGAGGATGCCGGTACTGGTTTCGCAGTGGATCAGCGCGACGTGGGTGATGGCCGGATCGGCGGCCAGCAGGCGGTCGACGTCGGCGGCGGTGGTCGGCTGGTCTTCGGCGGTTTCGAAGGTGCTGTAGGCACGGCCCAGCACTTTGCAGATCTTCGCCAGGCGCTGGCCATAGGCGCCATTGATCAGCACCAGGACCTTGCCGTCACGCGGCACCAGGGTGCCGATGGCCGCTTCCACGGCGAAGGTGCCGCTGCCTTGCAGGGGCACGCAGTGGTGGCTGGCGCTGCCGTCGATGATGGCCAGCAGTTGCTCGCAGACACTGGCAGTCAGTTGGTTGAAGTCGCGGTCCCAGGAGCCCCAGTCCACCAGCATGGCTTGGCGGGTGCGGATTGATGTGGTCAGGGGACCGGGGGTCAGCAGAATCGGGGCGTTGCTCATTCCGTTATTCCTCACAAGCGGTGGGCTGAAACTACGGGGCCTAGGTTGCAATTGGCGCTGTCATCAATCAAATTGTTTGTTGTTATTCGAGCTATAAGTCAGGCCGATAAATATGAACCTGTTCCAGTTGCGTGCCTTCGATGCCGTGGCCCGTGAGGGCAGCTTCACCCGTGCCGCCGCACGCCTGTTCATCAGCCAGCCGGCGGTGACCGGGCACGTGAAGGCGCTGGAGGAGCACTACCAGATCACCTTGCTGCGGCGTACTGCGCGGCGGGTGGAGTTGACCGAAGAGGGCACCCGCCTGGCGGCCATCACCCGCGCCATGTTCGGCCTGGCCGAAGAGGCGCAGGCCATGCTCGAGGCCAACCGGCAATTGCTGACCGGGCGCCTGGAGGTGGCGGCCGATGGCCCGCACCGGGTCATGCCGATGCTGGCGCTGCTGCGCGAGCGCTACCCGGGCATTACCGTCAACCTGCGCCTGGGCAATGCCCAGGAAACCCTGGCGGCATTGCTCAGCGAACATGCCGACGTGGCCGTGCTGACCGAGATCGAGCCGCGCAAAGGCCTGCATTTGCAGAACCTGTGCGAGTCGCGGTTGTGCGCCTTGCTGCCGGCGGGGCATGCCTGGGCCAGCGGCGAGGGTGATTTGCCGCTGGCTGAGCTGCACCAGCAGATCATGGTGTTGCGCGAACCCAGCTCCACCACCCGGCGCACCTTCGACAAGGCCTGCAGCAAGGCCGCCGTGCAACCTCGGGTGCTGCTGGAGCTGGATAGCCGCGAGGCGGTGACCGAAGCGGTGGCCTCGGAGCTGGGCATTGGCGTGGTGTCGTCCACCGAAGTCGCCAATGACCCGCGGGTAGTGGCGCGCCCGCTGGCCGGTGACGGCCTGGTCAACCAGCACCTGATCGGCTGCCTGGAGCGCCGCCGTGAGCTGCGCCTGATCCAGGCGTTCCTCGGCCTGGCGGCGGGGCTGTGATGGCTGTTTTCAACGGGGCGGCCTAAGATGGCCGGCATTGAGCCGACAGGACCGTCGATGAGCGAGAAAGACACCATTTCCATGCAGCTGGTGCGCGAAGCGCTGTTGCAGACTTGCCCAGCCGGCGAGCCCGATACTGGCTTGCTGGCCCGGGCGGGTATCGCCGTCGAACAGCTGCACCTGCCAGCGGCACGGGTCAGCGCCGAGTCCTATGCCCGGCTCTGGCGTCTGCTGGCGCGGCGCTGCAACGATGAGTTCTTCGCCATGGACCCGCGCGGTCTGCGCAGCGGCAGCCTGGCGTTCATGTGCCGTGCCAGCATGGGCCAGCCAACCCTGGGCGCCGGCCTGGAAACCGCGCTGGCGTTCCTGTCACTGATGCTTGAAGACCTGCAGCCAAGCCTGGTGCGCCAGCAAGGCCTGGCCGAAATCGTCATCAACGAACCGCGTGACACACCGCGCCGCGCTTTCACCTATTTCACCTTCTGGATGATCGTGCACGGTGTGACCTGCTGGCTGGCCGGGCGGCGTATCCCGATCCTGGCCATCGATCTGCGCTGTGCCGAACCGCCGTTCTGCGATGACTACCGGGTGATGTTTTCGGAAAACCTGCAGTTCGAGCGCCCGCGCACGCGCATGATCATCGCTGCCGAATGCCTCGAGCTGCCGCTGCGGCGCAGCGAAGAAGAACTGCAGCGTTTTCTGGCCGAGGCGCCGGGCAACATCCTGGTCAAATACCGTGACCCGGCCAGCCTCGGGCGGCGCATTCGCACCGACCTGTTGCGCCTGGACCCGGGGCAGTGGCCCGATGGCGACAGCCTGGCGCGCCAGTTGTGCCTGTCGCCTTCTACCCTGCGCCGACGGCTGGCCGAAGAGGGGCAGAACTACCAAGGGTTGAAGGACAGCGTGCGTCGTGAGCTTGCAATTGCCTGGCTGAGCCAGGAAGACGCGGCCATGGGCGAAATCGCCGAGCGCCTGGGCTTTGCCGACAGCAGTTCGTTCTACAAGGCGTTTCGCAAGTGGTTCGGCTGCAACCCCGGGCATTACCGTGCGCTGATCCTCAAGCGCGGCAGTGGCGGCTAGGGAACCACGCCTTCCCGCTGCCGGCCGCCGCCGCTGGCAAGCATCGTGACAAGTCGATCACTGACCAGGAAATCGACGATGTCTCAACCTGCCTTGCACCCCAAGTTGCTTCACCCCGCCGAAGATTTCATCGCGCAAAGCATGCCCGCCTGGCTGAAGTCGGCCAAGCCCAAGCAGCTTGCCAAGCTGCAATTGCGTTTCAACGCCTACCTGGCGAGTCAGCGGAAGATGGCAGGGTTCGCCGACCGCCTGCAGCCTCTGGACCGTTTTGCCAAGCAACTGTTCGAGCCTGCCTTGCGCCAGGACAGCCAGCTGAAGCTGCAGGTCGACCTGGACAAACTGGTGTGGCGCGAAACACGCGCACGGCTGGATGTGAGAACCGGCTTGATCCCTGATTATCAACCGTACTTCGTGCGCATGCCGGCCTTGCAAAAGCTGTTGCAGAACTTCAAGGCCAACGAGTCCTTCTTCCTCGGCACCGCCTTGACCCTTCCGGGAGCCCATCAGGACGAGCAGGTGGTGAGCGAAGACATCGAGCGGATTGTCAGCCTGAGCCGCCAGGTGGATGTCGGCAGCGCCTACCAGCGGCACCTGGCGCAAGTATTGACCCCTGACTTTGAAAAGGCGCTGACCACCGACCGGCGCCTGGAGCTGGCCGTGGCGGTCGAGATCGCGGCCATCAAGCAGCAGCTGGATCCGGAAGACCTGCTGGTGCTGCGTATCGCGTGCAAGGATGAACCCGCCGTGATCAAGGGGCCGGTGCAGCTGGAGATCGGTGCTCTGCAAGTCCTTGGCTGCCGGGTGGATGGCGCGGTGGCGGTTGAACTGATCGAGCAGCCCCGCCACCAGTCCACGTTTCCCTTCGGGGTACCTGGGCGCTTGAAAAGAGTGATCCTGTACACCCCTGACGATCAGGCGCAACCCCTGCGCGCGTTCACCAATTGGGATGAGGCGAACCGTGCCCTGGCCACGGCGATGGGCAACCAGGACTATCGGCAGGCGTTTGTGCGGCGGATTGCCTTGGGTGATCGCGCCACTTGCGAGCAGGCCCTGGCCACCCGTTTGCAGGATGCACAACCTGACCTGGAACCTCGCAGGGTGTTGGAAGCGGGGGACGGTTTTGCGTCGATGGCCGCCTGGCACATGCAGCGAATCAAGGCCGATGCACGTTTCCTTGCGGTGCCCACCGCCCAGGCCGATGACGCGGCTGCGGAGCAGCGCCTGGACGAGCTCAAAGGCGCCGGCCTGGTATTGCTCAACCTGGCGGGCCTGTTCGTGCCGGTCATCGGGGCTTTGCTGGTGGCGGACCTGGCCAGGCAACTGTTGACTGAAACTTTCGAGGGCGTGCGTGACTGGCAGTTGGGCCATCAGCATGAGGCCTTGATGCATATGCTTCAGGTGGCCTTCAGCGTGGCAACCACCGGTGCGGTGGTTGTCGGTGCCCACCTGGCCCGCAGCGCATTCGTCGAAACTCTGGAGCCGGTCATCACCGAAGATGGCCGGCAACGGCTGTGGCGCAATGAGCTGGCGCCTTACCAGGAAACTACTCCACCCGTTCAGCTGACGGAGCTCGACAACGGCTTGCTCGCCGAGGGTGAGCGCCATTGGTGGCGGTCGAATGGTGCCTTGTATCGGGTAAGGCAAACCGCCAATGGCGCTTGGCGCTTGCTGCATGCCGAAGGTGACGCGGCGTTCGGGCCGGTGCTGGAACGTTGCTCTGCGCGTGGCTGGCGGCTGGCTTACGAGCGGCCACTGGAATGGCAGGGCGCCGCACTGTTGCTCGGGCGGCTTTGGCCAGCGGCGGCCGCGATGGACGCCGTGCGGGTGGAGCAGGTGCTGAAGGTCGCGGATGTCGACGAGGCCTACTTGCGTGGCCTGCTGGTGGAACGGCGCGGGTTGCCGGTTCAGCTGCGCGATACCTTGCAGCGCTTTGCCGTGGACGCACGCGCGCAGGCCTTTTTCAGCCGGCTGGAAGCGGGGGAGGCTGATACCGCTACCGAGCTGTGGCAATGGTGCATCGAACGGTTGCAACTGCAGGGCGAAACCGTCGAAGAACAGGTGCTGTCGATCCGTGACGCGGCAATCGAGTTGCGTGAGGCGATGCTCGAGCATTTCTCCAGGCTTTACCTGGCCGACGACCCGCTGCTGGGCTTGATCCAGCGCGACTTCCCGACGCTGCCAGAGGCCTATGCCCTCGATGTGCTCGAGCAGGCCACCGAGGCTGTGCGCTTGCGCATGCAGGCAGAGTCCCGCCTGCCGCTGGCGTTGGCTGAACAGGCGCGGGTGGCCCTGCAACTGGCGCGCCTGACCCGCATGCGCGAAGCGTTGTACCTGCAGGGCAGTTATCGGCCGGAAGTGGTGGCGCTGGTCTTTGCCCTGCTGCGTCGGCATGGCCCCGGCGCTGCCGGGTTCAACCTGGTGTTGCGCCGTGACCCGTATGCCGGGGCGGCGATGGAGCGGCTGTTCGCCGAGACCGACCTTGAGCAGGCCGTGGTGCTGGTCAGGCGGGAGGGGCGCTTCCAGCTCTACAACGACAGAGGCTTGCCGGATGAGCGCGAAGTCGCCGCCCCCGAGGGGCTGTTCGAGGTGCTGGCCGCTTGCCTGCCCGTGGAATACCGGGTGCGACAGGGGTGGAATGGCGCCGATGCGCCGACCAGAATCCGCGAGCAGATGCAGGCCTGGCTACCCGGTGACCGGCAGGCCCTGCTGCGCCTGCTCGGCTGGCGGGAGGCAAGGCCCATGGCATCGCCCATGCAGCGTTTGGTCGATGGCCGAGCGGGCTATCCACTGGGTGGCTGCCAGTCGTGCATCGGCTCGCCGGAGCGCGTGGTGCGGCAGCGGGTGCGCGCGTTGTATCCCGGTATCGGGGATGTCGGCGTCGATCGCTATGTCCAGAGCCTGTTGGACATGCGCGGGGGCCTGTTCGAGAACCTGCTGCGTGTCGAGCAGGAATACCGCCGCCTGGATGACAGCTTGCTGGCCTGGGTTGAAGAGGTGGCGGGCAGCGCCAGTCGCGCACGCCGACGTGTTGCAGATTCGTTGCGGCGTGCCTGGCAGATGCGCAGCGACCGCGCCGTTGGCGCTATCGGCAACGATGCGGTGCTCAGCCTGAGCATCGTCGCCGTACCGGTGGGCAGCCTGCCCGTGTTGCCGGTCGGGACGGACTTCTCGCACGTGTCGGAATTGACCCTGTCGGCGCTCGGTCTGGATGCCATCCCGTCGGGGTTCCTCGCCTGCTTCCCCGATCTGCTGTGCCTGGACATGAGCGACAACGCCTTGCGCGCGCTACCTGCGGGGCTGGAGCGGTTGACCGCCTTGCGCCAGTTGCTGATGCCGCGCAACCGTATTCGTATCTCGGAGCCGCAGGCCAATGTGCTGACTGGCCTGGCGCTCTTGCGTTCGCTGGACCTGAGTGACAACCCGCTCGGCGACATCAGGCTACAGTTCGAGCGGTTGCCCAGCTTGCGGATCCTGCGTTTGAACCGCGTGCAGATGACCGCGCTGCCCCGGGGCCTGGAGTGGTGTGGCCTGTTGGTGTTCGCCGACCTTCGCAACAACCAGATAGCCGAGTTGCCGGCAGCCTTGTTTCAGGCCCCGTTGCAGTTGCGCCGTGCCATGCACCTGGAGGGCAATGCGCTGCCAGTGCAGGATCTCGATCGCCTGTATGGCGCCGAACGCCTGCTGGCCACGCCCCGCCCGCAACGACACGCTCCTGCTCGGGAGCAATGGCTGCAGACCCTGGACCCAGCGGCGCGGCAGGAGCAGCAAGGGAAATGGGATGCGCTGAATGCCGAGCCCGGCAGCCTGGCTTTCTTCGAGCTGCTCAGACAACTGACGACCACGGCCGAATTCAGCAAGGCGCCGGCCGAACTCGGGTTCAGGGTATGGGCAATGCTGGATGCCGCCCATGTCGATACCGCCACGCGCATGGCCCTGTTTGACCTGGCAGCGGAGCCCACCACCTGTGTGGACAGCGTTTCCACCGTGTTCAGCCGCCTTGAGGTGCGCATGCATGTCGAGCAGGCCACCCGCGGCGGCGAACCGATTTCGACTCGCGCGGCACGCCTGCAGTTGGCCAAGCGGCTGTTTCGCGTGCACTGGGTAGAGAAAATCGCCCGACGCGAAATCGACGCCCGCTACCAGGATGGACGTTGGAGCCGGGGGAACCACGATGAAGAGGAGGTGGAGGTCAATCTTGCCTACCTCAGCGGCTTGGCCCAGCGCCTGGACCTGTTGGGCCAACCTCGCCATATGCAGTTTGGCAGGCTGGCCAACGTGTCGCCGCTGCAACTGGAGGAGGCCTTCAAGGAAGTGCTGGAGGTGGAGGCGGGCGAGCAACGGGTCGTGTTCATCAGCGAGCGTGATTTCTGGTTGCCGGTACTGCGGGCAGAACATCCAGACGACTTCGAAACCCTTGAAACGCAATTCTCCCTGCGGCTGGAAACTCTGGACGAGCAAAGGGAGACCTTGACCAGTGACGAGTACTGGAACCTGAGCAACGCCCTGCGCGATGAGCGCGAGCAGGCCCTGGCCAGCCTTGCCCAGCGCCTTACGCGCGAAGCGTTCATGGTGCCAGAGGCAAAGTGACGGCGCTTCACGGGCGGCACGCAGTGTGCCGCCCAGCTTCTACCGCAGGGGTTCCCTCTGCGCAAGCGCCGGCAGGTTGCACACCATGCGTGGCTTTCGACAGCCATCCAGGGACCTGCCATGACCCGCGAACCACACGCACCACAGCCCGCCTCTGCGTCTTCCAGCCACTTGCACGACGGTTTCATCGGTGACCGGTTGCCTGCCTGGCTCAAACAGGCCACGCAAAGCCAGATACGCACCTTGCGCGAAAGCCTGGAAGCCCATCATGCCACCCAGGCCCGGTTGCGCGGGATCACCCTGGCGCTGCCGTCGCCGCAGCAGTTCGCCGAACGGCAATTCGCCAGTTTGTTGCGCGAGCCGCTGCCGGGCGACGTAGCGTTCTGGCAGTTGGAGTGGCTGGAGGTTTCCCATCGTTTCTCGTCCACGCCCGGCGCTGAGCCGCCATTTCCCACCTACGGGCAACGGCGTGAAAACGGCTTGCTCCGCCTGATGCGCAACTTTGCCGCCAGCAACGATTTCTACCTGGGAACCGGGTTGGTCGCGCCGGGGCAGGAACGGGTACTTTCGCGAGGCACCGATGAACTGGTCGAGGCGTGCCGCAAGCTCGATGCCGGGCGCCTGTACCAGCAGGAACTGGACCGCACATTCGATGCCACGGCACAACGCGTCCTCTGTGAAGACAAGCGCTCCGGGCTGCGCCTGGCCGTGCAGGTTGCCGCACTCAAAGGCGAGATTACCGAGCCGGTCAAGGAGGCATTGCACGCCTTGGTGGATGAACCCGCGGATCGGCGATCCGCCAGCCTCACGGGCCACCCGGGCCTGCTCGAAGCCCTCGGTTGCCAAGTGGCAGATGGTGTGTGGATTCAACTTCGCGACAGGCATGGGCAAACGCAGGGCGGCGTGCTCTACCTGCCCAGCGATCCGGTACAGGCGTTGCGGCACTTCGACAGCCACGCCTCGATCAATAGCGCGTTGGTGGCCGAGCTGCGCCATGAACCCTATCGCCAGGCGTTCAGCCAGTTGATCGGCCTGGATCAGCGTGCCGGGTTCATGCACAAGCTGCAGGCCCGCCTGAAGGATGATCAGCCGGACCTGGAACTCGATGGCAGTGTGCCACAGCATGACATTTTCCAGGCGCTGGCTGTACAGCAGACAAACCGGGTGAAGCAGGATGGTCGCTTGTTGCTGGTGCCGACCGCCGATGCCGATGAAACCGCATCGCGTGAGCGGCATGGGGCGTGGAAGGCCGCCGGCCTCGATGTGCTCAACCTCGCGGGCCTGTTCATTCCTGTGGTGGGCGGCTTGCTGCTCGGGCAACTGGTGGCCCATACCCTCTCGGAGGTTTTCGAGGGCACGCAGGACTGGTTGCGAGGCCATCAACACGAGGCGCTGGAGCACATGCTGGGCGTTGCCGAGATACTGGCGGGCACCGCCGCGACGGTGGCGGGCGTCACCTTCGTGCGCAGCGCGTTCGTCGCGGCGCTGGAGCCGGTAAGGCTCGCCAATGGGGCGGGGCGTTTGTGGTCCCGAGATCTGGCAGCCTTTGCCTCGACCCCTGAAACGATCACCTTGGGTGTGGACGGGGCCTATGCCGATGGCGAGCGCCGCTGGATGAAGGCCGACGGGGTCTTCTACGAAGTTCATCGGCCTGACCCCGATGGCCCCTGGCGTCTGCGCCACCCCGGTCGCGAAGAGGCGTACGACCCGGTCGTGCTGCACAATGGCGAACGCAGCTGGCGCCTGATGCACGATGAGCCGCAGCGTTGGCGCGACCCTGCGAAAATGCTCGATACCCTTTGGCCGCGCGATCAACCTTTCGATAACCAGCAGGCGCAGCGGATCTTGCGCATGGCCGGCATCGATGAGGACGAACTGCGCGGCCTGCTGGTGGAAAACCGGCGAACGCCTGCCACCTTGCGGGAAACCCTCAAGGCATTCGATGCCGATGCCCGGATCGACACGTTCTTCCGCAACCTGGAACGCGACACTGTCTCCGATCAGGACTTGCAGCTGCTGGCCTGGTGCGAGGCCCGACCGGGCAGTGTAAAGGGGCGTGCGGCAGTGCTGGCGGACCGGCCAAGGTCGAGCGACCTGCTGTTCGCACGGCTGACACGCCTGCCCGAATCGGCGGAGCCTTTGCTCAAGCCGCTGATGGCGCTGGGGCTGCCTGAGCCCTATGCGCGCGATCTGGCCGACGGAGCAAGTCACGACGCTCGTCAGCTGTTCGTCAGTGGTGGAAAGTTGCCGCAAAGCCTGGCCACCCAGGCCAGGTCGTTGTGCTCGCTGGCGAAGGTGAGCAGGGCGCTGGCAGGGTTTTATCTGCCGAGCGCATATAGCGACGAAACGGGCATGCTGGTGCTGGCATTGCTGAATGTCGAGGCCATTGATGCGTTCAGCCTGGCGTTGAGCAATGCTGCTGCGGATGCCGTGGCGTTGAAACGCATCGGTTCGGTTGGCGATGCGGCCGAGCAACGGGTGCTGGTGCGTGAGCAAGGGGTCTTTGCCCTGTATGACGGGCAGGGCCGAAAACTCGCGATGCAGCCACCTGCTTCGTCGTGCATCTTCCAGGCTGTGCTGGCCGCGCTCGAATCGCGCAACCTGCTGGGCCGTTTGGGCCTGGCCGAGAACGCCAATGCCGAGCGCCTGCGAGAGAAGCTAATGGCGCACCTGGGTACCCATGAGGAAATCGCCCGCATGCTGGGCTGGGCGTCGACGGAGCGCTGGTTCAATCCCGGGCAGCGCCTTGCCGATGGCCGCGTCGGGTACCTGCTCAGCGGGCGCGCGTCACTGCCCACCACACCCAGGGAACAACTGCGGGCCGGCCTGAGGCAGTTCTTCCCGGGGCTGGGCGATTCGCTGGAAACGCAAGTTGACCGCTGGCTGCTGCAGAATGTGTCGGTCGCCGATGCGCTCCTGGCGCTGCAGGACGATTTTGAGCAGTTGAACCGCGCACTCAATGGTTGGGTGTCGGCTGCGCTGAGTGACACTTTGCGGGCGCGACGCCAGCTGTTCGCCGAACGATTGCTGCGCGCCTGGCAGGCGCTTGGCGACCATGTGGTGGTGGACAGTGACGGCAAGCGCCAGGGGCTGCGCCTGGTGCTGAATGATCTGCCCACCGATTCGTTGCCGGTCATGCCTGCGCCTATCGATTTCTATCACGTCACCACCCTGGTACTGAGCGAGACGGCCATCGGGGTGGTGAACGAGGAGTTTCTGCGGGCATTCACCTACCTGCAGGAGCTGGACCTGAGCCACAACCAGCTGTTGCGCTGCCCGCGCGGGCTTGGCTACCTGACCAACCTGCGCCGGTTGCGCCTGGGGCATAACCGCATTCGCCTGGATGCCCATGCCATCGAAGCACTGAACGGGTTGCCGCTGCTCAGCCACCTCGACCTGAGCTACAACAGCCCGCTGGGGGTGTACGAAATGCGCTTCCATCACCTGCCTCATCTGATCGAGCTGAATTTGCGCCGCTGCGGGCTCAGCGAGTGGCCCAGAGGGCTCGAGCTGTGTGGCTTCCTGCAACGAGCCGACCTGCGAGACAATTTCCTGCGGGGTGTGCCTGACGGCGTGCTGGCCATGCCGCTGGAGTTTCGCCAGCGCATCCTGGTCGATGGCAACCGCCTGAGCATGGCCGATTACGGCAAGCTCCATGCCTTGGAGCCGCTGCTGGAGGAGCCGGAGGAAGAGATCGGCCGAGCCTGGTGGGTCGGTTCCGACTCCGCCAGCCATGGGCGTGGCGAGCTTTGGGACCGGCTGAGCACCCAAGACGAAAATGCCCGCCTGTTCGATCTGCTGGAGCTTCTGCAAGGCCTGGCGGACTACAGCTGGCCCAAGGCTTATCTGTTGCGCATGGGCTGGCAGTGCCTGTCGATGATGGAGACAGACGCCGAATTCGCTCGCCAGGTGCAACTGGCGGCAGCCGGTACGGTAAAGGATGACAATGGTGCCATCGAACTGTTCAGCCGACTGTTGCGTCTGCATGCCGAGCGCGACGCGGCAGGCGATGGTGCTCAGACCCATGGTCCGAAGTTGCTGGCGTTGGGGCGCGCCTTGCAGCGCCTGGACCGCCTTGACGAGTATGTCGAGGCCGAGCGGCAAAACCTCGAAGGCTTCGCTGAGCCTGCAGTACTGGCGACGTTGGCGATGCGCTACAGGGTGCGCTTGCGGACCAGGCTCAGGTTGCCTTTCCAGCCTGCCAGAATGCGCATCAGGGCGGCAGCCGTCGGGTTGAGCGAGCATCGGCTGCAGGCGGCAGAGGCAGCCGTGGGAAGGGCGGACGTTCTCGATGATGTAGTGACCGACCTGTGCACGCGCGCGTTCTGGCAGCGCTTTGTGCAACAGCACTTTGCGCAGCCGTTCAACGACCTGGAGCAACTCGCCGGTGAGCAGCGGGCGGCACTGGCGGTACGGCGCGTTGAACTGGGTGAGGCACAGTATCTGAACCAGGCACAGGCACTGGATGCGCAGCTGCAGGCCGATCGGCTGGCGTTGCAACAGCAGCTGACCCGGCACTACGTGATCAGCCTGGAGCGCGCACCGGGCTGATGGCCACCGGCCAAACCGGTCATCCAGTTTGACAACTTAGGCCATTGCCGCGACGCCAGCGCGGCGCGAACATCGTCGGACCGATGGTTCAACTCCAAAAACAAGAAACCAGGAGTCCGACGATGCGCGATTACACCGAGGCCGCTCGTGCGTTCGACCATGGCCAGGCCGCTGCGGCGGCGCTGCATGGCAACCTCGAAGCCCTCAATGCCTGTGTCGAATGTTGCGACCGCCATGCCGGTGAGGGCAAGACCGCACTGGTTTGGGAAGACCGCGAGGGCAACAGCGAGCGGTTGAGCTTCGATCAGTTGCAAACACTGGCTGCCCGTTTCGCCAATGTGCTCCAAGCGCAAGGCGTTGGTGCGGGTGACCGGGTCGCCGGGCTGATGCCGCGCACCCCCGAACTGCTGGTCACCATCCTCGCCACCTGGCGCCTCGGGGCGGTGTACCAGCCACTGTTCACCGCGTTCGGCCCCAAGGCCATCGAACATCGCCTGGAGCAGTCCCACGCCCGCGTGGTCGTCACCGACAGCCACAACCGCGCCAAGCTGGACGATGTGCACGCCTGTCCGACCATCATCACCGTCAATGCCCGAAGTGGCGAACTGGACTTCCAGCAATGCCTGGACAATGCCGCAGACAAATGCGAGCCGGTCATGCGTTCGGGCAACGACCCGTTCCTGCTGATGTTCACCTCCGGCACCACCGGCCCGGCCAAACCGCTGGAAGTGCCGCTGCGTGCCATCGTCGCGTTCCAGGGCTACATGCGCGATGCCATCGACCTGCGCCCCGAGGACAACTTCTGGAACCTGGCCGACCCGGGCTGGGCCTATGGCCTGTATTACGCGGTCACCGGGCCGCTGTCGCTGGGCCATGCCACCACCTTCTACGATGGCCCGTTCAGTGTTGAAAGCTGCGCACGGGTGATCGACAAGCTGGGCATCACCAACCTGGCCGGCTCGCCCACCGCGTACCGCCTGCTGATTGCCGCCGGGGATGACTTCTCGGCACCGATCAAGGGCCGCCTGCGGGTGGTCAGCAGTGCCGGCGAACCGCTCAACCCGGAAGTGATCCGCTGGTTCGCCGACGAACTGGGCGTGACCATCCACGACCACTACGGGCAGACCGAACTGGGCATGGTGCTGTGCAACCACCATGGCCTGCAGCACCCGGTACACCTCGGCTCGGCCGGCTTTGCCATCCCCGGCCACCGCATCGTGGTGCTGGACGAGCAGGGCAACGAACTGCCCGCCGGCCAGCCGGGCATCCTCGCGGTCGACCGCGAGCAGTCGCCGCTGTGCTGGTTCGCGGGCTACCACGGCCTGCCGACCAAAGCCTTCGTCGGCAAGTACTACCTCAGCGGCGACACCGTCGAGCTGAACCAGGACGGCAGCATCAGCTTCGTCGGCCGCAGCGACGATGTGATCACCACCTCCGGCTACCGGGTCGGCCCGTTCGACGTGGAGAGTGCACTGATCGAGCACCCGGCGGTGATCGAAGCGGCGGTGATCGGCAAACCGGACCCGGAGCGCACCGAGCTGATCAAGGCCTTCGTGGTATTGGCCAGCGGTTACCAGGGCAGCGCCGAGCTTGAAGAGGCTTTGCGCCAGCACGTGCGCCAGCGCCTGTACGCCCATGCCTACCCAAGGGAAATCGAATTCGTCAGCGAGCTGCCCAAGACCCCGAGCGGCAAGCTGCAACGCTTCATCCTGCGCAACCAGGAAGTCGCCAAACAACAAGCGCAACAGGCCACCCCTGCCAGCGCCTGAAAGGAAACCGATCATGCAAATAGCCAACAAACACTTCATCGTCAGCGGCGCCGCCTCCGGGCTGGGTGCTGCCACCGCGCAGATGCTGGTCGAGGCCGGCGCCAAGGTCATGCTGGTCGACCTCAATGCCCAGGCCGTCGAAGCCAAGGCCCGCGAACTGGGCGAAAACGCCCGTTTCGCGGTGGCCGACATCAGCGACGAGCAGGCCGCCCAGGCGGCGGTCGATGCGGCCGTCAGCGCCTTTGGCAGCCTGCACGGGCTGGTCAACTGCGCCGGCATCGTCGGCGCCGAGAAAGTGCTGGGCAAGCAGGGCCCGCATGGCCTTGCCAGCTTTGCCAAGGTCATCAACGTCAACCTGATCGGCAGCTTCAACCTGCTGCGCCTGGCCGCCGCGGCCATGGCCGAAGGGGCTGCCGATGAGGGAGGCGAGCGCGGGGTGATCATCAACACCGCCTCCATCGCCGCCTATGACGGCCAGATCGGCCAGGCAGCCTACGCTGCTTCCAAGGGCGCCATCGCCAGCCTGACCCTGCCGACCGCCCGCGAACTGGCGCGCTTCGGCATCCGTGTGATGACCATCGCCCCGGGCATCTTCGAAACGCCGATGATGGCCGGCATGACCGAGGAAGTACGCGCCTCGCTGGCCGCCGGCGTGCCATTCCCACCGCGCCTGGGTCGCCCGCAGGAGTACGCCGCGCTGGCCCGCCACATCATCGAGAACAGCATGCTCAATGGCGAGGTGATCCGCCTCGACGGTGCACTGCGCATGGCTGCCAAGTAAGGAGAGCGAACATGACCCTCGCCAATGACCCGATCGTTATCGTCAGCGCCGTGCGCACGCCCATGGGCGGCCTGCAGGGCGACCTCAAGAGCCTGACCGCGCCGCAGCTGGGCAGCGCCGCCATCCGTGGTGCCGTCGAGCGCGCCGGCATCGATGCCACCAGTGTCGAGCAGGTGCTGTTCGGCTGCGTGCTGCCGGCAGGCCAGGGCCAGGCACCGGCGCGCCAGGCCGCGCTGGGCGCCGGGCTGGACAAGCACACCACCTGCACCACCCTGAACAAGATGTGCGGTTCGGGCATGCAGGCGGCGATCATGGCCCATGACCTGCTGCTGGCCGGCACCGCCGATGTGGTGGTGGCCGGTGGCATGGAAAGCATGACCAACGCACCGTACCTGCTGGACAAGGCCCGTGGCGGCTACCGCATGGGCCACGGCAGGATCATCGACCACATGTTCATGGACGGCCTGGAAGACGCCTACGACAAGGGCCGCCTGATGGGCACCTTTGCCGAAGACTGCGCCCAGGCCAATGCCTTCAGCCGCGAGGCCCAGGACCAGTTCGCCATCGCCTCGCTGACCCGCGCCCAGGACGCTATCAAGAGCGGTCGCTTTGCTGCCGAGATCGTGCCGGTCGAGGTCACCGAGGGCAAGGAGAAGCGCGTCATCAAGGACGACGAACAACCGCCCAAGGCGCGCCTGGACAAGATCCCGCAGCTCAAGCCGGCCTTCCGCGAAGGCGGCACGGTGACCGCCGCCAACTCCAGCTCGATTTCCGACGGCGCTGCGGCGCTGGTGCTGATGCGCCGCTCCGAAGCCGACAAGCGCGGGCTCAAGCCGCTGGCGGTGATCCACGGCCACGCCGCCTTTGCCGACGCCCCGGCACTGTTCCCGACCGCGCCGATCGGGGCCATCGACAAACTGATGAAACGCACTGGCTGGAACCTGGCCGAGGTCGACCTGTTCGAAATCAACGAGGCCTTCGCCGTGGTCACCCTGGCGGCCATGAAGCACCTCGACCTGCCGCACGACAAGGTCAATATCCATGGCGGCGCCTGCGCCCTTGGCCACCCGATCGGCGCTTCCGGCGCGCGCATCCTGGTGACCCTGCTGTCGGCCCTGCGCCAGAACAACCTGCGCCGTGGCGTGGCGGCCATCTGCATTGGCGGTGGCGAAGCCACGGCCATGGCTGTCGAATGCCTGTACTGAGGTGAACCATGCTGGTAACTGACGAGCAACAACAGATCGCCGACGCGGTACGCGCCTTTGCCCAGGAGCGCCTGAAGCCGTTTGCCGAGCAATGGGACAAGGAACACCGCTTCCCCAAGGAGGCCATCGAGGAGATGGCCGAGCTGGGCCTGTTCGGCATGCTGGTGCCGGAGCAGTGGGGCGGCAGCGACACCGGCTACGTGGCGTATGCCATGGCCCTGGAGGAAATCGCCGCCGGTGACGGCGCCTGCTCGACCATCATGAGCGTGCACAACTCGGTGGGCTGTGTGCCGATCCTGCGTTTTGGCAGCGAGCAGCAGAAGGAGCAGTTCCTCACCCCGTTGGCCAGCGGTGCGATGCTCGGCGCCTTCGCCCTGACCGAACCGCAGGCAGGCTCCGACGCCAGCAGCCTGAAGACCCGTGCACGTCTGGACGGCGACCACTACGTGCTCAATGGCAGCAAGCAGTTCATCACCTCCGGGCAGAACGCCGGGGTGGTGATCGTGTTCGCCGTGACCGATCCGGACGCCGGCAAGCGCGGCATCAGTGCCTTCATCGTGCCCACCGATTCGCCGGGCTACCAGGTGGCGCGGGTCGAGGACAAGCTCGGCCAGCACGCCTCCGATACCTGCCAGATCGTTTTCGATAATGTGCGTGTGCCGGTAGCCAACCGCCTGGGCGCCGAAGGCGAGGGCTACAAGATCGCCCTGGCCAACCTCGAAGGCGGCCGCATCGGCATCGCCTCGCAGGCGGTGGGCATGGCCCGCGCGGCGTTCGAAGTGGCGCGCGACTACGCCAACGAGCGGCAGAGCTTCGGCAAGGCGCTGATCGAGCACCAGGCGGTGGCCTTCCGCCTGGCCGACATGGCGACGAAGATTGCCGTGGCCCGGCAGATGGTGCTGCACGCCGCCGCGCTGCGCGATGCCGGGCGCCCGGCGCTGGTGGAAGCGTCGATGGCCAAGCTGTTTGCCTCGGAAATGGCCGAAAAGGTCTGTTCGGATGCCTTGCAGACCCTGGGCGGTTATGGCTATCTGAGTGACTTCCCGCTGGAGCGGATCTACCGCGACGTTCGGGTTTGCCAGATCTACGAAGGCAGCAGCGACATTCAGCGCATGGTCATTGCGCGCAATCTTTGAAGGAGCAGACTGCATGGCATTCGAAACCATCCTGTTGGACATCCACGGCAAGGTCGGCCTGATCACCCTCAACCGCCCGCAGGCGCTGAACGCGCTGAACGCGCAGATCGTCGGCGAGATCAACCAGGCCCTGGACCAGCTCGAGCGCGATCCGAACATCGGCTGCGTGGTGCTGACCGGTTCCGCCAAGGCCTTTGCCGCTGGCGCCGACATCAAGGAAATGGCCGAGCTGCAATACCCGCAAATCTACGTTGACGACCTGTTCAGCGATTCCGACCGCATTGCCAACCGGCGCAAGCCGATCATTGCCGCGGTGTCCGGTTTTGCCCTGGGCGGCGGCTGCGAGCTGGCGATGATGTGTGACTTCATCCTGGCGGCGGACAATGCCAGGTTCGGCCAGCCGGAAATCAACCTTGGCGTGCTGCCGGGCATGGGCGGCACCCAGCGCCTGACCCGTGCGGTGGGCAAGGCCAAGGCCATGGAACTGTGCCTGACCGGTCGCCTGATGGGGGCTGAGGAAGCTGAGCGTGCTGGCCTGGTGGCGCGTATCGTGCCGCAGGCGGAGCTGGTGGAAGAGGCGCTGAAGGTGGCCGCGACCATTGCCAGCAAGTCGATTCCGGTGAGCATGATGGTCAAGGAGAGCGTCAACCGTGCGTTCGAAGTCACCCTAAGCGAGGGTGTGCGCTTCGAGCGGCGGGTGTTCCATGCGGCGTTTGCTACCGAAGACCAGAAAGAGGGGATGGCTGCGTTCATTGCCAAGCGCGAGGCGCAGTTCAAGGACCGCTGATTGGAATCGGCGTTGCCGTTGCTTTTGCTTTTGTTTTTGCTTCTAAGCGCACGGTAGCTCAGGCGCCGCCGATTGCGACTTCAGGAGGCCGAGCGAAGGGACTGCGGAGGGAGGTGACGGGCATGGATGCCCGTCAAGCGCTGAGGCCCCATGGATGGGGCCTGCAGCGCGTACTCCCGGGAGCAGGCCCGTAGCGAGGGGACCCCGGAGCGCAGCGTAGGGGCCGGATGATAGGAGCCAGCGTTTTTTGGTTACTTTTTGTCGCGTTTGACAAAAAGTGACCCGCCGTAAGGGCGGAAAGGTGAATAAGCGCCACCTTCGAGAATGAATGTTGACCTTGTTGTTGATGCCCACGCTTGAAAGCGAAGAGCGAAGAGCGAAGAGCGAAGAGCGAAGAGCGAAGAGCGGAAAAGTACTGGTCTTGATCTCGCGCATAGTCCATTTACGATGGCGACGCATACTCACCTTTTCGCCCTTACGGCGAGTCACTTTTTGCCAAACGCGGCAAAAAGTAACCAAAAAACGCTGCGCTCCCATCATCCGGCCCCTCCGCTACGCTACGGGGTTCCCTCGCGCCGGTCTTGCTCCCGGGAGTACGCGCTGCAGGCCCCATCCATGGGGCCTCAGCGCTTGACGGGCATCCATGCCCGTCACCTCCCTCCGCAAGACCTCTGCTCGGCCTCCTGAAGTCGCGAAGATCAAGATCAAGATCAAGAGCAAGATCAAGATCAAGATCAAGAGCAAGAGCAGAGCCAGAGCAGAGGGCGCCGACTGGCGGAATGTGGGCACCGGAAGCAAATTCGCACCCAATTGCAGTTGCTCCACGCGACGCGGCGCCTTAGACTGCCGCCCCCTGTAAAAGAGTGCCGGTTGGCGCTTGAAGAATTCCGCTGCCGATGTCAAGGCGTCGGCGGCACCTGAATCGCCCAAATGCACATTTTTTCATAGAGAAATCGATGACCAAGGAACAGTTGCTGGCCATGTCGGCCGATGACTACATGAACGCTGACCAGCTGGCTTTCTTCGCTGGCCTGCTGCAGGCGATGAAAGTCGAAACCCATGAACGCATCGAGCTGAGCCGTGCCACCATCGAAGGCCTGGACACCCCGTCGGATCCTGCCGACGTGGCTTCGGTCGAAGAAGAGCGTAGCTGGCTGGTGAACGCCATCGACCGCGACCAGCGCCTGCTGCCGCAGCTGGAAATGGCCCTGGACCGTATTGCCGACGAAAGCTTCGGCTGGTGCGATGACAGCGGTGAACCAATCGGCCTGAAGCGTCTGCTGATCAGCCCGACCACCAAGTACTGCATCGAAGCCCAGGAGCGCCACGAGCAGCTCGACCGCCACCAGCGCCAGGTGTAACCCCGCGCGGTGTGCCAAGCCCCACGGAGCGATCCCTGGGGCTTTTTGCGTTTCTTTCCGGCAGCGGTTTTGTTGCCCCGTACGTAACACTGCTGTACCGGGATGCGCTGTTTCCGCGCCTTACGCAGGCGTATCATGGCTTTATCGTTAGGGTGCTAATTAAATTCCGGAGGGAATGATGAATAGCCGGGTCGATGTAGCCGTGATGATTGGTTCGGGGGTGCCCGCCACACTGCGTGCGCTGGGTAAACGCATCTGCTGGGTGGTACTGGTCAATGGCGAACGCCGTGGTACCGCATTCGCCACGCGAGAAGAAGCGCTGGAGTGCCAGGCGGCCTGGCAGCAGCAGTTGAAGAAGGGCCTGGCGGCTTGAGTGTAGTGAGTACTGCCGACGAGCGAACGGGTGTTGTTCAGGGCGTTCCCCTGTAAGAAATGTACTTTGCCTCTCGACGAATTTCGGTGTTTTCGTGCATATTCTTCCCCCAGTAATGCGCTGATGGATTGCAGGGCCCGTTCTCACGTGCGCTCTGGCATTGCCTGCCGCATCTTTTCTGGCGGTTTTGCTGTCAGACATTACGCTTCCCGAATCGGGAATATGCCGAAAGCCTGTATTTGAGGCCATATCTGGCAAGCCAGAGTAAAGATTCCTGCACGCTGCATCGCCAGCGTGCACAGACATTTCGCATATCGCTTCATTACTCTTTTCGCCTATCGATAAGAAATGGCCGTGCCTCACCGAGCTTGGGTGAGGGCGGGTTGTAACCGGTTGAGGATTACTTCATTGGCAGTCAGCACTCTTGATACCCATGCGTTGTTCGCCCTGGGCGACTTGCGCGGTAAATTGGCCCAGCTGTTTCAGGGCCGCTTTGTCTATGTCACCGAACAGAGTCCCGAAGGCCTGTACATGGCCGAAATCGACACCGAAAGTGCATTGGTCGTCGATGACAAGCAGCGGTTGGAACTGAAGGTCGGCGACCACTTTCGCGCCGCCGTACTGCCCAGCCGCGAAGGCGGCAAACTGGAAATGCGCTTTCGCGAAATCAAGCTGAACGTATATGGCGTGGGCGACTATGCCTTCGTCTCGGTGCCCGAAGGCGAGGGCATCGTGTTCCGTGAAGGCCACGGTGTGATGCTGGTGTTCGCCGCTCAGCAACAAGTACAGGAAGGCCTGGGCAAGTTGCTCAAGGCGGTGACCGGCAAGGTTGCCAAATGGCGCAAAGGTGAGCTGACCACCTTCAAGGCCAGTGAATGACCCACAGTGACGACGCGCCCGCCACGCGTGCCGAGTTCCATCGGCAGCACCAGGCGGATGCCGTGGCCGAGGCCGAGCGTTTGCTGGCCAGGCGCGAAGAGTTGCAGGGCGCCTGGTTGAACTGGGTGGCAGGGGAATTGTATCGCCTCGGCCCGCCGCCTTATGCGGCCATGGTCCGGCGCGAGTTGCAGCGCCTGGCCCAAGGGTGAGGCGGCAACCTTTCAGTTACCGCGATCGCGGCCGCTGCTCACTTCTTCAGGTACCGGCTCTTTCGCCATGCGTTTGCGGAACAGCGCTGCCCGGGCCAGCAACAGTGTTGTCACCGGTACGGTGATCGACAGCAGGATCGGAATCAGCCAGGCGTGCAGCACCGGGGCGTCCTTGAGCCAGGAAAAGTAGATGATCGAGGCCAGTGCCACGCACCAGGCTCCAATGGTCGAGGCCAGTGCCGGCGGGTGCATGCGCTGGAAGTAGTCCTTCAGCCGCAGCAGGCCCACGGCACCGATCAGGGCGAACAGGCTGCCGGTCAGCAGCAGCGCGGCAGTGACCAGCTCCAGCCAGAACGGGAGTTGCAGGGTTTCAGTCATTCGATCACCTCACCGCGCAGCAGGAACTTGGCCAGGGCAAACGAGCCAACGAAACCGAACAGCGCAATCAGCAGTGCACCTTCGAAGTAGGTGTCACTGGCATAACGGATTCCCAGTACCAGCATGGTCAGCATGGCCAGGATGTACAGGTAGTCCAGCGCCAGCACCCGGTCCTGGGCGGACGGGCCGCGGAACAGCCGGATAAGTGCCAGGGCCATGGAAAGGGCGAAGATGAACAGGCTGGCGAGGACAGCGTTGGCGAGCAGGCCTGTCATTGGAAAATCTCCATCAGCGGGCGTTCGTAGGTGTCCTTGAAGTGCTGGATGAAGGCCGCCTCATCGTCCAGGTCGAACACATGCAGCAGCAACACGCTGCGGTCCAGCGCCAGCTCGGACCAGACCGTGCCGGGCACTACCGTGGTAATCATCGACAACGCCGCCAGGCCATGCGGGTCGCGCAGGGCCAGCGGGATGTGCACGAACGCCGAGCGTGGCGGCTGCTTGCCAGCGCGCAGCACGCCACGGGCAACCAGCAGGTTGGACATGATCACATCGATGCCGACCCGACCAATCAGCCGGGCGATGGCCAGCGGCCGTCGCACATGGGCATGCTGCGGGCGCAGCGGTGCCATCAGCAGCGGCGCCAGCACGCCGAGCGCGGCAGCCAGCAGCAGGTTGCCGGGGCTGACCGACAGGTTCAGCAACAGCCACAGGCCGAATAGCGAAACCGATAACAGCGGTGCGGGGAACAGTCGATTCATGGCTGCACCTGTACGTCGAGCGAGGTGGGGCCAGGAATCGGCCGGGCGGCCATCACGGCTTCGATATAGGCGTCGGGGGCCTGCAGGCTGGCGGCGGTGTCCTGGGTGTAGCGCAGCAGCGGTTCGGCCTTGAAGCTGAGGATGATGCACAGGCCGAGCAGGATGACGATGGGCAGGCATTCATAGCGGCGCAGCACCGGCGACGGGCGTTCCTCAGGCTTCCAGAAACGCTGGATGCCGACGCGGCCGAAGGCGATCAGCGAGGCCATGCCAGACAGGATCAGCAACGCCACCAGGCCCCAGCCCGCCGTGCCCAGCGGCTGCTCGGCAGGTACGCCCAGCCCCTGCGGGTTGAACAGCGCGCTGATCAGGTTGAGCTTGCCGACAAAGCCCGACAGCGGCGGCATGCCGATGATCAGCAGGGCGCAGGCGATGAAGCTGAGGCCGAGGAAGGCCATGGTCCACGGGATGATCTGGCCGATCACCACCTTCTGCTCATCGTCGAGGTTGATGCCCTTGGGCGGGTGCAGTGATTCCAGCGGTGGCGGCATGGCGTCTTCTTCGTCGTCCAGCGGTGCTTCGTTGGCCGAGCGCGAACGTTCGACCAGTTCGGCGAGCAGGAACAACGCGCACAGCGCCAGGGTCGAGTTGACCAGGTAGAACAATGCTGCGCCGGTCAGCGCCGATTGCGCAAAACCGACGGCGCCGAGCAGGGTGCCGGCCGAAACCAGGATGCTGAGGGCGGCCAAGCGCTCCAGGCGCTGCGCGGCCAGGATCGACACCGCCGCCACCGCCAGGGTGACCAGGCCACCGTACACCAGCCATTCACCACCGAAGTGCGCCGAGGCCCCGGCCTGCCCGGAGAACAGCAGTGTCCACAGGCGCAGCACGGCATACAGGCCGACCTTGGTCATGATGGCGAACAGCGCAGCCACCGGCGCGCTGGCGGAGGCATAGGCCGGCACCAGCCAGAAGTTCAGCGGCCAGATGCCGGCCTTGACCAGGAAGGCCATGGCCAGGATCGCTGCGCCGGCATGCAGCAGGCCACGGTCGGCCTCCGGCACCAGTGGAATCTTCAGGGCCAGGTCGGCCATGTTCAGGGTGCCGGTCACGCCATACAGCATCGCCGCGCCGATCAGGAACAGCGACGAGGCAAACAGGTTGATGGCAATGTAATGCAGGCCGGCACGCACCCGGGCGCGGCCCGAGCCATGCAGCAGCAGGCCATAGGAAGCGGCCAGCAGCACCTCGAAGAACACGAACAGGTTGAACAGGTCGGCGGTGAGGAAGGCGCCGTACAGGCCCATCAGCTGGATCTGGAACAGTGCGTGGAAGCTGGCCCCGGCACCGTCCCAGCGGGCGCGGGCAAACAGCAGGGCACTGAAGCCGATGATGCCGGTGAGGGTCAGCAGCAGGGCCGACAGGTGGTCGACCACCAGCACGATGCCGAACGGCGCCGGCCAGTTGCCTGGCAGGTAGACACCGATCGATTCCGCCTGGCCCTGGGTGCGCACCCACAGTAGCAGGCTGACCGCGATGGCCAGGCCGGCGAAGGTCGACAGCAGGTTCAGCCGGGCTTTTATCTGCCGGTGTTTCTCGCCCAGCAGCAACATCACTGCCGCGGTCACCAGGGGCAGCAGGATGGGCGCGATGATCAATTGGCTCATGCCACTCATTCGTCACGCTCCCGGCCATCCACGTGGTCGGTACCGGTCAGGCCGCGCGAGGCCAGCAACACCACCAGGAACAGCGCGGTCATGGCAAAGCTGATGACGATGGCGGTGAGCACCAGGGCCTGTGGCAGGGGGTCGGTGTAGTGCAGCAGGTCCTGGGGCACGCCGTCCTTGATGATCGGTTCCTTGCCGATGAACAGGCTGCCCATGCTGAAGATGAACAGGTTGACCCCGTACGACAGCAGGCACAGGCCCATGATCACCTGGTAGGTTCGCGGACGCAGGATCAGCCACACCCCCGAGGCGGCCAGAACGCCGATGGCAACTGCAATCACTTCTTCCATCAGGCGGCTCCTGCTTGGCTGGTTTTCGCCGGGTTGCCCGGGCGGTAGGCGCGCACCGACTGGTGCGCCAGGGCAGTGAGGATCAGCAGGGTCGAGCCGACCACCACGGTAAACACGCCGACATCGAAGAACAGCGCGCTGGCCACGTGCACATCGCCGAGCAACGGCAGGTGCAGGTGGGCGGTATGGGTGGTGAGGAACGGGTAGCCCAGCAGCATGGCGCCCGCGCCGGTCAGGGTTGCGCACAGCAGCCCGGTGCCCATCCAGCGCAGCGGGCGCAGGCTCATCTGCGCCTCGACCCACTGGGTGCCGGCCACCATGTACTGCAGGATGAACGCCACCGACATCACCAGGCCGGCGACAAAGCCGCCACCGGGCTGGTTGTGGCCACGCATGAACAGATACATCGACACCAGCAGGGCGATCGGCAGCAGCAGGCGCACCAGCACCGCAGGCACCATCATGAAGCCCAGGGCGGTGTCGGTGGCATGCCGTGGGTTGATCAGGTCGGTGACCACGTCGGGTGCCAGCTGGCGCTGCTGCGCCGGCAGTTGCATGCTTTCCTTCGGCGGGCGGAAGCGCCGCAGCAGGGCGAACACGGTCAGCGCTACGGCCACCAGCACGGTGATTTCACCGAGGGTATCGAAACCACGGAAATCGACCAGCATGACATTGACCACGTTGGTGCCACCGCCCTGGGGCAGGGCCCGGCTCAGGTAGAACGAGGAAATGTCGTTCGGCGTCGGCCGGGTGAGCATGGCGTAGGACAGCACGGCCATGCCGCCACCTACCAGCACCGCCAGCAGCAGATCGCGCAGGCGACGCATGCGCGCACGCTCCAGGCTGCCCGGCAGCGGCGATACGCCTTCGATCCGCCGCGGCAGCCAGCGCAGGCCGAGCAGGATCAGCACGGTGGTGACCACTTCCACCACCAGCTGGGTCAGGGCCAGGTCGGGCGCGGAGAACCAGACGAAGGTGATGCATGTCATCAGGCCGCAGACGCTGACCATGATCAACGCCGCCAAGCGGTGATACTTGGCCTGGTAGGCGGCGCCGATGGCACAGGCAATGGCGATCAGCCACAGCGCGACGAATACGCCCGAGCCCGGAATCTTCGGCCGGTCGCCCCAGCTCAGGCCGCTGTAGAGCATGGGGGTGAGACCGGCGAGAAAGGCGGCGAACACCAGCATGAACAGCTGCGACTGCAGGCGGCGGCTGGTGAGCAGGCGCTCGATGCGCCGCGCCAGCAGCATCAGTTGCACCTGGCCGTGTTCGAACAGGCGCTTGCCGTTGAAACGCTCGATCACTGGCGGGTAGGGGAAGCGGCCCAGGCGCAGCTGCTTGCGCAGCAGCAGGTACAGCACGATACCGCCGCTCATGGCCACCAGGCTCATGATCAGCGGCGCGTTCCAGCCATGCCAGATAGCCAGGCTGTATTCCGGCAGGGTGCCGCCCACCACCGGCAGGGCGGCGGCGGCCAGCAGCGGGCCGACCGACTGGGCAGGGAAGATGCCCACCACCAGGCAGGTAAGCACCAGCAGTTCGACCGGCGCACGCATCCAGCGTGGCGGTTCGTGCGGGGTGTGCGGGAGGTCTTGCGCCGTGGGGCCGAAGAACACATCGACGGTGAAGCGCAGGGCATAGGCCACGCTGAAGGTGCCGGCCAGGGTGGCGATCACCGGCAGCGTGGCCTCGACCCAGGCAGTGGAGCTGATGAACACCGTTTCGGCGAAGAACATTTCCTTGGACAGGAAGCCGTTCATCAACGGCACGCCGGCCATCGAGGCGCTGGCGACCATGGCCAGGGTGGCGGTGTATGGCACCAGGCGTATCAGCCCGCTGAGGCGGCGGATGTCACGGGTACCGCTTTCGTGGTCGATGATGCCGGCGGCCATGAACAACGAGGCCTTGAAGGTGGCGTGGTTGAGAATGTGGAACACCGCCGCGACGGCGGCCAGCGGGCTGTTCAGGCCCAGTAGCAGGGTAATCAGGCCCAGGTGGCTGATGGTCGAGTACGCCAGCAGGCCCTTGAGGTCGTTCTGGAACATGGCGGCGAAGGCGCCGAGCAGCAGGGTGAGGGCGCCGGCACCGCCGACGATCCAGAACCACTCCTCGCTGCCCGACAGCACCGGCCACAGGCGCGCCAGCAGGAACACCCCGGCCTTGACCATGGTCGCCGAGTGCAGGTAAGCCGATACCGGGGTGGGCGCTGCCATGGCATGGGGCAGCCAGAACTGGAAGGGGAATTGTGCGCTCTTGCTCAGGGCGCCGATGAGGATCAGTGGCAGCAGCACCGGGTACAGCGCATGCTGGCGGATGGTGTTGCCGGCAGCCAGGACCTTGTCCAGGTCGTAGCTGCCGACCACATGGCCGAGCAGCAGGGCACCCACCAGCAGGCACAAGCCGCCCGCGCCCGTGACCATCAGCGCCATGTAGGCGCCGCGGCGGGCGTCGGCACGGTGGTGCCAGTAACCGATCAGCAGGAACGAGAACAGGCTGGTGAGTTCCCAGAAGAACACCAGCTGGATCAGGTTGCCGGAGATCACCAGGCCGAGCATGGCGCCCATGAACGCGAGGAAGAAGGCGAAGAAGCGCGGCACCGGGTCTTGTGGCGACATGTAGTAGCGGGCATACAGCGACACCAGCGTACCGATGCCCAGCACCAGCAGCGAGAACAGCCAGGCGAAGCCGTCCATGCGCAGCACCAGGTTCAACCCCAGGCTGGGCAGCCAGAGGAATTCTTCGCGAATCACGCCACCGTGGGCAACCTGAGGGTACAGCAGTGCTACCTGGACAGTGCCGACCAGGGCCACGAGCCCGGCGAGAATGGACTCCGCGTTACGTGCGTTGTGCGGCAGCACGGCTGCCAGGCAACTGCCCACGAACGGCAGAAGCAATAGCACTATCAATGACATAGCGTTCTATTCTGGAGAAGTTTGCAAAGAATCATACGTGCCGAGGGGTTGATCACCAACACGCAAGCTGTCGCAGAATCCTACAAACAGGCTGTGACAAGCTGTTTTTTTATAACAGATTCTTACAAAGCATAGCCGCAGTTGGCGGCTTTACAGGCCAGCCTGGCGTTCGCCTTCATCCTGCACGTCCCGTGCTTCGGCCACCTCGCGCGGGCGGCGTACCTTGAGTTCGCTGACCACCACCGCGATCACGATCAGCAGGCCGCCGAGCAGTGCCACGCCCGGCAGGCGCTCACCGGCGATGCGCCCGACGATCCCGGCCCATACCGGTTCGCCGGCATAGATGAGGGTGGCGCGGGTGGGCGAGACCGACTTCTGCGCCCAGTTCATTGCCACCTGGATCACCGCGCTCATGGCGCCCAGCCCCACGGCACTGGCCAGCAGCAGCCAGGAAAAGTCGGGTATGCGCTCCTGGGTCGGCACGATCATCAGGAACGCCAGCAGCGAGGCGGTCGCCAGCTGCACCACGGTGACCCGGCGCACATCGACCTGGCCGGCGTAGCGGCTGATCAGGATGATTTCGCCGGCAATGGCCACGGCGCTGACCAGGGTTACCAGCTCGCCTTCGCTGAAGTGCAGGCTGCCACCCTCCGGGCCGGCCAGCAGCATCAGGCCGATGAACGCCAGGGCAATACCGATGCTGGGCATCAGGCCGGGGCGCCGGCCCAGCACCAGCCATTGCAGCAGCGGCACGAACGGCACGTACAGCGCGGTGATGAACGCCGACTGGCTGCTGCTGATGGTTTGCAGGCCCATGGTCTGCAGGCCGTAGCCGAGCATGATCGACACCCCGATCAGCATGCCGGCCTTCAGTTCGGTGAAGGTCAGCCCCGGCAGCGCCCGCGCCGAGACCACCCCGACGAACAGCGCGGCTGCAGCGAAGCGCAGGCCGACGAAGAACATCGGGCCGCTGACGGTCATCACGTTGTGCACCAGCAGGAAGGTGCCGCCCCACAGCATGGTGATGAACACCAGCACCAGTTCGGCCTTGCTCAGGCGAAAGGCAACGGCAGGGGTCGGTTTGCTGCTGGGCTGGCTCATGGTCTTGCGCACTCGGAGGGGGCGGCGCACAATCGCCGCAAAGTGGGCAGTATACTGCGCAATACCGACCAGTGAGCAATATAGTGCACAAAGATTCCTCGCACCGGGCATCGGTGCTGCAGCATGTCAGCCTCAATGTACGCAGCCTGCGCAATGCCGCGGGCATGAGCCAGACGGCGCTGGCGGAGCGCTCCGGTGTCAGCCGGCGCATGCTGGTGGCGATCGAGGCGGGCGAAAAGAATGTCAGCCTGACTACCCTCGACCTGATTGCCGAAGCCTTGGGCGTGGCTTTCAGTACTCTGATCCAGGCACCTGACCAGCGTGACCCTGGGCGCATCGAAGAATTGGCCTGGGCCGGGGAGCACCCGCAGAGCCGGGCGGTGCTGCTGGGCAGCAGTGTGGCGCGGCGCGAGGTGGAGCTGTGGGAGTGGACCCTGGCACCGGGCGAGTGCTATTCCAGCGAGGCTGATGCCGAGGGCTGGAGCGAGCAGATCTATGTGGCGCAAGGGCAACTGACGCTGATTATCGAAGGGGTCGAGCATCGCCTGCAGGTCGGGCAGTTCCATGTGTTTCCCAGCAATTGCCGGTATGCCTATCGCAACGATGGGGCGGTGGCGGTGCGGTTTGTGCGTAATGTGGTGATTTGATCGAGAGGTGTTGCTGCCTCCAGGGCCTCATCGCCGGCAAGCCAGCTCCCACAGGTTCTCCACTGGCTCCGAGCCTGAAGGTGGACCTGTGGGAGCTGGCTTGCCGGCGATGAGGCCTGTATGGGCAACCCAAGGTTCGCGGTCAGTCTCCTATCAACTCGTCGGTCCTGACCACCTTGGCATAGGCAAACGCCAACGCCGCCATCACCGAATCATGCACCTGCGCCGCCGGCACCCGCTTGCCATCGAACTCCAGTGGCAGCGTGGCACAGGCGTCGTGCGCCACGGTCACATCGTAACCCAGGTCGGCCGCGGCCCGGGTGGCGGCGTCGACGCACATGTGGCTCATGCTGCCGACGATGGTCAGGGCCTCGACGCCATGCCGGTCCAGCGTGTGCTCAAGGTCGGTACCGAGGAAGGCGTTGACCTTGTGCTTGAGCACCACCGGTTCACCGGCCTGAGGCTCGACCTTGGCATGGATCGCCGCACCCTGCGAGCCTGGCGCGAAGAACGGCGCATCGGCGCTGTCGAACTCATGCCGCACATGCACCACCAGGTCGCCCCGTTGACGCGCCGCCGCCAACAGGCGGGCAGCATTGTCGGCCGCCTGGTCGGCACCATCGAGGGTCCATTTGCCGCCCGGGAAGTAGTCGTTCTGGATGTCGATGATGATCAGCGCCTGCTTGCTCATGCTGCCTCCTGTGGCAGTAGTCGTTGGATGACGTTAGTTATAGGCTGTGTGCACTGACCTGAGGATTGGCGCGAACGACACTATGCAGGCAAAAACTGACAACCCCGCCAGCCTGGACATCGGCCTGCTGTTGTACCCCGGCGCGCAACGTGCTGCCGTGCATGGGCTGGCCGACCTGTTCCTGGTGGCCAATCGGGTGGTCGCCGAACTGGGGGCCGTCGAGTTGCCATCGGTGCGTATCAGCTTCTGGCAGGCGGACGAAGCGGGGCAGCTGCAGCCTGCCCCTGAGAGCCCACCTGCCGCCGCGGCCGATCTGCGGGTGCTGATCATTCCGCCGAGCCTGGAGTCGGCACCTCAGGGTGAGCTGCTTGAGCGCCATCGTGCTTCGTTATGCCAGTTGCACGGGCACGGCACGGTGCTGGCATCGGTGTGCATCGGGGTGTTCTTCATCGCCGCCAGTGGCCTGCTCGACGGGCGCCCGGCCTGCACCCACTGGAACTACGTGCATTCGCTTGCCCAGCGTTTTCCCATGGTGCGGGTTGAGGCCCAGCAACCGTTGCTGGACGATGGCGACATCGTCACCTCGGCCGGGCTGATGGCCTGGACCGACCTGGGCTTGCGCTTGCTGGAGCGATTCATGGGCGCGACGGTGGCGCGGGAAACGGCCCGCTACCTGGCGGTCGACCCGGTCGCGGCGCCGCTGCCTGGTGCAGTGTTCAATCCACGCCTGGACCATGGCGATGAGGCGGTGCTGAAAGTGCAGCACTGGTTGCAGGGCAACGGTGGGCAGGATGCCGACCTGGCCAGCATGGCTGCGTGCGCGGGGCTGGAGGAACGCACCTTCCTGCGGCGTTTTCGTGCTGCCACCGGGCTACGGCCGACCGAGTACTGCCAGCAGGTGAGGGTGGGGCGGGCGTGCCGCTTGCTGGAGTTCACCCGGCGCAATGTCGAGCAGATCGCCTGGGGCGTCGGTTACCAGGACCCGGGTGCGTTTCGCAAGGTGTTTCAGCGCATCACCGGCCTGACCCCGAGTGATTACCGGCGGCGCTTCGCGGTATCGGGTTAGGGCGCGGGTGCGTTCCCGGTGCGGAAAATCGCTTGACCTTGACATAACTTGAGGTTTTACCCTGCTCGGCATCGCGCTGTAGGCGTCCGTCACCAGGAGACCGTTCATGACGGCAACATCCCATGCCCTGTGGTTTACCCAGATGATCGAATATGAAGTGCCTGGCAGGTTCCAGCAGGCGTTGGCCCAGGCGCTGGTGGCGCGCAGCGAAGCGCTGGCCGCGCGTTGCGAAGGGCTGCAGGGTGTCAGCATTCAGGCCAGCGACGATGGCAGCCGGGTGCTGCAGTACCTCCAATGGCAGTCCCGCCAGGCGTGGGCAGCGGCGGCCGTTTATTTCGTCGGGGAACCTTTCCTCGAACTGCTTGGCCAGCATCAGGCGCGTGGGGTCAATTTTGCTGCCTACCAGACCCTGCGTAGCCTGGTGCGCGGCGCCGATGGCGGCCTGCATTGCCAGGTAGGCGAGCCTCAGGCATACCAGGGCGCGTAGTGCGGGTAGCGGTCCAGGCGGGCGCCAACGACCATTTCGCTGACCCATGCCGCCAGGATCGAACTGTAGGCTTTCTGGCTCTCTTCGCTGGACAACGCGTGGTCGGCACCGTCGACGATGCGGTGGGTGAGCGAATGGGCGCTGACGAATGCCGAGCGGTAGCTCATCAAGGTGCTGTGCGGCACATAGTCGTCCTGCTCGGACTCCACCAGCAGTACATCGCCACCGAACTCGGCACAGGCTGCCAGTGCGCGGTTGTCCGCCGGGCCGAGCGGGCGCTGGCGGTAGGCGTTCAACCGTTGCCGGTCGAGGGTTTGCTTGGGGAGGTTCCATTCGTCGTCCCAGTACATGGCGGGCACCCGCAGGGCCAGCCATTTGACCGGCCGCTCGCGGGTCAGCAGGGTGGCCAGATAGCCGCCGTAGCTGCTGCCGATGATGGCGATGGCACTGGTGTCGACGGCCGGGTGGCTTACCAGCCGGTCGTAGGCCACCAGCAGGTCGGTCAGGTTCTGTTCGCGGGTGACCGTCAGCCGTTGGCTTTCGGTTTTTTCGTGGCCGCGCAGGTCGAAGGTCATGCACACGCAGCCCAGCCCGGTGATATGCCGGGCGCGGGCCAGGTCGCGTTGCTGGCTGCCACCCCAGCCGTGGACGAAGAGAATGCCCGGCATCTTGCTGCCGGGGCTGACCAGGGTGCCGACGATGCTGTCATCCTCGACCTGCAGTTCAACGGTTTCACTCTGAATGGTCATGTTCACGAATCCGCGCGAATTTGCTGAGTTGTCCGAGTTCACTGTCGTTTCCTTGGTAAAAGAGGGTGGCGTCAGTGGGCAGTTCGGGGGTGCCGAACACTTCATGGGTGGAGGCACGCACCCGTTGCAATGCCGGGTCGTCGGCGAACGCCTGCAAGGCCAGCAGCTCGGCACTGCTGGCTCCGCCCAGGCGCCAGGATTGTTCGAGTACGCCGCTGCGCAGGTGGCCCATGGGGTTGACGCCACGGGCGATGTCGTAGTTGCGCCGTGAGGCGATGAAGCCGGGGAAGTGCTGCTCGGCGGCCTGTTCGTAGGCCATCGCCTGGTTGATGGCCAGGCGCAGCGGCTCCTCCAGCGGCAGTTGCAGCAGTGCCTGGTAGTCACCGCGCACCACTACCAGGTCGGAGCCGCCATACACTTCCGTGCCCTGGTGGTCGCGGGTCAGTTGCTGGGTACCGTGATAGCTGCAGGTCAGGCCGGCGACACGTACCTGGCCGACGCTGAAGGTTTGCACTTCGCTCAGGTCTTCCTCGAGCACCAGCCCCCACAGCGCAAGGTCCTGGTCATCCATGCCGGCCAGCAGCGGTTCCAGTTCATCCACCGCGGTGATGACCTGTTGCCCACGGCCTGCGCAGGCCAGTACCGGCTTGATCCGCAACGGGCCGTCCGCCAACAACAGCTGTGCGGCGGTGCGCGCATCAGCCTTGCTGAACACGGTATAGCCGCGCAGCAGGGCGTCGCTGGCTTGGCGGGCGAAGGCATCGGTCCAGCCCGGCGGGAAACTGGCCCCGGCCGGCAACGGGTGGGAGATCGCCTTGGTCGCCATGTAGGGGTGTGCGACCAGGCCACCGAACAGATCCTGCTCGCTGCAGATGCCCAGGGCGGCATGGCGCTTGGGATCGACCAGGGTTTCGGTGGGCAGGTAGTAGTAGCCATCGGTGGCGCTTGGTGGCTGGCTGGGTTGCACGTGTGGGCAGCCCAGCAGGCGGGCCAGGCCATCGGCAAGCTTCAGGTGCACGGCATGCTCGTGGTCGGGGGTGTGCGCGCGGGTGTCGAGCAGCACCACGCCGCTTTTAGGGGCGCAGGCATTGGGCATGGTCATTTGCCTGTGTGCAATGAATGTACTGAGTGTGAAGCCGGTGCTTTGAGGAAGTTCAGCGGAACTTGATCGGTGGTCCTGGCCCGGCTGTAGGAAATGCCTGGTATGCGCAGGGCGTGACGGGCAATGCATGCCGTGTGTCGGTCGCCACGATTGCAGGGCTTCGGCGGCTGTTCCATTATCGGCGCACTGGATAAACCGTGATGTAGCCGCAGGAGAGCGCATGAACGTTCAGACCACCTTTGGGCAAAGCGTGCCGCAGCGCCTGGCGCAGGTTCGCCAGGCCATGGCCGCAGAGGGCATCGATGCCTTGCTGGTACCCTCGGCCGACCCCCATCTTTCCGAGTACCTGCCCGGTTACTGGCAAGGGCGCCAGTGGCTGTCGGGTTTCCACGGCTCGGTCGGCACGCTGGTGGTCACGGCTGGCTTTGCCGGGCTGTGGGTCGATAGCCGCTACTGGGAACAGGCGGAACACGAGCTGGCTGGCAGCGGCATCGAGCTGATGAAGTTGTTGCCGGGCAAGCCTGGTGCGCTGGAATGGCTGGGCGATAACGTCGAGATCAATGGCAGCGTGGCGGTAGACGGCGCGGTCATGGCCCTGGCTTCGGCGCGCCAGCTTGGCGACCGGCTGAAGGCGCGCGGGGCGCGACTGGTGACGGACAAGGACCTGCTGAGCCAGGTATGGGAAGGGCGCCCGGCGCTGCCAGGCAACCCGGTCTACCAGCATTTGCCACCGCACGCCACGGTAAGCCGTGCGGAGAAGCTGGCGCAGTTGCGCCAGAGCGTGCAGGCCAAGGGGGCCGACTGGCATTTCATCGCTACCCTGGATGACATTGCCTGGCTGTTCAACCTGCGCGGTAGCGATGTGTCCTATAACCCGGTGTTCGTCGCCTTTGCCTTGATCAGCCAGCAGCAGGCCATCCTGTTCGTCGGCCAGGACAAGCTCGACGAACATCTACGCCAGGTGCTGGCGGCCGACGGTATCGAGGCGCGCGACTACGCCGAAGCAGGCAAGGCCCTTGCCGCCATGCCGGCCGGCAGCCGATTGCTGGTCGACCCGGCCCGGGTAACCTGCGGCCTGCTGGATAACCTGCCGGCCGGGGTGGAACTGGTCGAGGGGCTCAACCCCAGCACCCTGAGCAAGTCGTGCAAAGGTGATGACGATCTGGTGCACATCCGCCAGGTGATGGAGCAGGACGGCGCGGCCTTGTGCGAGTTCTTCGCCTGGCTCGAGGCCAACCTCGGTCGGGAGCGGGTTACCGAACTGACGGTCGACGAGCAGTTGAGTGCCGCGCGTGCCCGCCGCCCAGGCTTCGTGTCGTTGAGCTTCTCGACCATTGCCGCCTTCAATGGCAATGGCGCGATGCCGCATTACCGTGCCACCGAGCAGTCGCATGCGGTCATCGAGGGCGATGGTCTGCTGCTGATCGATTCGGGTGGGCAGTACCTTGGCGGCACCACCGACATCACCCGCATGGTGCCGGTGGGCAACCCGAGCCTTGCACAGAAGCAGGATTGCACGCGCGTGCTCAAAGGCATGATCGCCCTGTCGCGGGCCACCTTCCCGCGAGGCGTGCTGTCGCCGTTGCTCGATGCCATTGCCCGGGCACCGATCTGGGCTGACCAGGTGGATTACGGCCACGGCACCGGGCATGGGGTGGGTTACTTCATGAATGTGCACGAGGGGCCGCAGGTAATTGCGTACCAGGCGGCGCCCACGCCGCAGACCGCGATGCAGGTGGGCATGATCAGCTCGATCGAGCCGGGCACGTACCGCCCAGGGCAGTGGGGTGTGCGCATCGAGAACCTGGTGGTCAACCGCGAGGCCGGCAAGAGCGCCTTCGGCGACTTCCTGCACTTCGAGACCCTGACGCTGTGCCCGATCGATACCCGCTGCCTGGTACCCGAACTGCTGGCCAGGGAAGAGCTGGACTGGTTGAACGGCTATCACGCCACGGTACGCGAGCGCCTGGCGCCGTTGCTCAAGGGGGACGCGCTGGCCTGGCTGGAGGCGCGTACCGCGCCCTTGTAAGGTGGCAAATGAAAAGGGCAGCTTGCGAGCTGCCCTTTTTTCTACTTGCAGATGACGATCATGCTGCGGCTGGTGTAACCCGCCGGGTTGATGCCGAACAAGTAGTCACCGGGTTCTTCATCGCTATCGCCCGAGCGTGCAATGACCCGGTAGCCGCGTGTGCTGCAGGAGCTTGCGGCCTTGCTGTAGCAGTTGTCCCACGAGGAAGACAGGCCGGAGCAATTGATATGCAGGCCCTTCTTGCCCCTTTTGACCTCAGTCTTGGCCGTGGCGGCACATCCAGCAATAGCCAAGATGGCCAGGATGAGCAAAATACGTTTCATTCCTGTCCTTAAATGCAGGGCGGATCAGCTGCCAGGCCCTGTCGTTATCGCTTCGGTTCTTCCTGAAATTTCCCCAGCGTCCGTGTTCGGTCCAGTAGATAGCGTAAAGATGATGATTCTGTGACAGCTTAATGAGCGAGACGGGTCGCTACAATCATTAATCCTGTCTCAAATGAAAATATTTCTCATATCAGTCTGCCGCGACGGCCGGGCTGGGTTCCTTGCGCATGGACAGGGTGGTGCCGACCGACGCGGTAATGATCGCCAGGATGGCCAGCCACTGGGTAATCGTCAGGACCTCGCCCAGGAACAGCAGGCCGGACAGTGCGCCGAAGGCTGGTTCGATGCTCATGAGGGTGCCGAAGGTGCGTGCCGGGATGCGCGTGAGGGCAACCATTTCCAGGCTGTAGGGCAGGGCGGTGGACAGCACCGCGACGCCCAGGGCCATGGGGATCACGGCGGGAGTGAGCAATGCGCTGCCGGCGTGGGCGATACCGATGGGGGCAACGAACAGCGCGGCGACCACAACGCCCAGTGCGGCACTCTGGATACCATGCTCGGCCCCGGCCCGCTGCCCGAACAGGATGTACAGTGCCCAGCACACGCCCGCGCCCAGGGCATAGGCTGCGCCGACCGGGTCGAGGGCCTGCCCGCCATGGCCGGCCGGCAGCAACAGCAGCAGGCCGACGATGGCCAGCGCAATCCACAGGAAGTCGATCGGCCGGCGCGAGGAGAAGATCGCCACGGCCAACGGGCCGGTGAACTCCAGTGCCACGGCGATGCCGATCGGTACCGTTTGCAGGGCCATATAGAAGAGGAAGTTCATGCCGCCCAGCGCCATGCCGTAGATGATGACGTTGCGCAGGGTGTTGCGGGTCATGCGCACTCGCCACGGGCGCAGGATCAGCAGCATGATGATGCTGGCAAAGATCAGGCGCAGGGTGGTGGTGCCTTGTGCGCCGATGAGGGGGAACATGCTTTTGGCCAGGGAGGCACCGGACTGTATCGATGCCATGGCGATGAGCAGCAGGCCGATCGGGAAGAGGGTAGCGGCCAGGCTGCGGGGCTGGGTGTTCATTTCTGTGCAGCGATCCTTGAGCGGGGTGGGGGTGAGCAATATAGTGCGCAATTATGAGGGTGTGGGGCAAGGTGCCGGCCATGAGTTTTCTGGCGCCTGCAAAATCGAGCGCCGCCCACGCGGCGCGCGATCTCATAGGCGCTGCAAGGCTTGCGGCGAGCACCTGGCGGCCCTGACGCGGTCTTTTTCAAAAAGATTCTAAATTATTGAAATTAAAGGTTGACCTCCTGAAACGCCACCCTATAATGCGCACCACTCCAACGCGGTAGCGAAGCAAAGCCAGTCACCCTGTTGAGTCAAGTGTTTGAAGCTAAACGAGTTTCTCGCAAAAAACTTCAAAATAAACGCTTGACAGCAAATGAGGAGAGCGTAGAATGCGCGCCTCGGTTGAGACGAAAGGCTCTTAACCAAACGCTCTTTAACAAATCGAATCAAGCAATTCGTGTGGGTGCTTGTGGGTACGGACTGATAGTCACAAAGATTATCAGCATCACAAGTGGCCATGCGAGAAATCACATAGTCATTTGAGATTGCTGAGCCAAGTTTAGGGTTTCTTA
>NZ_NEJM01000023.1:0-51229 GCF_002113725.1 Pseudomonas sp. B23(2017) | reverse complement strand
CTCGATCACCGCCAGCGTCGGTTTCGCCCAGAGCGCCGGCCTGATCCTCGGTGGCTCGATCAGCCAGAGCAACTTCCTCGGTACCGGTAACAAGGTGTCGATCGGCCTGACCCGTTCGGAATACCAGACCCGCTACAACTTCGGCTTCGTTGACCCCTACTTCACTGCCGATGGCGTGAGCCTGGGCTACAACGCCTTCTACCGCAGCACCGACTACGACGACCTCGACGTCGACGTGGCCAGCTACGCGGTGGACAGCTACGGTGCGGGCGTCAGCCTCGGTTACCCGATCAGCGAGACATCGCGCCTGACCTATGGCCTGAGCGTGCAGCAGGACAAGATCAAGACTGGCCGTTATACAGTTGATGAGATCTTCGACTTCCTGGAGCAGGAAGGCGATAACTTCCTGAACTTCAAGGCCTCGATCGGCTGGTCCGAGTCGACCCTGAACAAAGGTGTGCTGGCAACCCGTGGTCACTCCCAGAGCCTGACCCTGGAATCCACCATTCCGGGCAGCGACCTGTCGTTCTTCAAGCTCGACTACCGCGGCCAGCTGTTCAAGCCGATCACCAACGACTACACCCTGCGCCTGCACACCGAGCTGGGTTATGGTGACGGTTATGGCAGCACCTCGGGCCTGCCGTTCTACGAGAACTACTTCGCGGGTGGCTTCAACTCCGTCCGTGGCTTCAAGGACAGCAGCCTGGGCCCACGCAGCACGCCGAGCCGTGGTGCAGCAGTGACTGGCAACGAAGGCACCCTCGCCGACCCGGACCAGGATCCATTGCCGTTTGGTGGCAACGTGCTGGTACAAGGTGGTGTCGAGCTGCTGTTCCCGCTGCCGTTCGTCAAGGACCAGCGTTCGCTGCGCACCTCCGTGTTCTGGGACGTGGGTAACGTGTTCGACACCAATTGCGGCAACCAGCCGGATTGCGAGAAGGTCGGTTTCTCGGGCATGGCCAGTTCGGTCGGCCTGGGCGTGACCTGGATCACCGCACTGGGCCCGCTGAGCTTCAGCCTGGCAATGCCGGTCAAGAAGCCGGACGATGCCGACACCCAGGTGTTCCAATTCTCTCTGGGCCAGACCTTCTGAGGTCGGCCCTCGCTTAATGACAACGGTTTATCCAGGAGTGCATCGTGCGTAAGTTGACCCAACTGGCCGTAGTGGCCGCGGCGCTGGTCGCCACCCCGGCTTTCGCCGAAATGAAGGTTGCCGTCCTGAACTATCAGATGGCCCTGCTGGAGTCGGATGCCGCCAAGAAATACGCGGTGGATGCCGAGAAGAAGTTCGGCCCGCAACTGACCAAGCTGAAAAGCCTGGAAAGCAGCGCCAAGGGCATCCAGGACCGTCTGATCAAGGGCGGCGACAAGATGCAGCAGCAGGAGCGCGAGCGCCTGGAGCTCGAGTTCAAGCAGAAGGCCCGTGACTTCCAGTTCCAGTCCAAGGAACTGAACGAAGCCAAGGCCGTTGCTGACCGCGACATGCTCAAGCAGCTGAAGCCGAAGCTGGATGGCGCTGTCGAGGAAGTGATCAAGAAAGGCGGTTACGACCTGGTCCTCGAGCGTGGCGCGGTCATCGATGTCAAGCCTCAGTACGACATCACCCGCCAGGTCATCGAGCGCATGAACCAAGCCCGTTGATATGACCGTGACCATGACGCTAGGCCAGTTGGCCGAGGCCCTCGGCGCCACCCTCAAGGGGCCCGAGGCGCTGCAGATTACCGGGCTGGCCACCTTGCAGGAGGCTGGCCCAGGTCAGTTGAGCTTCCTCGCCAACCCGCAGTACCGCAAATTCCTGGATAGCAGCCAGGCGGCCGCGGTGCTGCTCAAGGCGGCGGACGCCGAAGGCTTTGCCGGCAATGCGCTGATCGTCGCCGATCCGTACCTGGCCTACGCGCGCATTTCCCACCTGTTCGACCCCAAACCCAAGGCTGTGGCGGGTATTCATCCCAGCGCCGTGGTGGCCGAGGACGCGCAGGTGGACGCCAGTGCCAGCATCGGGCCGTTCGCGGTCATCGAAAGCGGTGCGCGCATCGCGGCCAATGTCAGTGTGGGTGCACACTGCGTGGTCGGTGCCCGTTGCGTGATCGGAGAGGGCGGCTGGCTGGCCCCACGGGTCACCCTGTACCATGATGTGACCATCGGCAAGCGTGTGGTCATCCAGTCGGGTGCGGTGATCGGCGGTGAAGGCTTCGGCTTTGCCAACGAGAAGGGCGTGTGGCGCAAGATCGCCCAGATCGGTGGCGTGACCATCGGCGACGACGTGGAAATCGGTGTCAACACCGCAGTCGATCGTGGCGCGCTGTCGGATACGCGGATCGCTGATGGGGTCAAGCTCGACAACCAGATCCAGATCGCCCACAACGTGCAGATCGGTGAGCACACGGCCATGGCCGCCTGCGTCGGAATTTCCGGCAGCACGCGCATCGGCAAGCATTGCACCATTGCCGGAGGTGTCGGCATGGTGGGTCATATCGATGTCTGTGATAACGTTTTCGTGTCCGGGATGACCATGGTGACCCGTTCGATCACCGAACCGGGTGCCTATTCTTCCGGCACTGCCATGCAGCCACTGGCTGAATGGCGCAAGAGCGCCGCGCGTATCCGCCACCTGGACGACATGGCCAAGCGTCTCCAGCAGCTGGAAAAACGCGTCGATACCGTGACCTCAGGTGGCCAGCCGACATCAGAAGGCTGATACCATTCCCTGAGCAAGAGTGAACAGTCGCTAGCTGGCTCCTCTTTGGACTGCAAAAGGAGCGTGTGGTCAGCACCTGCGCTCCCTATTCTTATTACAGGCTTCCCCCCCGAAATGATGGACATCAACGAGATTCGCGAATACCTGCCTCACCGTTACCCGTTCCTGCTGGTGGACCGCGTGACGGAGCTGGACTACGAGGCCCAGAGCATTCGTGCCTACAAGAATGTCAGCATCAACGAGCCGTTCTTCAACGGCCATTTCCCGGCTCACCCGATCATGCCGGGCGTCCTGATCATCGAAGCCATGGCACAGGCCGCGGGTATCCTCGGTTTCAAGATGCTCGACGCCAAGCCGGCCGATGGCACCCTGTACTACTTCGTCGGCTCCGACAAGCTGCGTTTCCGTCAGCCGGTACTGCCGGGTGACCAGTTGGTGCTGGAAGCCAAGTTCCTCAGCCGCAAGAGCATGATCTGGAAATTCGAGTGCCGCGCCCTGGTCGACGGCAAGCCGGTCTGCTCGGCAGAAATCACCTGCGCGGAACGCTCCCTATGAATTCGATTGATCCTCGGGCCATTATCGACCCGTCGGCCAAGCTGGCCGATGGTGTCGAGGTCGGCCCCTGGTCGATCGTTGGCCCCGATGTGGAAATCGGGGAGGGCACCGTTATCGGCCCGCATGTTGTGCTCAAAGGGCCGACCCGCATCGGCAAGCACAACCGTATCTTTCAGTTTTCCTCGATCGGCGAAGACACCCCGGACCTCAAGTACAAGGGTGAGCCGACGCGCCTGGTGATCGGCGATCACAATGTGATCCGCGAAGGGGTGACCATTCACCGCGGCACCGTCCAGGACCGTGCGGAAACCACCGTGGGCGACCACAACCTGATCATGGCCTATGCCCACATCGGCCACGACAGCGTCATCGGCAACCACTGCATCCTGGTCAACAACACGGCCCTGGCCGGCCATGTGCACGTGGGTGACTGGGCGATCCTGTCCGGCTACACCCTGGTGCACCAGTACTGCCATATCGGTGCCCACGCGTTTTCCGGCATGGGCACGGCGATCGGCAAGGATGTCCCGGCCTTCGTCACCGTGTTCGGCAGCCCGGCCGAAGCCCGCAGCATGAACTTCGAAGGCATGCGCCGCCGGGGTTTCAGCGACGAGGTGATCCATGTGCTGCGCCGTTGCTACAAGATCGTCTATCGCCAGGGCCTGACCGTCGAAGACGCGCTCAAGGAGCTGGACGAACTGGCTGCGACGCACCCTGAGGTCGATCTGTTCCGTCAGTCGATCGTGAACTCCGCCCGCGGCATCACCCGCTGACATGGCCCAGCTTTGCGTAGCCTTGGTCGCAGGTGAGGCCAGCGGCGACATTCTCGGTTCCGGCTTGATGCGTGCCATCAAGGCACGCCACCCCGACGTACGGTTCATCGGCGTTGGCGGCCCCTTGATGGAAGCTGAAGGCCTGCAATCCTATTTCCCCATGGAACGCCTGGCCGTCATGGGCCTGGTCGAAGTGCTGGGGCGCCTGCGCGAGCTGCTCAAGCGCCGCAAGCTGCTGATCGAGACCCTGATCGGCGAAAAGCCCGATGTGTTCATCGGCATCGATGCCCCCGACTTCACCCTCAACATCGAACTGAAACTGCGTCAGGCCGGGATCAAGACCGTGCACTACGTCAGCCCGTCGGTCTGGGCCTGGCGGCAGAAGCGTGTGCTGAAGATTCGCGAAGGCTGCGACCTGATGCTGACGCTGTTGCCATTCGAGGCGCGGTTCTATGAAGAGCAGGGCGTACCGGTGCGCTTCGTCGGCCACCCGTTGGCCGACACCATCCCGCTCGAAGCCGACCGCCCTGCCGCACGTGCCGCGCTGGGCCTGGGCGAAGGGCCGGTAGTCGCGTTGATGCCGGGCAGCCGGGGCGGCGAAGTAGGGCGCCTGGGCGCACTGTTCCTGGATGCTGCCGAACGGCTGCGCCAGCAGGTACCGGGCGTGCGTTTCGTGCTGCCTTGCGCCAATGCCGCGCGTCGCGTCCAGGTCGAGCAGATGCTCGAAGGGCGCCAGCTGCCGCTGACCCTGCTCGATGGCCAGTCGCACCAGGCCCTGGCGGCCTGTGACGCGGTGCTGATCGCCTCGGGTACCGCCACCCTCGAAGCACTGCTGTACAAACGACCGATGGTAGTGGCCTATCGTCTGGCGCCCCTGACCTACTGGATCCTCAAGCGCCTGGTAAAGAGCCCCTACGTGTCGTTGCCGAACCTGCTGGCCCAGCGGGCGCTGGTACCCGAGTTGCTGCAGGACGACGCCACCAGCGAAGCCCTGGCCAACACCCTGGCGCCGCTGGTGGCCGATGGCAGCCAGCAGACCGAAAGTTTCGACGAAATTCACCGCACCCTGCGCCGTGACGCCTCCAACCAGGCGGCCGAGGCGGTACTGGCCTTGCTCAAGGACCGCTGACATGCAAATTGGACTGGACTTCAACCTGGTCGAAGACCTGGTCGCCGGCGTCGACGAAGTGGGCCGTGGCCCGCTGTGCGGCGCGGTGGTGACCGCGGCGGTGATCCTCGACCCGGCGCGCCCGATCCTCGGCCTGAACGATTCCAAGAAACTCACCGAAGCCAAGCGCGAGGCGCTGTTCGACGAGATCTGCGAAAAGGCCCTGAGCTTCTGCATCGCCCGCGCCGAGGTCGAGGAAATCGACCGCCTGAACATCCTGCATGCGACCATGCTGGCCATGCAGCGCGCCGTGGAAGGCCTGCACATTACACCGAAGCTGGCCCTGATCGACGGCAACCGCTGCCCGAAACTGGCCGTACCGGCGTCGCCGGTAGTCAAGGGCGACAGCCAGGTGCCGGCCATCGCGGCGGCGTCGATCCTGGCCAAGGTGACCCGCGACCGGGAGATGAGCGCATTCGAGCTGATCTACCCGGGTTATGGCATTGGCGGGCACAAGGGCTACCCGACCCCGGTGCACCTCGAGGCACTGGCACGCTTGGGGCCTACACCCATTCATCGGCGTTCCTTTGCCCCGGTGCGGGCCGCGTGGGATGCACGTGAAGGCGTCACCGATTCTCTGATCTGACGTAAGGGGCCGCTTTGCGGCCCTTCGCGGGCACGCCCGCTCCCACAGGTATGGCGCCGTTCCCGAGGGCGATGATATCCCTGTGGGAGCGGGCGTGCCCGCGAAGGGCTGCGAAGCAGCCCCAAAAAACATCCCCATTTAGGCTACAATCCCGCCCTTGTCGTTCAGCACTGCTACAGGATCTTCCATGTCGGTTCCCTTCGTTCACCTGCGCGTCCACTCCGAATTCTCGCTGGTCGACGGCCTGGTGCGGATCAAGCCGCTGGCCAAGGCGCTGGCCGGGATGAACATGCCGGCGGTGGCGATCACCGACCAGAGCAACATGTGCTCGCTGGTAAAGTTCTACAAGACTGCCATGGGCGCCGGCATCAAGCCGATCTGCGGCGCCGACCTGTGGCTGGCCGCTGCCGACCCGGAAGCACCGCTGTCGCGTATCTGCCTCCTGGCCATGAACCCCAAGGGCTACCGCAATCTCACCGAGCTGATCTCGCGCGGCTGGACCGACGGCCAGCGTAACGGCCTGGTCATCCTCCAGCGTGAATGGATCGCCCCCGCCAGCGAGGGCCTGATCGCCCTTTCCGCAGGCAAGGAAGGCGATATCGGCATGGCCTTGCTGGCCGGCAAGGACGATGAAGCCGAGGCCCTGCTGCAAGACTGGATGGGCATGTTCCCCGAGCGCTTCTACGTCGAAGTGCAGCGTACCAACCGTGCCCGTGACGAAGAGTACGTGCACGCCGCCGTGGCGTTGGCCGACAAGTTCGGCGCTCCGCTGGTCGCAACCAACGACGTGCGTTTCATCAAGCAATCGGACTTCGATGCCCACGAAACCCGCGTGTGCATCGGTGAGGGGTGGACCCTCGACGACCCGCGTCGGCCAAGGATGTACAGCGACCAGCAGTACCTGAAGTCGGCCGAGGAAATGGCCGAGCTGTTCAGCGACCTGCCCGACGCCATCGCCAACACTGTCGAGATCGCCAAGCGCTGCAACATCCAGGTGCAGCTGGGCAAGTACTTCCTGCCCGACTTCCCCACGCCCAACGGCATGGGCATCGATGACTACCTGCGGCATGTGTCCCACGAAGGCCTGGAAGAGCGCCTGGCGGTGCTGTGGCCGAAAGAGACCACACCCAATTACGAAGAGAAGCGCCAGGTCTACCTGGACCGCCTGAAGTTCGAACTGGACATCATCATCCAGATGGGCTTCCCCGGTTACTTCCTGATCGTCATGGACTTCATCAAGTGGGCCAAGAACAACGACGTACCGGTTGGCCCGGGCCGAGGATCGGGTGCCGGCTCGCTGGTGGCGTACGTGCTGAAGATCACCGACCTCGATCCGCTGGCCTACGACCTGCTGTTCGAGCGCTTCCTCAACCCTGAACGTATTTCCATGCCCGACTTCGACGTCGACTTCTGCATGGATGGCCGTGACCGGGTGATCGACTACGTGGCCGAAGCCTATGGCCGCAACGCGGTCAGCCAGATCATCACCTTCGGTACCATGGCGGCGAAGGCGGTGGTGCGAGACGTGGCGCGGGTACAGGGCAAGTCCTACGGCCTGGCCGACCGCCTGTCGAAGATGATCCCCTTCGAAGTGGGCATGACCCTGGAGAAGGCCTACGAGCAGGAAGAGATCCTGCGTGATTTCCTCAAGGGCGACGAAGACGCCCGCGAGATCTGGGACATGGCCCTGAAGCTCGAGGGCGTGACGCGCGGTACCGGCAAGCACGCCGGTGGTGTGGTCATCGCCCCGACCAAGCTCACCGACTTCTCGCCGATCGCCTGTGACGAAGAGGGCGGCGGCCTGGTAACCCAGTTCGACAAGGATGACGTCGAGGCTGCCGGCCTGGTGAAGTTCGACTTCCTCGGCCTGCGGACCCTGACCATCATCAAGTGGGCGATGGAGATCATCAACCGCGAGCAGGCCAAGAAGAACCTGCCTGACGTCAACATCGACTTCATCCCGCTGGACGACCGCAAGACCTACGAGTTGTTGCAGAAGGCCGAAACCACGGCGGTGTTCCAGCTTGAATCGCGTGGCATGAAGGAGCTGATCAAGAAGCTCAAGCCCGACTGCCTGGAAGACCTGATCGCACTGGTGGCACTGTTCCGCCCGGGCCCGCTGCAATCGGGCATGGTGGACGACTTCATCAACCGCAAGCACGGTCGCGCCGAGCTGGCTTACCCGCACTCCGACTACCAGTACGAGGGCCTGAAACCGGTACTGGCACCGACCTACGGCATCATCCTGTACCAGGAGCAGGTGATGCAGATCGCCCAGGTCATGGCTGGCTATACCCTCGGCGGCGCCGACATGCTGCGCCGTGCGATGGGTAAGAAAAAGCCCGAGGAAATGGCCAAGCAGCGCGGTGGTTTCATCGAAGGCTGCGTGGCCAACAATATCGATGCGGATCTTGCGGGTAACATTTTCGACCTGGTAGAGAAGTTCGCCGGCTACGGCTTCAACAAATCCCACTCCGCCGCCTATGGCCTGGTGTCGTACCAGACCGCCTGGCTGAAAACCCACTACCCGGCGCCATTCATGGCCGCGGTGTTGTCGGCGGATATGCACAACACCGACAAGGTCGTGGTGCTGGTCGAGGAGGTGCGCAGCATGAAGCTGCGCCTCGACGCGCCGGACGTGAACTTCTCCGACTTCAAGTTCACCGTCAACAATGACGGGCGCATCGTCTACGGCCTGGGCGCCATCAAGGGCGTCGGCGAAGGCCCGGTGGAGGCGATCGTCGAGGCCCGCGCCCAGGGTGGCCCGTTCAAGGACCTGTTCGATTTCTGTGAGCGCATCGACCTCAAGCGGGTCAACAAGCGTACCCTCGACGCGCTGATCCGCAGTGGCGCGCTGGACCGCCTGGGCCCGCACTTCCATGACGAGATCAAGGCCTACCACGCCAACATCGACATCAACCGTGCAACCTTGCTCTCGGCGCTGGGCGAGGCCATCAAGGCTGCCGAGCAGGCCGCCCACACCGCCGACAGTGGCCACGTCGACCTGTTCGGCGGCATGTTCGAAGAGGCGAATGCCGACGTCTACGCCAACCACCGCAAGGTGCGCGAACTGACCCTCAAGGAACGCCTGAAGGGCGAGAAGGACACCCTCGGCCTGTACCTCACCGGCCACCCGATCGACGAGTACGAGACCGAGATCCGCCGCTTCGCCCGCCAGCGCATCATCGACCTCAAGCCGTCACGCGAAACCCAGACCATCGCCGGCATGATCATTGCCCTGCGGGTGATGAAGAACAAGAAGGGCGACAAGATGGGCTTCGTCACCCTGGATGACCGCTCCGGGCGCATCGAGGCGTCGCTGTTTGCCGATGCCTTCATGGCGGCACAGTCCTTGCTGCAGACCGATGCCATGGTGGTGGTCGAAGGCGAGGTCAGCAACGACGATTTCTCCGGTGGCCTGCGCCTGCGGGTGAAGCAGGTGATGACCATGGAGGATGCGCGCACCAAGCTGGCCGAGAGCCTGCGCCTGAAGGTGGCACACGAAGCGCTAAAGGGCGACCGGCTGAAGTGGCTGGGCGAGCTGATTACCCGCCATCGCGGCGCTTGCCCGATCACCCTCGAGTACACCGGCAGCGACGCCAAGGCCATGCTGCAGTTCGGCGAGCAGTGGGCGATCGACCCGGCCGATGGGCTGATTCAGGCGCTGCGTGACCAGTTCGGGCGTGAGAACGTCTTCCTGCAATATCGTTGAACCGACAAAAATTTAATCTCGACCTGAATGCGCCTGATCCCTTAAGGTAGGGCGCCAAACGGATCAACCGGCCGGCCGCCTGGCCGTAGACCCAAGACGGATGACTATGAACCCGAATTTTCTCGATTTCGAACAGCCGATTGCCGACCTGCAAGCCAAGATCGAAGGCCTGCGCCTGGTAGGCAACGACAACTCGCTGAACATCAGCGATGAAATTGCCCGTCTGCAAGACAAGAGCAACACCCTGACCGAAAGCATCTTCGGCAACCTGACCAGCTGGCAGATCGCCCGCCTGGCCCGTCATCCGCGTCGTCCTTACACCCTGGACTACCTGGAGCACATCTTCACCGAGTTCGAAGAGCTGCACGGCGACCGCCACTTCTCCGACGACGCTGCCATCGTCGGTGGTACCGCGCGCCTGGACGGCAAGCCGGTCATGGTCATCGGCCACCAGAAGGGCCGTGAAGTGCGCGAGAAGGTACGCCGCAACTTCGGCATGCCGCGCCCTGAAGGCTACCGCAAGGCCTGCCGCCTGATGGAAATGGCCGAGCGCTTCAAGATGCCGATCCTGACGTTCATCGACACCCCGGGCGCCTACCCGGGCATCGACGCCGAAGAGCGCAACCAGAGCGAGGCCATCGCCTGGAACCTGCGCGTGATGGCGCGCCTGAAAACCCCGATCATCGCCACCGTGATCGGCGAGGGTGGTTCCGGCGGTGCGCTGGCCATCGGCGTGTGCGACCAGTTGAACATGCTGCAGTACTCCACCTACTCGGTGATCTCGCCGGAAGGCTGTGCCTCGATCCTGTGGAAGACTGCCGACAAGGCAGCCGACGCAGCCGAGGCCATGGGCATCACTGCCGAGCGCCTGAAGAGCCTGAACATCGTCGACAAGGTCATCCAGGAGCCGCTGGGCGGCGCCCACCGTGACCCGGCGAAGATGTCGGAAAGCATCCGTGCCGACCTGGTACAGCAGCTGGACATGCTCGGCAAGCTCGACCATGACGCGCTGCTGGCCCGCCGTTACGATCGCCTGATGAGCTACGGTCTCTGATAGTGAGATGAATGGCACCGGCTTCGCCGGTGTTCGCGGGTGAACCCGCTCCCACAGGTATTGCGCAGCCCTCTGAAACGGCGCGATCCCTGTGGGAGCGGGTTCACCCGCGAATGCATTCTCGAATTGAGTGCGGGTTCGATGATCAACCTCACACCTTGGCTCAACGCCCCCACCTGGTACATCGCCTTCTCCGGCGGCCTCGATTCCACCGTTCTCCTGCACCTGCTGGCCGACTACGCCCGCAATCACGCATCCCCTCCACTGCGCGCCATCCACGTCCACCACGGCCTGCAAGCCGCCGCCGATGCCTGGCCCGCCCACTGCCAAACCGTCTGCGACAATCTCGGCATCGAACTCCAGGTCATCCACGTCCAGGTCACCTCTGGCGCCAGCCTCGAACAGGCCGCCCGCGACGCCCGCTATGCTGCCTTCAGGCAAGCCCTCGGCCCAGGCGACATCCTGTTCACCGGCCAGCACCGCGATGACCAGGCCGAAACCCTGCTGTTCCGCCTGCTGCGCGGCGCAGGCCTGCGTGGCCTGGCTGCAATGCCGGGGCAGCGGGCGCTAGGGCAGGGCAGCCTGGTCAGGCCATTGCTGGGCTGTTCCCGTCAGCAACTGCAGGACCATGCCCAGGCCAATGGGCTGGCCTGGATCGAAGATCCGTCAAACGCTGACACACAATTTGCCCGCAACTACCTGCGCAGCGAAGTGTTTCCGCTGCTTCAGCAACGTTGGCCGCAGGCCAGCCAGAACCTGGCTCGCGCCGCCGAGCACCTGGGCGAAGCCCAAGGCCTGCTGGACGAGCTGGCCCAAGACGACCTGGCGCTCGCCGGGGAGGGCGCGCCGGTGGCTTGGCCGGGGCTGGACTCCCTCGACCTGGCTACTCTGGTGGCGCTGTCGCCGGCCCGTCAGCGCAATGCCCTGCAATACTGGCTGAGCCGCCGTACCCGCCTGCCCGACACCCGGCACTGGGCCGGCTGGGCCGACCTGCGCGATGCCGCCGCCGATGCCCAGCCCGCCTGGCAACTTGCCGATGGGCAACTGCTGCGCAGTCATGGGCGCATCTGGTGGTTGAGCGGTGACTGGCTGCAGCTGCCCGTCGGCGAACTGGCCTGGGCCGATCCCGCCAAGCCTTTGCCGTTGCCGGGTAACGGCAGTGTGCGTCTTGTTGGCGCAGCGCCGCTGCACGGCTTGCGCGTTGCCTACCGTCAGGGCGGTGAAGTGCTGGACCTCCCCGGCCGCGGCCGACGCGACCTCAAGCGCCTGCTCAACGAGTTGCAGGTGCCGCTTTTCCTGCGCCCGCGCCTGCCACTGCTGTACCAGGGCGAGCGCCTGCTGGCGGTGGCCAACCTGCCCGGGCTGGTGCAGGCTGATTGCCAGCTGTCCTGGCAGTTGCCGACGAACGCGCAAGGTTTGAGCTGAAGGGTACATTCGGGTAGACTACCCTCCCTTCTTGATACAGCTTCTGTGGGTTCCGCGAAAACACAGGAGTTGCCGATTACCAAGCAGTTTTTTGCTGGGCTGATTCTGGAAATGACGAGCGAGCTCCATGCCGGGGATACCCCTGGTCTGTACAGACGCGGCAGTTTTTCGAGATGCACTGTGATTGACGCAGGTGATCGGGGGCTTCGGCCTTCCTTCGCTTTCTCCGGCGGCGCTGGCCGCCTTAACGCAGACTTCTAGGGTTTTTCATGACGCGCTACATATTCGTCACGGGCGGTGTTGTTTCTTCATTGGGGAAAGGCATTGCCTCGGCTTCCCTGGCGGCCATCCTGGAAGCGCGGGGCCTGAAGGTCACCATGCTCAAGCTGGATCCGTACATCAACGTCGATCCGGGCACCATGAGCCCGTTCCAGCACGGTGAAGTGTTCGTCACCCACGATGGCGCCGAGACCGACCTCGACCTGGGCCACTACGAGCGGTTCATCCGCACCACCATGACCCAGAACAACAACTTCACCACCGGCCGCATCTACGAGCACGTACTGCGCAAGGAACGTCGTGGTGACTATCTGGGCGCGACCATCCAGGTCATCCCGCACATCACCGACGAAATCAAGCGTCGCATCATCAAGGGCGCCGGCGATGCCGACGTGGCCCTGGTGGAAATCGGCGGTACCGTGGGTGACATCGAGTCGCAGCCGTTCCTCGAGGCCATCCGCCAGCTGCGCGTCGAAGTGGGCTCCAAGCGCGCCATGCTGATGCACCTGACCCTGGTCCCGTACATCGCCACCGCTGGCGAGACCAAGACCAAGCCGACCCAGCACTCGGTCAAGGAGCTGCGCTCCATCGGCCTGCAGCCTGACGTGCTGATCTGCCGCTCCGACCACCCGGTCGATGCCTCGTCGCGTCGCAAGATCGCGCTGTTCACCAACGTTGAAGAGCGTGCGGTGATTTCGCTGGAAGACGTCGACACCATCTACAAGATCCCGGGCGTGCTGCACGCACAGGGCCTGGACGACTTCGTCGTCGAGCGCTTCGGCCTGCAGTGCAATGGCGCCGACCTGTCCGAGTGGGACAAGGTAGTCGATGCCAAGCTCAACCCCGAGCACGAAGTGACCATCGCCATGGTCGGCAAGTACATGGAGCTGCTGGATGCGTACAAGTCGCTGATCGAAGCGATGAGCCACGCCGGCATCACCAACCGCACCAAGGTCAACCTGCGCTACATCGACTCGGAAGACATCGAGAACCAGGGCACCAGCCTGCTCGAAGGCGCCGATGCCATTCTGGTACCGGGCGGTTTCGGCCTGCGCGGCGTGGAAGGCAAGATCACCGCGGTGCAATACGCCCGTGAGAACAAGGTGCCGTACCTGGGTATCTGCCTGGGCATGCAGGTGGCCGTGATCGAATTCGCCCGTAACGTGATGGGCTGGAAAGACGCCAACTCCACCGAGTTCGACCGCAACAGCGGCCACCCGGTAGTCGGCCTGATCACCGAGTGGGCCGATGCCACCGGTGCCGTCGAAACCCGCAGCGAAGCCTCCGACCTGGGTGGCACCATGCGCCTGGGTGCACAGGACTGCCAGCTGGCCGCCGGCTCCAAGGTGCACGACTGCTACGGCAAGGACGTGATCACCGAGCGTCACCGTCACCGCTACGAAGTGAACAACAACCTGCTGCCACAACTGGTCGACGCCGGCCTGGTGGTTTCCGGCCGTTCCGAAGACGGTGCGCTGGTGGAAGTGGTCGAGTCCAAGGACCACCCATGGTTCGTCGCCTGCCAGTTCCACCCGGAATTCACCTCGACCCCGCGTGACGGCCACCCGCTGTTCAGCGGCTTCGTCAAGGCAGCCCTGGCTCAGAAGAACAAGGCCTGATCAATGACCCAGAAGATCATTCGCGTCGGTAACATCGAGATCGCCAACGACAAGCCGTTCGTCCTGTTCGGCGGCATGAACGTCCTGGAGTCCCGTGACCTGGCAATGAAGGTCTGCGAGGAGTACGTGCGGGTGACCGAGAAGCTCGGTATCCCGTACGTGTTCAAGGCCAGTTTCGACAAGGCCAACCGTTCGTCGGTAACCTCGTACCGTGGCCCGGGCATGGAAGAGGGGCTGAAGATCTTCGAAGAGATCAAGCGCACCTTCAACGTGCCGGTCATCACCGACGTGCACGAGCCTTACCAGGCCGAGCCTGTAGCCAAGGTGTGCGACATCATCCAGCTGCCGGCCTTCCTGTCGCGGCAGACCGACCTGGTGGTGGCCATGGCCAAGACCGGCGCGGTGATCAACATCAAGAAGGCCCAGTTCCTCGCACCCCAGGAAATGAAGCACATCCTGACCAAGTGCGAGGAGGCCGGTAACGACCAGTTGATCCTCTGCGAGCGTGGTTCGAGCTTCGGCTACAACAACCTGGTGGTGGACATGCTCGGCTTCGGCATCATGAAGCAGTTCGAGTACCCGGTGTTCTTCGACGTGACCCACGCCCTGCAGATGCCGGGTGGTCGCGCCGATTCCGCCGGTGGTCGCCGCGCCCAGGTCACCGACCTGGCCAAGGCCGGCATGAGCCAGGGCCTGGCCGGGCTGTTCCTCGAAGCCCACCCCGATCCGGACAACGCCAAGTGCGATGGCCCATGCGCCCTGCGCCTGGACAAACTGGAGCCGTTCCTGGCCCAGCTCAAGCAACTGGACGACCTGGTGAAAAGTTTTCCGACGGTAGAAACCGCGTAAAGCTCGATTCTCGGGTAAAGTACCGTCCGATCCACCCCTGACCAGTCGGTCAGGGGTTCCCTTCACCCGGCCTGCCCACTGCAAGTCCGCCCGGTGAACGGCAAGAATTTCCTAAGCTAAGTTGTTTTCGTCAATTCTGGAGTGCTTACAACAATGGCAAAAATCGTCGACATCAAAGGTCGTGAAGTTCTCGATTCGCGTGGCAACCCCACCGTGGAAGCCGATGTACTGCTCGACAACGGCATCATCGGCAGCGCCTGCGCGCCGTCCGGTGCTTCCACTGGCTCGCGCGAAGCGCTGGAGCTGCGTGATGGCGACAAGAGCCGTTACCTGGGCAAGGGCGTGCTGAAGGCCGTCGCCAACATCAACGGCCCGATCCGTGACCTGCTGCTGGGCAAGGACCCTGCCGACCAGAAGGGCCTGGACCGCGCCATGATCGAACTGGACGGTACCGAGAACAAGGCCAAGCTGGGCGCCAACGCCATCCTGGCCGTTTCCCTGGCTGCCGCCAAGGCCGCTGCCCAGGACCAGGACCTGCCGCTGTACGCGCACATCGCCAACCTGAACGGCACCCCGGGCCAGTACTCGATGCCGGTACCGATGATGAACATCATCAACGGTGGCGAGCACGCCGACAACAACGTCGACATCCAGGAGTTCATGGTTCAGCCAGTTGGCGCCAAGACCTTCTCCGACGGCCTGCGCATGGGTACCGAAATCTTCCACCACCTCAAAGCCGTGCTGAAGGCCCGTGGCCTGAACACCGCTGTTGGTGACGAGGGTGGTTTCGCCCCTAACCTGGCTTCCAACGAAGACGCTCTGGGCGCCATCGCCGAAGCTGTCGAGAAAGCCGGCTACAAGCTGGGCACCGACGTGACCCTGGCCCTGGACTGCGCGGCTTCCGAGTTCTACGAAGACGGCAAGTACAACCTGTCTGGCGAAGGCAAGTCGTTCGACGCCGAAGGCTTTGCCGAGTACCTGAAAGGCCTGACCGAGCGCTTCCCGATCATCTCGATCGAAGACGGCCTGGACGAGTCCGACTGGGCTGGCTGGAAGATCCTCACCGACAAGATCGGCACCAAGGTGCAGCTGGTTGGCGACGACCTGTTCGTGACCAACACCAAGATCCTCAAGGAAGGCATCGAGAAGGGCATCGGTAACTCGATCCTGATCAAGTTCAACCAGATCGGCTCGCTGACCGAAACCCTGGAAGCCATCCAGATGGCCAAGGCTGCTGGCTACACCGCGGTGATTTCGCACCGTTCCGGTGAAACCGAAGACTCGACCATTGCCGACCTGGCCGTGGGTACCGCTGCTGGCCAGATCAAGACTGGTTCGCTGTGCCGTTCCGACCGCGTTTCCAAGTACAACCAGCTGCTGCGCATCGAAGAGCAACTGGGTGCCAAAGCGGTTTACCGCGGTCGTGCCGAGTTTCGCGGCTAAGCAAGAGATGGTAAAAAGACAGCAGCCGGAGTTGTAGGAACGTTCGTACTGTTCTTTCCTACATTCCAACGGGTTTCTGTCGACGAAGCCTGGCCTCGGCCAGGCTTCGTGCTATTCGAGGCCCCGAAGTAAAAAGTACCCGGCAGCCTTTTTAACCTGGATAACGTGATGCGCAGTCCCTATTGGTTGTTCCTCGTCCTGCTCCTGCTGCTGGGTGGCCTGCAGTACCGCCTGTGGGTGGGTAATGGCAGCCTGGCGCAAGTGACCGAGCTGAAGCAGCAGATTGCCGAGCAGCATGCCGAAAACGAGCGCTTGCTCGAGCGCAACCGCGTGCTCGATGCCGAAGTGCTGGAGCTGAAAAAAGGCATGGAGACCGTTGAAGAGCGGGCTCGCCACGAATTGGGGATGGTCAAAGAGGGCGAAACCCTCTTCCAGTTGCCACAGAAATGATCGAAACCTTACCGGCCTTCTGGGCCGTGATTCCTGCTGCGGGCGTAGGTGCCCGCATGGCTGCCGACCGCCCCAAGCAGTACCTGGAGCTGGCCGGGCAGACCATTCTCGAGCACAGCCTCGACTGTTTTCTTGGCCACCCGATGCTCAAGGGCGTGGTGGTAAGCATTGCCGAAGATGACCCGTACTGGCCTCGCCTGCGCTGTGCCAGCGACCCGCGCATCCAGCGCGCCGCAGGCGGCCGCGAGCGTGCCGACTCGGTGCTCAATGCCTTGCTGATGCTGCATGCCCAAGGGGCGGCGGACAGCGACTGGGTGCTGGTGCATGATGCCGCGCGACCGAACCTGGCGCGCAGCGATCTGGACAAGCTGTTGTCGGAACTGGCGGACGACCCGGTTGGTGGCCTGCTGGCGGTGCCGGCGCGCGATACCCTCAAGCGGGCCGATGCCGATGGCCGGGTGGGCGCTACCGTCGACCGCAGCACCATCTGGCAGGCCTATACGCCGCAGATGTTCCGCCTGGGGGCGTTGCATCGGGCGCTGGCCGAGTGCCTGGTGTCGGATGTGTTGGTAACCGACGAGTCCTCCGCCATCGAGTGGTCCGGCCAGGCGCCGCGGCTGGTCGAAGGGCGCAGCGACAACATCAAGGTGACCCGGCCGGAAGACCTGGAGTGGTTGCGCCAGCGTTGGGCAGGGCGCCGCTGAATTTCTTGCTCCTGTGCCGGCCTCTTCGCGGGTAAACCCGCTCCCACAGGTATCGCACATCCCTTCAGGTTTGCGCTGTACCTGTGGCAGGGCGCCGCTGAATTTCTTGCTCCTGTGCCGGCCTTTTCGCGGATAAACCCGCTCCTATAGGTATCGCACATCCCTTCAGGTTTGCGCTGTACCTGTGGGAGCGGGTTTACCCGCGAAGGGGCCAGACCAGCCAGCACAAGGTTTCAGTTCAAGCGATACTCCGGCAGCCCCGCCAACCCTTCCTTCAGGTAATCCACCAGCCGCCGTACCTTCGGCGAAAGGTGCCGCTGCTGCGGATACAGCGCCCACACCGCGGTATTCGGCGGCTGGTGCGCCTCCAGCAACGACACCAGCGCACCACTGTTCAAGTGCTCCAGCACGTAATAATCCGGCAACTGGCACAACCCCATCCCCTGCAGCGCCGCGTCCAGCACCGCCTGCCCGCTGTTGCAACGCCAGTTGCCCTGCACTCGCTGGCTGATCTCGCGGCCGTCCTGCTGCAGCGCCCACAAATCCGAGCTGCCCACCAGGCAATTGTGCCGCGCCAGTTCCGACAGGCTGTGTGGCCGACCGTAACGTTCCAGGTAGGCCGGCGAAGCGCACAGGTACATGCGCCGGGGCGCCAGGCGGGTTGCCACCAGTCGTGAATCGGCCAACCGGCCCAGGCGGATGGCCAGGTCCATGCCTTCGTGCACCAGGTCGAGGGTATGGTTGCTCAGTTCCACATCCACCCGCAGCTGCGGGTACAGCGCCATGAACCGTGTCACCAGCGGCACGATGAAGCGCTCGCCATAGGCCACCGCGCAGGTCATGCGCAGCAACCCCTTGGGCTCGCTGGCCAGGTCGCCCATGGCGCGCAGGGCTTCCTCGCGGCCATCCTGCAGGCGCTGGCAGTGCTGCAGGAATGTCTGCCCGGCCTCGCTCAGGGTCACCCGCCGGGTACTGCGGTACAGCAGGCGCGTCTGCAGCCGTTCCTCCAGCCGGGCGATCTGCCGGCTGATGTGCGACGAGGAAACCCCCAGGCGCTCGGCGGCCGCGGTGAACTGGCCCGACTCGGCCACGGCGACGAACTCGTCGATGCCTTCCCAGCGGCTGCTCATTGATTATCCCTGTATGGCAATAATGTTTTGTCTTTGGCCGGATTATTCATCAAAAGGCGGTGAATTACACTGCCAGACTGAATCGACCCTCTGTCTGGAGACCTTTGATGATCAAGTCCCGTGCTGCCGTAGCCTTCGAAGCCAAGAAACCCCTGGAAATCGTCGAAGTCGACGTGGCCATGCCCAAGGCCGGTGAAGTGCTGCTGCGCGTGGTCGCCAGCGGTGTCTGCCACACCGACGCCTACACCCTGTCGGGCGCCGACCCGGAGGGCATCTTCCCGTCGATCCTCGGCCACGAAGGTGGCGCGATCGTCGAGGCGGTAGGCGAGGGCGTCACCTCGGTCGCCGTCGGTGACCACGTCATCCCGCTGTACACCCCGGAATGCGGCAAGTGCAAGTTCTGCCTCTCGGGCAAGACCAACCTGTGCCAAGCCATCCGCGCCACCCAGGGCAAGGGCCTGATGCCGGACGGCACCACGCGCTTCTCCTACAAAGGCCAGCAACTGTTCCACTACATGGGTACCTCGACCTTCTCCGAGTACACCGTGCTGCCGGAAATCTCCGTGGCCAAGATCCAGAAAGAAGCGCCGCTGGAAAAGGTCTGCCTGCTGGGTTGTGGCGTCACCACCGGTATCGGCGCGGTGCTCAACACCGCCAAGGTCAAGCCGGGTGACACCGTGGCCATCTTCGGCCTGGGCGGCATCGGCCTGTCGGCAGTGATCGGTGCGGTCAAGGCCAAGGCGTCGCGCATCATTGCCATCGACATCAACCCGGCCAAATTCGAAATCGCCCGCCAGCTGGGTGCCACCGACTGCATCAACCCGAAAGACTACGACCGCCCGATCCAGGAAGTGATCGTCGACCTCACCGACGGCGGCGTGGACTTCTCCTTCGAGTGCATCGGCAACGTGCAGCTGATGCGTGCTGCGCTGGAATGCTGCCACAAGGGCTGGGGCGAGTCGGTGATCATCGGCGTGGCCGGTGCCGGCCAGGAAATCGCCACTCGTCCGTTCCAGCTGGTCACCGGCCGCGTATGGCGTGGTTCGGCGTTCGGTGGCGTACGTGGCCGCAGCGAGCTGCCAAGCTACGTGGAAATGTCCGAGAAGGGCGAGATCCCGCTGGATACCTTCATCACCCACACCATGGGCCTGGAAGACATCAACAAGGCCTTCGACCTGATGCACGAAGGCAAGAGCATTCGCAGCGTGATCCACTTCTGAGGTTTGCCATGAGCCTGGATAACATCTCCTGCCAGAAGAGCTTCGGCGGCTGGCACAAGCGTTACCGGCATCACTCCAAGGTGCTGGGCTGCGACATGGTGTTCGCCGTCTACCTGCCGCCGCAGGCCGAACAGGGCGAGAAGCTGCCGGTGCTGTACTGGCTCAGCGGCCTCACCTGCACCGACGAGAACTTCATGCAGAAGGCCGGCGCCCAGCGCCTGGCCGCGGAGCTTGGGTTGATCATCGTCGCCCCCGACACCAGCCCGCGTGGCGAGCAGGTGCCGGGTGACCCGGACGGTGCCTGGGACTTCGGCCTGGGTGCCGGCTTCTACCTCAATGCTACTCAGCAGCCCTGGGCCCAGCACTACCGCATGCACGACTATGTGGTGGAGGAGTTGCCCGCGTTGATCGAGGCGCACTTCCCGGCTTCGGGCGAGCGCAGCATCAGTGGCCACTCCATGGGTGGGCATGGCGCGCTGGTGTGCGCCTTGCGCAACCCGGGGCGCTACCGCTCGGTGTCGGCGTTCTCGCCGATCAGCAACCCGATGGATTGCCCGTGGGGCGAGAAAGCCTTCAGCCGCTACCTGGGTGAAGACCGTGCGCGCTGGCGCGAGTGGGATGCCAGCGTGCTGCTGGCCGAGACCCCGGCCGGCGAATGCCCGCCTTTGCTGGTGGACCAGGGCGACCGCGACGACTTCCTCGAGAAGCAACTCAAGCCTGAAGCCCTGGAGCAGGCGGCACGCAAAGGTGGGCATGAACTGACCCTGCGCCTGCAGCCTGGCTATGACCACAGCTACTACTTCATCGCCAGCTTCATCGAGGAGCACCTGCGTCATCATGCGGTGGCCTTGGGGCGGGTGTAAGGCGTAGCTGTGGTGCTTGCTTCATCGCAGGCAAGCCAGCTCCCACCTCGACCGCATGGGCATCGGGCCTGTGCCATACCTGTGGGAGCTGGCTTGCCGGCGATGGGCTGCGAAGCAGCCCCAATGCCTCAAAAGCAGGTAGAATCACGCCCTGACTCATTCAGGGCGTTTTTCTATGCGTATTGGCCACGGCTACGATGTGCACCGTTTCTGCGACGGTGATTTCATTACCCTGGGCGGGGTGCGTATCCCCCACAAATACGGCCTCCTGGCCCACTCCGATGGCGACGTGCTGCTGCACGCCCTGAGCGATGCCTTGCTTGGCGCGGCGGCGCTGGGTGACATCGGTAAACACTTCCCCGACACCGATCCACAGTTCAAGGGCGCCGACAGCCGGGTGCTGCTGCGCCATGTGGTCGGCATCGTCCAGGCCAAGGGCTGGAAGGTCGGCAACATCGACGCCACCATCGTCGCCCAGGCGCCGAAGATGGCCCCGCACATCGAGACCATGCGCAAGCTGATCGCCGAAGACCTGCAGGTCGAACTCGACCAGGTCAACGTCAAGGCTACCACCACCGAGAAGCTCGGCTTCACCGGCCGCGAGGAGGGCATCGCCGTGCATTCGGTAGCCCTGCTGCTGCCAGCATGACCGAACTGGAACTGCTGGGCCCGCGCGCATCGGGCGAACCACTGGGTACCGCCGTCCTCAAGGCGGTGGCCGAGGATTTCCAGGTCGACGAAGTGCTGGATATCCCCCTCTCGGGCCAGGGCGAACACCTGTGGCTGTGGGTCGAGAAGCGTGACCTGAACACCGAAGAGGCGGCCCGCCGCCTGGCCCGTGCCGCTGGGGTGCCGGTGCGCACGATCAGCTACGCCGGCCTCAAGGACCGCCAGGCCCTGACCCGCCAGTGGTTCAGCCTGCACCTGCCAGGCAAGGCCGACCCGGACCTGTCGCGTGCCGAGGATGCCAGCCTGCGTGTGCTCAAGCAGGTGCGCCACCAGCGCAAGCTGCAGCGCGGTGCGCATTCGGCCAACGGCTTCACGCTGCGCCTGACTGCCCTGGCTGCCGATCATCAAGCGGTGGATGCGCGCCTGGAACAGCTCAAGCAGCACGGTGTGCCGAATTATTTCGGCACCCAGCGCTTCGGCCATGGTGGCGGCAATGTTCACGACGCTCTCGATTGGGCCGCACGCAAGGCCCTGCCCGAACAGCGCAACGTGCGTTCGCGGTTGCTCTCGGCCGGGCGCAGCTACCTGTTCAACCAGGTGCTGGCAGCCCGTGTTGCCGACGGCAGCTGGGCGCGTGCGCAGGTGGGCGACCTGTTGGCGTTCACCACGAGTCGTAGCTTCTTTCCTGCTGGGGAGTCGGAATGTTCCGATCCTCGGCTGGCGATCCTTGACCTGCATCCGACCGGCCCGCTGTGGGGGGCAGGCGATTCGCCGGCTACGGGGAGTACTGCGCAACAAGAGGATGCGATCGCCGCACGGCAGCCGGCACTTTGCCAGTGGCTGGCCTTGGCGGGCATGGATCACGAACGACGCATTCTGCGGCTCCCTATTGGCGGTCTTACGTGGCATTATCCGGAGCCTGATATCCTGCAACTGGAATTCGTCCTTCCGGCCGGATGCTTCGCCACCGTGGTGGTGCGCGAAGTCGTGGATCTGGTGTCGGCGGGGCAGACGGACAGCTCATGCGTATTCTGATTTCGAACGACGACGGTGTTACCGCACCCGGCATCGCCGCGCTGCACGCTGCGCTGGCGGATTACGCCGAGTGCGTGGTTATTGCCCCGGATCAAGACAAGAGCGGCGCCAGCAGTTCGCTGACGCTGGACCGGCCACTGCATCCGCAGACCTTGGCCAATGGCTTCATCAGCCTCAACGGCACGCCGACCGACTGCGTGCACCTGGGGCTCAATGGGCTGTTGCCGCAGGCGCCGGACATGGTCGTGTCGGGGATCAACCTCGGTGCCAACCTGGGCGACGACGTGCTCTATTCGGGCACGGTCGCGGCCGCGTTGGAAGGCCGTTTTCTTGGCGGTACCTCGCTGGCGTTTTCGCTGTTGTCGCGCCAGCCGGACAACCTGCCAACCGCGGCCCATATCGCCCGCCGCCTGGTCGAGGCGCAGTCGCGCCTGGCCTTGCCGCCGCGCACCGTGCTCAACGTCAACATCCCCAACCTGCCGCTGGAGCACATTCGTGGCATCCAGCTCACCCGCCTCGGTCACCGGGCGCGGGCGGCGGCGCCGACCAAGGTGGTCAACCCGCGCGGCAAGGAAGGCTACTGGATCGCCGTGGCCGGGGATGCCGAGGATGGTGGCCCGGGTACCGACTTCCACGCGGTGATGCAAGGCTATGTATCGATCACTCCGCTGCAGCTCGACCGCACCTTCAGTGATGCCTTCGAGCAGCTCGACGGTTGGCTGGAGGGCCTGCTCTGATGCGCGAGGACGATATGCTGCGGCGTGGCATCGGCATGACCTCCCAGCGTACCCGGGAGCGGCTGATCCAGCGCCTGTGCGAGGAGGGCGTTTCGAACACCAAGGTGCTCGACGTGATCCGTCGTACCCCGCGCCACCTGTTCGTCGACGAGGCGCTGGCGCATCGCGCCTACGAAGACACCGCGCTGCCGATCGGCCACAACCAGACCATCTCGCAACCGTTCATGGTTGCCCACATGAGCGAGCTGCTGCTCGAGGCCGGGCCGCTGGACAAGGTGCTGGAGATCGGCACCGGCTCGGGCTACCAGACGGCAATCCTGGCCCAGTTGGTCGAGCGGGTGTTCTCGGTGGAACGCATCAAGGTGTTGCAGGACCGGGCCAAGGAGCGCCTGGTGGAACTGAACCTGCGCAACGTGGTGTTCCGCTGGGGCGACGGTTGCGAAGGCTGGCCGGCGCTGGCGCCGTACAACGGCATCATCGTCACCGCCGTGGCGCCGGAAGTGCCGCAGGCATTGCTCGACCAGCTGGCGCCCGGTGGCCGTATGGTGATCCCGGTGGGGCCAGCCGGCGAAACCCAGCAGCTGATGCTGATCGTGCGCGAGGAGCATGGATTCTCCCGCCGCGTGCTGGGGGCAGTGCGCTTCGTACCGCTGCTCAACGGCCCGCTGGCCTGAACACTGCTGGTTCGAGCCGCGCGATATTTTTGCGCCAGCACCGAATTCTTGCAGCAACGCCCTGTCTATCTGGCGGGGTGAAGCGCTAGCGCACAGCGTGTGCCATGGCTTTGCAGCAGTCTTTCACCAACCCTGCCAATGCGGGCGGGCTTGGTTATAATTGCAATAATATTGCATTTCTTGTCTTCATATCGTTTTCGGCACCATGAGGGGAGCGCGGGTGGGTCACACAGTCATTCGGCAGCGCAAGGACGGGTCGGGTTTCACGCTTCTGGTGATTGCACTGGCCATGGGCACGCTACTGGTGGGTTGCTCGAGCACCAGCAGCAACAGCGCGCGGGTGGTCGACCGCAATAACACCGTGCCCAAGCGCCCGGCGGTAACCACCGGGCAGTACATCGTCAAGCCTGGCGATACGCTGTTCTCCATCGCCTTCCGTTATGGCTGGGACTACAAGGAACTGGCTGCGCGCAACGGCATCGCGGCGCCTTACACCATTCGCCCGGGGCAAGCGATTCGTTTCAGCAGCGGCTCTACCGGCAGCACCACGGTGGTGTCCAGCCCGTCGTCGTCGAGCAAGACCACGGTCATCCGGCGGCCTGTGGGAAGCACCAGCACACCCCCTGCCAGCACCAGCAAACCGGCCACGCCGGCAGCCTCCAGCAGCGCCCCGGTGGTCGCCACGGTGCCTGCCGCGGAGCGCGCGGTAGGCGGCTGGACCTGGCCTGCCAATGGCGTGCTGATTGGAAAATTCGCTTCAAACGGTAGTTTGAATAAAGGCATTGATATCGCCGGTGATTTGGGACAGCCTGTTTTTGCTGCGTCTGATGGTGCAGTGGTGTACGCCGGGAGTGGCTTGAGGGGCTACGGCGAACTGATCATCATCAAGCACAGCGATACCTACGTCAGTGCCTACGGCCATAACCGCAGGCTGTTGGTTCGGGAGGGGCAGCAGGTCAAGGCAGGGCAGTCGATTGCTGAAATGGGGTCCACGGGCACAGATCGGGTGAAGCTGCATTTCGAGATTCGCCGCCAGGGCAAACCCGTCGATCCGCTCCAGTTCCTGCCACGTCGTTGACCGTTGTACCCGGCCTGTTCCTGTGATGTAGAGGGGACAGGCTCCAGCGCTGCCAGGGAGATAGGTGCCGCTCGAGTCTGAGTTCGAACTCAGCAAAGGACTATAACAATGGCTCTCAGTAAAGAAGTGCCGGAGTTTGACATCGACGATGACCTGCTTCTGATGGAGACAGGTATCGTTTTGGAAACGGATGTGGTGTCAGACGAACCTGCTGTATCTTCGGTTCGGACGAGGGCCAAGTCGGGCTCTTCGCTCAAGCAACACAAGTATATCGATTACAGCCGGGCGCTCGATGCCACCCAGTTGTATCTCAACGAGATCGGATTCTCGCCTCTGCTTTCGCCGGAAGAGGAAGTGCACTTTGCGCGCCTGTCGCAAAAGGGCGACCCTGCCGGCCGCAAGCGCATGATCGAAAGCAACCTGCGCCTGGTTGTAAAAATTGCCCGTCGTTACGTGAACCGCGGCCTGTCGCTGCTCGACCTGATCGAGGAGGGCAACCTGGGGCTGATCCGTGCCGTCGAAAAGTTCGACCCGGAGCGTGGTTTCCGGTTCTCGACCTATGCGACCTGGTGGATTCGCCAGACCATCGAGCGGGCGATCATGAACCAGACCCGCACCATTCGCCTGCCGATCCACGTGGTCAAGGAACTGAACGTCTACCTGCGCGCTGCGCGCGAGCTGACCCAGAAACTGGACCACGAACCCTCGCCAGAAGAAATCGCCACGCTGCTGGAAAAACCGGTCGCCGAGGTCAAGCGCATGCTGGGCCTGAACGAGCGGGTGTCTTCGGTGGATGTGTCGCTCGGCCCGGACTCGGACAAGACCCTGCTCGATACCCTGACCGACGACCGCCCGACCGACCCGTGCGAACTGCTGCAGGATGACGACCTGTCGCAGAGCATCGACCAATGGCTGGGCGAGTTGACTGACAAGCAGCGTGAAGTGGTGGTGCGCCGCTTTGGCCTGCGCGGGCATGAAAGCAGTACCTTGGAAGATGTCGGCCTGGAGATTGGCCTGACCCGTGAGCGGGTGCGGCAGATCCAGGTCGAGGGGCTCAAGCGTTTGCGTGAGATCCTCGAGAAGAACGGCCTGTCCAGTGAGTCGTTGTTCCAGTAGCGGAAGCCTGCAACACAAAGCGCCCCGATGATTTCGGGGCGTTTTTGTATGTTTCGATCAGAGGTGCCCCATTCAAAATTGCCGGGGGCGCTTTGCGCCCCTTTCGCGACACAAGGCCGCTCCCACAGGTATTTCATCGCCTTCGAATGCGCCACTATCCTGTGGGAGCGGCCTTGTGTCGCGAAAGGGCTGCAAAGCAGCCCCAAGACATTATGTACTGCGCTACCCCAGTAACATCGCGTGTAAGCCTTTGCTTACTTGTTTTGTAAGCCTTCTATGTACGTTTCAGTAAATCATTGTCGTATCCAGATCCTGCGTTTTCCCAACTCATTGAAAAACCTGGCTTATTCAGCTGTGAGGAAATGTGTCACCTGCAACACCCTGTGAGGTTTAGCGGTTGCCCGCCCGGTTCAAGTCGCTAGTATTCGAACTGTGCACAGGGACATGCACAGGCTTTCAGGAGGAAAGCCAGGGACGTCGCAAGAGGCGATTTCATCAGGATGATGTTTGGGACAAGCAGGGACTACGGAAAAAATGTGGGCGGGTCAAACCGCCCCTTTTTTTTGCCCGCAGAAAACAAAAAAGGCCCCAAGGGGCCTTTTTCGTGTCCGGACGCTATCAGCGCTCCAGGTCTGCAATCTTGCCAGTCTTGCCATCCCACTCTTCAGCGTCCGGCAGGGCGTCCTTACGCTCGGTGATGTTCGGCCAGATTTCCGCCAGTTCGGCGTTCAGCTCGATGAAGTTCTCCATGCCCGCAGGCACTTCGTCTTCCGAGAAGATGGCTTGCGCTGGGCATTCCGGCTCGCACAGAGCGCAGTCGATGCACTCGTCCGGGTGGATGACCAGGAAGTTCGGGCCTTCGTAGAAGCAGTCCACCGGGCAGACTTCCACGCAGTCGGTGTATTTGCATTTGATGCAGTTGTCGGTGACGACGAAGGTCATTTCTAATTCTCTCCTCAGGCGACGGCGGCGGCCCTTCCTCTCAGGGCCGCGCGGTTTGCGGGCATGTGGCTGCAGGCCAGGCTAATAACCTGCAGCACCAGCAAACCGCGGCGGATTCTACCAGCTTGTAGTGGGCGCCGTTATAACAGGTTCTTTAGTTGATATAGCATTTCGATAGCTTGACGCGGGGTCATATCGTCCAGCTGCAGCTTGCCCAGCTTCTCGATGGCCGGGTGTGGCAGGCTGGCGAACAGGTCGCTCTGGTGCGGGACCTGTGGCACGTCCTTGGCCTTTTGGGCCGGGGGCTGTTCATGCGGCAGGCTGGTGGTTTCCAGCCTTGCCAGGTGTTCACGGGCACGCTGGATGACGGCCGTCGGCACGCCGGCCAGCTGCGCCACGGCCAGGCCGTAGCTCTGGCTGGCAGGGCCAGGCAGCACGTGGTGCAGGAACACGATGCGTTCGTTGTGCTCGGTGGCGTTAAGGTGCACGTTGGCCACCAGCGGCTCGCTTTCCGGCAGCACGGTGAGCTCGAAGTAGTGCGTGGCGAACAGCGTGTAGGCACGCAGCTGGGCCAGGCGCTCGGCGGCGGCCCAGGCCAGCGACAGGCCGTCGAAGGTACTGGTGCCACGGCCCACTTCGTCCATCAGCACCAGGCTGCGGTCGGTGGCGTTGTGCAGGATGTTGGCGGTTTCGCTCATCTCGACCATGAAGGTCGAGCGGCCGCCGGCCAGGTCGTCGCTGGAGCCGATGCGGGTGAAGATGCGGTCAACCAGCGACAGCTCGCAGCTGGCAGCCGGCACGAAGCTGCCGATATGCGCCAGCAGCACGATCAGGGCGGTCTGGCGCATGTAGGTGGACTTACCGCCCATGTTCGGGCCGGTAATGATCAGCATGCGTGTGCTGTTGTCCAGGCCCAGGTCGTTGGCCACGAACGGCGTGGTCAATACCTGTTCCACCACAGGGTGGCGGCCCTGCTCGATGCGCAGGCACGGCTCGTCGACGAAGTGCGGGCAGTTCAGGTCCAGGTTCAGTGCACGTTCGGCCAGGTTGCTGAGCACGTCCAGTTCGGCCAGGGCGGCGGCGCTGTCCTGCAGCGGTGCCAGGTGGCTGATCAAGGTTTCCAGCAGGGCGTCGTAGAGCATCTTTTCGCGGGCCAGGGCGCGGCTCTTGGCCGACAGGGCCTTGTCCTCGAACGCCTTCAGCTCCGGGGTGATGAAGCGCTCGGCGCCTTTCAGGGTCTGGCGGCGGATGTAGTCGCCCGGGGCCTGCTCGGCCTGTTTGGTCGGCAGCTCGATGAAGTAGCCATGCACCCGGTTGTAGCCGACCTTGAGGTTGGCCAGGCCGGTGCGGGCCTTTTCCCGGGCTTCCAGGTCGATCAGGAACTGGCCGGCGTTCTCGCTGATCGCCAGCAGCTCGTCCAGTTCGTTGTCATAGCCGGCCTTGAGCACGCCGCCATCGCGGATCACCGCTGGCGGGTTGTCGATGATCGCCCGTTCCAGCAGGCTGGCCAGTTCGGGGTAGGTGCCGGTAATGGCGGCCAGGCGTGCCAGGTGCGGCGCCTCCAGCTCGGCCATGGCGTTCTGCAGCTCGGGCAGCGCGCCCAGGGCATCGCGCAGGCGTGCCAGGTCGCGTGGGCGGGCGTTGCGCAGGCCGATACGGGCGAGAATCCGCTCGATATCGCCGATTTCCTTGAGCTGCGGCTGCAGCTTCTCGAAGCGGTAGCCGTCGAGCAGGCAGCGGATCGAGTCCTGGCGTGCCTGCAGCACCTTGAGGTCGCGCAACGGGCGGTTCAACCAGCGGCTCAGCAATCGGCTGGCCATGGCGGTCTGGCAGCGGTCGATCACCGACTGCAGGGTGTTGTCACGGCCGCCGGCCAGGTTGATGTCCAGCTCCAGGTTGCGGCGGCTGGCGCCGTCGAGGATGACCGTGTCGTCCAGGCGTTCGTGGCGCAGGCTGCGCAGGTGCGGCAGGGCGGTGCGCTGGGTTTCCTTGGCATAGATCAGCAGGCAACCGGCGGCGCCGATGGCCAGGGTCAGCTTGTCGCAGCCAAAGCCCTTGAGGTCCTTGGTCGCGAACTGCTGGCACAGGGCCTTGCGCGCCGAGTCGCGGTCGAAGTCCCATGGCGCACGGCGACGGGCGCCCGGGCGTTTCTCGGCAGGCAGGTCGCGCGGCCAGTCGTCGGGGATCAGCAGCTCGACCGGGTTCAGGCGCTCGAGCTCGGCCAGCAGGTTTTCCCAGCCCTTGATCTCCTGGACGCTGAAGTTGCCACTGGTGATGTCCAGTACGGCCAGGCCGAACAGGCGCTCGTCACCGAGCAGCGCGGCAATCAGGTTGTCGCGACGCTCGTCGAGCAGGGCCTCGTCGCTGACCGTACCCGGGGTGATGATGCGCACCACCTGGCGTTCCACCGGGCCCTTGCTGGTGGCGGGGTCGCCAATCTGCTCGCAGATCACCACCGATTCGCCGAGCTTGACCAGCTTGGCCAGGTAGCCTTCCAGCGAATGGAACGGAATCCCGCACATGGGGATGGACTGGCCGGCCGACTGACCGCGCGCGGTCAGGGTGATGTCCAGCAGTTTTGCGGCTTTTTTCGCATCTTCGTAGAAGATCTCGTAGAAGTCGCCCATGCGGTAGAACATCAGCTGGTCCGGGTGCTGGTTCTTCAGCTTCCAGTACTGCTGCATCATCGGGGTGTGTGCGGAGAAATCGGAAATTGCTTTATTCATCAAGGGCTTAGAAAGTAGGTCTCAATATTGTGGGGCAAATTGGGGCGTTCTGTGTTGCATGCGCGACGCCGAGACCCACCGGATTTTCAAGCCGCATAGGTTAACACGGCTACCCGGCAGGCTGTACCTGCAAGTCCGGCGAGTGCACAGGGATGCGCTGAAGGCAGGTTGACATCATGGTGGCTCCATGGAGAATTGCCTGCCTTCGCCCATCAGGGATGGCTTGCCTGACGCATTGGCGGTGGCCCGCGGCCCGGTAAAAAGTTATTGCAACAGGTTGATTAGTGCAGTGAGCGCAATTCGTTTTGATGTAGATGCGGTTTTTTGTATTTCCCTCGACACCCGCGCTGACCGGCGCACGCTGTTCAGCGAAACCATCGGGCGACAGCTCGACAACGAAGTGCACTTTCATGTCGTCGAGAAAAACAGCGACCCCAAGCGCGGTTGCTACGAGTCCCATCAGCAACTGGCCCGTCATGCGCTGGACAATGGCCTCGATCGAATCCTGATCTTCGAAGACGATGCCAAGGCCTATGAGTTCGAACCTTCGCGGGTGCGCTGGGTAAACCGCTTCATGCAGAAACGGCCCTTCGAGGCCTTGCACCTGGGCTATTCCATGGGGCGAACCTGGTTGACCTGGTTCCCGTTCATCGCCCGCGGGCGGGTAGTGGCGCTGCATGCCTATGTGCTGTCGCGCGAGGGCTGCCGGATCCTGGCAGAGACGCCCTACGATGGCACCCCGGTGGATGTGGTGGTCAAGCACCGGATCCGCCAGCACTGCGTGTTCCCCATGATGTTCCGCCAGCACGCCGCTGCCGTGGCCGGTAGCGACCTGGAACAGGTGGTGCGCAACGAGGATGAGTGGTGGGAGCGCAACTGGGCCAAGCATCGTCGTTCACCGATGAAGAACATCTGGCGGACCGTGCTTCGGCTGAATTTCTGATTGGTGTGGGCTTCAGGCGGCAAAAATCCAGAGGCGAACATCCTCATGCCCAGCACGCCGCCAGACGCCCATTCCCCATCCCTGAAATGCTAGGGTAGAGGGCAGCCTTCAAGGAGCCCGACATGGACCCGATCACCACGCTTGCCACCCGCCTGGGTGAACACCTGCGCCGTTTCAACGCGCAGGTGACCACCGCCGAATCCTGCACCGGTGGCGGCATCGCCGAGGCCATCACCCGCGTGCCCGGCAGCTCGGCCTGGTTCGAGGCTGGGTACGTGACCTATTCCAACACCCAGAAAACCCTTCAGTTGGGAGTGCCCGCGGCGTTGTTCGGCCAGGTTGGCGCGGTCAGCCAGGAAGTGGTCGAAGCCATGGTCCGCGGCGCCCAGGCCGCCAGCGGCGCGCGCTTTGCCGTGGCGGTGAGCGGCGTGGCCGGGCCGGACGGTGGTTCGCCGGCCAAACCGGTGGGCACCGTGTGGCTGGCCTGGGGCGACGGCAACCATGTGTTCAGCAAGCGGCGCCAGTTTGACGGCGACCGCGAGGCGGTGCGCCGACAGACGGTGATCGCCGCGTTAGACGGCTTGTTACAGCTTGGTGCCGAGTAAATCGACGACAGGGGTTTGCGCGGGCGCTTGCCTGTGGAATAATACTGGCTACTTATACAGGTATTCCGGCCGTCAGGGCCAAGTCGAACACGTGAGGATTTCAATGGACGACAACAAGAAGCGCGCCTTGGCTGCGGCCCTGGGTCAGATCGAACGCCAATTCGGCAAGGGCGCCGTCATGCGCATGGGCGACCACGAGCGCCAGGCTATCCCTGCCATCTCCACCGGCTCGCTGGGCCTGGACATCGCCCTGGGCATCGGCGGCCTGCCAAAAGGCCGTATCGTCGAGATCTACGGCCCGGAATCGTCGGGTAAGACCACGCTGACCCTGTCGGTCATCGCCGAAGCCCAGAAAAACGGCGCCACCTGCGCCTTCGTCGACGCCGAACACGCCCTCGACCCCGAGTACGCCGGCAAGCTGGGCGTCAACGTCGACGACCTGCTGGTATCGCAGCCGGACACCGGCGAACAGGCCCTGGAAATCACCGACATGCTGGTGCGTTCCAACGCTGTTGACGTGATCATCGTCGACTCCGTGGCTGCTCTGGTACCGAAGGCCGAGATCGAAGGCGAGATGGGCGACATGCACGTGGGCCTGCAGGCGCGCCTGATGTCCCAGGCGCTGCGCAAGATCACCGGTAACATCAAGAACGCCAACTGCCTGGTCATCTTCATCAACCAGATCCGTATGAAGATTGGCGTGATGTTCGGCAGCCCGGAAACCACCACCGGTGGTAACGCCCTGAAGTTCTACGCCTCGGTGCGTCTGGATATCCGCCGTACCGGCGCGGTCAAGGAAGGCGACGAGGTGGTCGGTAGCGAAACCCGCGTCAAGATCGTCAAGAACAAGGTTTCGCCGCCATTCCGTCAGGCCGAGTTCCAGATCCTCTACGGCAAGGGTATCTACCGTAACGGCGAGATCATTGACCTGGGTGTTTCCCAAGGCCTGGTCGAGAAGTCCGGTGCCTGGTACGCCTACCAGGGCAACAAGATCGGTCAAGGTAAGGCAAACGCTGCCAAGTACCTGGCTGAGAACCCGGCTATTGGTGCCGAGATCGAGAAGCAGATTCGCGAGAAGCTGCTGACCTCTGGTGCTGTTGCGGCTGCTGGTAAGGCTGCTGCTGCCGAAGCCGATGCCGATGACATGGCCGACGCTGACGCCGGTTATTGATTGCGCGGTAGATAGCCGAACATGTCCGCCGTACTCGACACCCCCGTCGCCATTCGGCGGACAGCCATGGACCTGCTCGCGCGACGTGAGCACGGTCGCGTCGAGCTGACGCGCAAGTTGCGTCAGCGCGGCGCTTCGGACGAGCTGATCGAGCCTGAACTCGACCGGCTCGCCGAAGAAGGGCTGCTTAGCGAAGCCCGTTACCTCGAAAGTTTCATCCGATACCGTTCCAGCTCCGGCTACGGCCCTGCGCGTATTCGCGAAGAGCTAGGCCAGCGCGGTTTGGCACGTGCTGATATCGAGCAGGCGCTACGCGAGAGCGAGGTGGATTGGGGCGAGCGCATGCGTGACGTATGGCAGCGCAAGTTTGCTGGTCAGCGCCCGCAAGACCCCCGCAGCCGTGCCCAGCAGACCCGGTTTCTGGCTTACCGGGGTTTCCCCATGGACATGATCGGCCGCCTGCTCAGTGGGCGTGATATCGACGACTACTGAAGACTGGGGCCGCTTTGCGGCCCTTCGCGGGCTTGCCCGCTCCCACAGGTTTGGTGCAAGGTTCAGAAAATGCGCGGTCCCTGTGGGAGCGGGCAAGCCCGCGAAGGGCTGCAAAGCAGCCCCAATCCAGCCGGCAAACGTTATCTGACCGGCATTAGGGTTTACCCGCGAGTACCGGCACCGCCGCTCCCACAGGTTGCGCGGCGCTTTGGGAATTTGTTCGACAATCAACTGACCTTCAACGCCTCCCTGGCCCGCTGTGTGGTATGCATGGGCTGCGGCTTGGCCCAGTTCTCCGGCAGGTTGATGAAGTCCACCAGCTCGCGCAACCTGCCCTGGTCCCGGCCATTGAAGGCAAATGACAAACGGGTCAGGTGGCTGAAGTTGCCCACTTCGTGCTCGGCACTGCTGTCAGGTTGCTGGTGATACTTGCCACTCAGGCGCAAGTCGGCAAAGCCTTCCTGGATGTCATACAGCGCCGCCTCGCTGAGCGGGTGATGCATGCGGATCACGAACTGGCTCTTCAGCCAGCGGCTGGAGTGGTAGTTGCTGTAGAACTGGTTGATTTCTTCCACTGCCTCGTCAGCGCTGTGCACCAGGCGCAGCAGTTTCAGGTCGCTGGGCAGGATGTAGCGGTTTTCCTCCAGTTGGCGGCTGATGAAGTCCAGGCAGTCGCGCCAGAAGCTGCCACCTGGCGAATCCAGCAGCACCACCGGTACCAGCGGGCTCTTGCCGGTCTGGATCAGGGTCAGCACCTCCAGCGCTTCATCCAGAGTGCCGAAACCACCCGGGCACAGCACCAGGGCATCGGCCTCCTTGACGAAGAACAGCTTGCGGATGAAGAAGAAATGGAACGGCAGCAGCTTGTCGGTGCCGTCCACCGTGGGGTTGGCGTGTTGTTCGAAGGGCAGGGTGATGTTGAACCCCAGGCTGTGGTCGCTGCCGGCGCCTTCGTGGGCAGCTGCCATGATGCCGCCGCCGGCACCGGTGATGACCATCAGGTCGGAGCGTGCCAGGGTTGCGCCCAGTTCGCGGGCCAGGGCGTACATCGGGTGCTCCAGCGGAGTGCGCGCCGAGCCGAACACGGTCACCTTGCGCCGGCCCTTGTAGCGTTCCAGGGTGCGGAACGAATGGTCCAGTTCGCGCAGGGCCTGCAGGGTGATCTTCGCGCTCCAGCGGTCGGTGTCGTCATGGGCCATGCGCAGGATGGTCAGCATCATGTCGCGGTACAGCGGCAGGTTGGGGCTGTTCGGTGCCACCAGTTGCAGTTGTGCGTCGATGTTGCTCAGGTCGATGTTGTTGTCGCGGAAGTGGCTGAACAGCAGTTCACTCGATTGGTAAGGCATGCAACGTCTCCTTCTGCACCAATACCTCTGACCTCAATCTAGACCCTTGCGCTCAATTGTGCCGGAGGGTTCGGCACAGCCGCCCGTCGGCATGCAGCCACGGGGGATGCGGGTTTGGTTAACTGGGTAAAGCGAAACGTGTCGATGCAGGAGGTGGCGGTATGCATCGCTTGATCATCGAAGTGGACCGGCAGCTTTACCAGCAGCTGGAGAATGCGGCCCAGGTGCATCACCTGAGCCTGGAAGCCGAGTGCCGGCGCAGGCTGTCGGGGCTGGAATGCCAGTCGCGCTACCTGCAGGCGCTGCTGGCAGAGATGCGCGCCGATGCCGCTGAAGGGCGCTGGCGCGCCCGTGAAGACGAGAAGGCGTAGCGATCGAAGTTGGTTACTTCTTCTGGTTGCCGGCCACGCAGCTGGCATTGTCGAACGCCTGGTCCATGATCGGCTGGTTGGTCTTGTAGACCGTGAAGCGGTAGACCATGACCGCGCCTTTGGACATCAGGTTGCGGAAACCGCTGTTGCGGCAGACGCTGTCACCCAGCTGGCTGCGTACCTGTTCGGGGTTGGCCTGCATGCGCTCGGCATGCTCCTGGCGCACGCTCAGGTGGTTGACCAGTGCCTTGCCTTCCACGGTGTAACCCTGGTCGAGGATGTCCTCGTTGATGGCTCGCGGGGTGCCGACACTGCTCTCTTTGGCAACCTTCTGCAGCGTGTTGTTCAGGTCGTATTCCTGCTTGGAAGCCGCCTGGGCTGCCAGGGGCAGGACGAGCAGCAGGCTCAGGGCGGGGACGATACGGCGCAGCATGAATCTCTCCTGGTTCGATGACTGGCGCTTTGACATGCGCGGGTCGACGGCGTTCCCTGAAAATCGCGCAGGCGCGCGGCTTGGGGTACGGTAAAAACAGCGATTATAAGGACCGCGCCGCCACCTGCACAGCAATTGCCCCCTGTTCTGGTAGACTGGCGCCCTTAGTTTTTTCCGAGTCATCCTTGTGTCCATTCCCAACCTGTCCAGAGGCCTGCCGGCATGAGCCATGCGGTAGCGCGCCTGCGCGCCGAACGCCTGGCCCGCAGCAACAAGCCCTTCATCGCCCGTGGTTCGCGTGCCGAGCGCTGCCCCGATTGCCGGGTCATCGCCACTCATTGCCTGTGCGCCTGGAAGCCGCGGGTGCAGGCCGAGTCCGGCGTGTGCCTGCTGATGCATGACACCGAGCCGCTGAAGCCCACCAATACCGGCTGGCTGATCGCCGACCTGATCGAGGACACCTCGGCCTTCGGCTGGCTGCGCACTTCGGTCGACGAACGCTTGCTGGCGTTGCTGGGCGATCCGCGTTGGCAGCCCTACATCGTCTTCCCTGGCGAATTCGTTGCCCAGGAGCGGGTGGTCAGCGAGGTAGTACGCGAGCCGGGCAAGCGCCCGCTGTTCATCCTGCTGGATGCCACCTGGACCGAAGCGCGCAAGATGTTCCGCAAAAGCCCGTACCTTGACCGCTTCCCGGTGTTGAGCCTGCAGGCCGAGCAGATGTCCCGCTACCGCCTGCGCCGCTCCAAGCGCGACGACCACTTCTGCACCGCGGAAGTCGCTGCCATGTGCCTGGACCTGGCCGGCGATACCCAGGCCTCGCAGGCGCTGGACGCCTACCTGGACGTATTCAGCCTGCATTACCTGAGCGGCAAGCGGCGCCTGCCGCTGGACGAGCAGGACGACACCCACCAGCGTTTGCATACCTTCCTATAGTCCAAGGGGCACAACCCCTGCTTTGGTTCATAATGACCCTTACCCGAGTGCCCGACACAGAACAGGATCCCCAGATCGATGGCCACTTACGAAATCCTGATTGCCGATGACCACCCGCTGTTCCGTGGCGCCTTGCGCCAGGCCGTTACCCTCGGCCTGGGCCCGGATGTACGCCTGGTTGAAGTCGCCAGCATTGCCGAACTGGAAACCCGTCTGAGCGAAAAAGCCGACTGGGACCTGGTGTTGCTGGACTTGAACATGCCGGGTGCCTACGGTTTTTCCGGGCTGGTGCTGCTGCGCGGGCAATACCCGCAGATCCCCGTGGTGATGGTATCGGCGCAGGAAGAGGCCGCAGTGGTGGTCAAGTCCCGCGAGTTCGGCGCCAGTGGCTTCATTCCCAAGTCCAGCACCCTGGAAGTGATCCAGGATGCGGTGCGCAAGGTGCTCGACGGCGAGGTCTGGTGGCCGCCGCAGGCGTTCGAAAAGGTCGATGTCTCGGCCGAGGCCAAGGCCGCCAGCGAAGGCCTTGCCAGCCTCACGCCGCAGCAGTTCCGCGTGCTGACCATGGTCTGCGAAGGCTTGCTGAACAAGCAGATCGCCTATGAGCTGAACGTGTCGGAAGCGACCATCAAGGCCCACGTGACCGCGATCTTCCGCAAGCTGGGTGTGCGTACTCGCACCCAGGCGGCGTTGTTGCTGCAACAACTTGAATCGGTTGCCAGCAGCTGAGTGCGCGTGGCTTCACGCTTTTTTGACCCGTGCCGGTCTAGTCTGCTGGCCTTTCCGTTGTGAAGTGACTCACATGACATCGCCATTCAAGGGCCAGACCGGCCTCAAACGTATCCTCAACGCCGCCGGCTATTCGCTGGACGGCCTGCGTGCCGCCTTCAAGGGCGAGGCCGCGTTCCGCCAGCTGGTGCTGCTCAACGTGCTGTTGGTCCCGGTCGCCTTCTGGCTGCCGGTCAGCCGTGCGGAGCGGGCGATCATGATCGCCGTGTGCCTGTTGGGCCTGATCGTCGAACTGTTCAATTCGGCGGTGGAAGCAGCCATCGACCGCATTTCGCTGGAGCGCCACCCGCTGTCGAAAAACGCCAAGGACATGGGCAGCGCCGCGCAACTGGTGGCACTGACCATGGTGGCGCTGGTGTGGGGTGTGATCTTGCTTTAAGCGATTGGTGGCAACACGATCTCGTCACTGCGGGTGAAGCCCGCAGTGAAGTTGCGGCACAGTTCGAGAAATTCGCGCATGGCCGAGGTCTGGTACTTCTGTTTGTGCCAGATGAAGTAGAACTGGCGCATCAGGTCCAGCTCCGGGGTTTCTACCGCTACCAGGCTGCCGCGGCGGAAGGCGTCACGCAGGGCCAGGCGCGAGATGCAGCCGATGCCCAGGCCCGACTCCACCGCGCGCTTGATCGCTTCGGTGTGTTCCAGCTCCAGGCGGATGTTGAGGTTGGTGCGGTGGTGGCGCATGGCCTGGTCGAAGGTCAGGCGCGTGCCCGAGCCCTGTTCGCGCAGGATCCACGCTTCCTGGGACAAGGTCTGTACATCGGCGCGGCCCAGCTTGGCCAGCGGGTGCTGCGGCGCGCAGAACACCACCAGCTCGTCCTCGACCCAGGGCTGCACTTCCAGGTCCGGGTGGTTGCAATCGCCTTCGATCAGACCCAGATCAATTTCGTAATGCGCCACCTGTTGCACGATATGCGCAGTGTTCTGCACATGCAGCTTCACCTGGCTTTCCGGGTGCACCTGCATGAAGCTGCCGATCAGCAGGGTGGCCAGGTAGTTGCCGATGGTCAGCGTGGCACCAACCGCCAGCGAGCCGAAACCGGACTTGCCGTTGAGCAGGTCTTCGATTTCCTTGGCCTGGTCGAGCAGGGCCACGGCCTGCGGCAACAGTTGCTGGCCCAGGGCGTTGAGGCTCAGGCGCTTGCCGGCGCGGTCGAACAGCTGGCAGCTGGACTGGCGCTCAAGCTCGGTGATCGAGGTGCTGGCGGCCGACTGCGACAGGGCCAGCACACTGGCGGCGCGCGAAACGCTCTGGTGCTGGGCCACGGCAACGAAGACTTGCAGCTGACGAAGTGTAAATCGCATATCGATATAACCGATAACACATATCTTGATAATCCAGTTAACAGATATTGTCGCTGCCCCTAAACTATCGCGCAACTGCGCGTCTTGCGCGCGCCGCGTCTTTCTTCAGGAGCCCCATTAAATGAGCAACATGAACCACGAACGTGTCCTCAGTGTGCACCACTGGAACGACACCCTGTTCAGCTTCAAGTGCACCCGCGACCCGGGCCTGCGCTTCGAGAACGGTCAGTTCGTGATGATCGGCCTGCAACAAGAAAGCGGCCGTCCGCTCATGCGCGCCTATTCCATCGCTTCGCCGAACTGGGAAGAGCACCTGGAGTTCTTCAGCATCAAGGTGCCGGACGGTCCGCTGACCTCGCAGCTGCAGCACCTGAAGGAAGGCGACGAGATCATCATCAGCAAGAAGCCTACCGGTACCCTGGTACTCGACGACCTGAACCCGGGCAAGCACCTGTACCTGCTGAGCACCGGCACTGGCCTGGCACCGTTCATGAGTGTCATCCAGGACCCGGAAACCTACGAGCGCTTCGAGAAGGTGATCCTGGTGCACGGCGTGCGCTACGTGAACGAAGTGGCCTACCGCGAGTTCATCACCGAGCACCTGCCGCAGAACGAATTCTTCGGTGAGTCGGTTCGCGACAAGCTGATCTACTACCCGACCGTGACCCGTGAACCGTTCGAGAATCAGGGCCGCCTGACCGACCTGATGCGCAGCGGCAAGCTGTTCAGCGACATCGGCCTGCCACCGATCAACCCGCAGGACGACCGCGCGATGATCTGCGGCAGCCCGAGCATGCTCGACGAGACCAGCGAAGTGCTGGACAGCTTCGGCCTGAAGATCTCCCCGCGCATGCGCGAGCCGGGTGATTACCTGATCGAGCGTGCCTTCGTCGAGAAGTAAGGCGCAGGCTGATGCAAAGAAGGCGACCCTTGGGTCGCCTTTCTTGTGCCTGTGATTCATGTATCGCCTGTACCGGCCCTTTCGCGGGCTTGCCCGCGAAGAGGCCGGAACAGGCAAGACACAATCTATTCGACGCGCGTCTCGCCGCTATACACCAATATCTCCCGACACCGCTTGCACAGGTAGCGCCGCCCCTGGCGCACCAGCTTGTGCCGCTGCGCGGTAAACGGGAAGTCGCTTTGCGGGCACGGGCAGCGGTAGATGTAGCGGGTCACCACGCGCCGTTGCACTTCGTAGTTGTGGCAACGGTTGGGCGGCAGTTCATACACCCCGCGCATGATCAGCTGCCACTCCTCGCCATGGGCCTGGATGCGGTCGCCGAACAGCTGGTGGGCCACCAGGTGCGCCACTTCATGGGCCACGGTCTGGCGCAGGAAGTCTTCCTGGTTTTCGCGGTAAAGCTGCAGGTTGAAGCGCAGCAGGTTCTCGTGCAGGTGGGCGACACCGGCTTTTTGCCCGCGCAGCTTGAAGCTGACTTCCGGGCGCGGGAAGGGGCGTTTGAAGAAGGTTTCAGCTTGCTGGTAACAGGTTTCGACGCGTTGTCTGAGCAGCTCGGGCATGGCGGGGTGGTTCTCCTGACCGGGCATTATGCCGCAACCCCGGGCAGCCTGCCGAGCCACCGGTCAGCGCACAGCCAGAGGCCGCCTTGCGGCGGCCCCAGGTTGATGCCCCAGTGTTGGTCGAGTCTGTTCTAGTTGGTGTAGACGGGCCCCACGCCCAGTCCCCAGATGATCACCGTGGCGGCCATGATCGCCACCAGTACCACAAGGCCCACCGCCAGCACCGAGCTTGAGAACAGGAAGCCTTCGTCGGACGGTATGTTCATGAACGTCGGCAAGCCGACGTACAGCAGGTACACCGTGTAGCAGATGGCGGCGGTGCCAATCAGCATGCCCAGCCACAGGTGCGGGTACAGCGCCGCCAGGCCGCCGATGAACAACGGGGTGGCGGTGTAGGTGGCAAAGGCGATGCACTGTGCCATGGACGGGTTGGCATCGTAGGTGCGAGCCATCCAGTGGATGAACGCCCCCATTACCGCTACCCCGGCAAGCATCGCCAGGTACGACATGATGCTCATCCAAATGGCGCTTTCCATGGTCAGCATCACCGCTGGCCGGTCGCCGATCACCCAGCCGACCTGGGTGGTACCGATGAACGCCGAAATGGCGGGGATCGCAGCCAGGATCAGGGTGTGCGTCAGGTACATGTGGCTGATGGTTTCTTCTTCGCCACGAATTTCCCGCCATTCCTGGTCGGGATGGGTAAACAGCCCCACAACGTGATGAATCATGCCGATCACTCCTCTCAATGTTGCCAAACGCCCCCCAGATGGAGCGCAAGCGGCCCGAGGCCCGAACACCGAAGCAAGCGGTAATGTGGCCTTATGTCGCAGTATAGGAAGCGGTTACCTGCATAAACCGAGCTTTTTAGAGCAAATTGCGCTGTAAGGCGCGCTGTTGATTACAATGAAGTCTTTATCGGAATGCCTACAGCGCCGCCGCGTTTGTGCGTAAAATAGCCGGCTTTTGTCACACCTCGCGGATCCAAGCGCTATGGGCACCCTCTCGGTCAACCAGAACAAACTGCAAAAACGCCTGCGTCGTCTCGCCGGCGAAGCCATCACCGACTACAACATGATCGAGGATGGCGACAAGGTCATGGTCTGCCTGTCCGGCGGCAAGGACAGCTACACCATGCTCGACGTTCTGTTGCACCTGCAGAAGGTGGCACCGATCAAGTTCGAGATCGTCGCGGTGAACATGGATCAGAAGCAGCCGGGTTTCCCCGAGCATGTGCTGCCGGCCTACCTCAAGGAACTGGGCGTCGAGTACCACATCGTCGAGAAGGACACCTACTCGGTGGTCAAGGAGCTGGTCCCCGAGGGCAAGACCACCTGCTCGCTGTGTTCGCGCCTGCGCCGTGGCACCCTGTACACCTTCGCCGACGAAATCGGCGCGACCAAGATGGCGCTGGGACACCACCGCGACGATATCGTCGAAACCTTCTTCCTCAACATGTTCTTCAACGGCGCGCTCAAGGGCATGCCGCCGAAGCTGCGCGCCGACGATGGCCGCAACGTGGTGATCCGCCCGCTGGCCTACTGCAGCGAGAAGGATATCCAGGCCTACTCGGACATGAAGGAATTCCCGATCATCCCGTGCAACCTGTGCGGTTCGCAGGAAAACCTGCAGCGCCAGGTGGTCAAGGACATGCTGGTGGAGTGGGAGCGCAAGCACCCGGGGCGTACCGAGAGCATCTTCCGCGCCCTGCAGAACGTGGCACCGTCGCAGCTGGCTGACCGTAACCTGTTCGACTTCACCAGCCTGAAGATCGACGAAAACGCTACCCCGCGTTTCCTTGACGTGCTGAACATCTGAGCCCATGCGCGATTACCAGTGGTTGCACGAGTACTGCCTGAACCGCTTCGGCTCGGCCCAGGCCCTGGAGGCCTTCCTGCCGCAGCCGCGCACACCGGCGCAACTGCGTGATATCAGCGACGACCGTTACCTGTCGACCTTGGCCCTGCGCGTGTTTCGCGCCGGGCTCAAGCACAGCCTGGTGGATGCCAAGTGGCCGGCGTTCGAGCAGGTGTTCTTCGGCTTCGACCCGGAGAAAGTGGTATTGATGGGCGCCGAGCACCTCGAGCGGCTGATGCACGACGAGCGCATCATCCGCCACCTGGGCAAGCTCAAGAGCGTGCCGCGCAATGCGCAGATGGTTCTTGACGTGGCCAAGGAGAAGGGCAGTTTCGGCGCCTTCATCGCCGACTGGCCGGTGACTGACATCGTCGGTTTGTGGAAGTACCTGGCCAAGCACGGCAACCAGCTGGGCGGGTTGTCGGCACCGCGCTTCTTGCGCATGGTCGGCAAGGACACGTTCATCCCTACCGATGACATGGCTGCGGCGTTGATTGCGCAGAAGGTGATCGACAAACCGCCGACCAGCCAGCGGGACCTGGCCTTGGTGCAGCAGGCGTTCAACCAGTGGCATGCCGAGAGTGGGCGGCCGCTGTGCCAGTTGTCGGTGATGCTGGCGCATACCGTCAACCATTGAGATTTGTGTTGGCCCCTTCGCGGGCATGCCCGCTCCCACAGGTACAGCGCCGACCTCAAGTGTGGCGCGAACCCTGTGGGAGCGGGCAAGCCCGCGAAGAATCTAACGCCCTTCGCCGGCCATGCGCCGCTCGTGCTGGAACTTCCAGCGCACATACAGCAGCCCGGCAATGAACAGCCCCAGGCTCACCAGCACTTCAACCCAGCCAAATACCGCCCGTGCCGGGTCGAACGCCGCCAGCACGCCCTTGATGAAATAGATATTCACCACGAAGCAGGTCCAGGCATGTGCCCGGGCGCTGCCCGTCAGCATGCCCGGCAGCAACAGCAGCAACGGCACCAGTTCGATCGCCAGGATTACCTCGACTCGCGCCCCGTGCAGGTTGGCGAACCACAGGTTGTTCACCAGCAGCAGGGCAATCAGGCCAAAGAAGAACGCCAGGCTCAACGCCCGAGTCAGGCGCAGACGCGGTGCCAGCCATTCCAGCGCCGGCAATACCTTGGGCTTTTTAGCCACGTGCGGCCTCCAGGGCCTTGGCGGTGGTCGCCAGGCGTTGGCCAAGGGCGCGGCACAGGGTTATCTCGTGCTGGTCGAGCTCGCGCTTGCCGTCGGCGCCAGCATGATGGCTGGCGCCATACGGGGTGCCGCCGCCGCGGGTCTCGAGCAGTGCCGATTCGCTGTACGGCAGGCCCATTACCAGCATGCCGTGGTGCATCAGTGGCAGCATCATCGACAGCAGGGTGGTTTCCTGCCCGCCATGCAGGCTGGCGGTTGAGGTGAAAACGCCCGCCGGCTTGCCGACCAGTTCACCACCCAGCCACAGGCTGCTGGTGCCATCCAGGAAGTACTTGAGCGGCGCTGCCATGTTGCCGAAGCGGGTCGGGCTGCCCAGTACCAGGCCGGCGCAGTGGCGCAGGTCGTCCAGGGTGGCGTACAGCGCGCCACTGGCCGGGATGTCCGGGGCCACTGCTTCGCACTCGGTGGAAATCGCCGGCACCGTGCGCAGGCGGGCTTCCATGCCGGCCAGCTCGATGCCGCGGGCGATGTGCCGGGCCATCTCGCTGGTCGAACCATGGCGGCTGTAATACAGCACCAGGATGTAGGGCTGGCTCACGGCAGGATCTCCAGTACTTTCTCGGGCGGTCGGCCGACCACGGCCTTGTCACCGACGACCAGGATCGGCCGCTCGATCAGCTTGGGGTACCGGGCCATGGCCTCGATCAGTTGTGCGTCGGTCAGCGCCGGGTCGGCCAGGTTCAGCTCCTTGTACTCGTCCTCGCCGGTACGCAGCAGCTGGCGCGGGGCGATGCCCAGCTTGCCGAGCAGGGCCTTCAGGGTGGCAGCGTCGGGCGGGGTCTCGAGGTAGCGCACGATGGTCGGCGCCAGGCCGCGAGCTTCGAGCAGTTCCAGGGCGCCGCGGGATTTCGAGCAGCGCGGGTTATGATAGAGCGTGAGGTCGGTCATGTCGGGTCGCATCCAGCAGGGTGTGGCGGCTATTCTAACCGCAGCGACTGACCAATTTGCTTTAAAACTCGAGAAGGATTGACCCATGGCAAGGCGTCTGGCAGCAGTACTGGCCATCACCGCGAGCCTGTTGCTCGGTGGTTGCGGTGCCGATTATGGCGTGGACCAACACGGTAATACGGTTAAGGCCGAACAGATCGACGGGCACTGGCTGGTGCTCAACTACTGGGCCGAATGGTGCGGGCCGTGCCGTACCGAAATCCCTGAACTGAACGCGGCATCCACGCAGTGGGCGGCCGACGGGATCAAGGTGGTGGGGGTGAACTTCGATGGCTTGCAGGGGCAGGAGCTGAAGCAGGCTGCCGAAACCTTGGGCATCGCTTTCACCGTGTTGGCGCAGGACCCGGCCGAGCGCTATGACCTGCCACGTAGCGAGGCATTGCCGGTGACCTACATCATCGATGACAAGGGCAAGGTTCGGGAACAGCTGATGGGCGAGCAGACCCTGGAAGGGCTGCAGGCCAAGATCAAGGCCCTGAAGGGCGCCTGATGCATTTGGGGGGCTGCTTTGCAGCCCATCGCGACACAAGGCCGCTCCTACAGGAGATCGCATCCCCCTGTAGGAGCGGCCTTGTGTCGCGATGGGCCGCAAAGCGGCCCCGGCAATATTCAGCCTTCCTCGGGCCAGAAGCGCAGCGGCTTGCCTTCGGCCGGCCAGAAACGCATCTGCTCGATAGGCGACACATCCCAGCGCTGCACTGTTTCCAGCGCCTGCAGGAAGCGCTTTTCCTGCTCCATCAACGCCGGTGCGCAGAGCTTGCGGGTCTTGCCGACCTTGCCGAAGCTCAGGTGCTCGCCGTCCAGTGTGTACGGCGCAAACCAGTGGTTGCAGCCGCCGTTGCCATAGGCACGGCCATCGCTGGCCAAGGTCAGGGTCAGGTGGCTGTAGTCGATCAGCGGCCGTTCGCCAATCCACTCCAGCACGTAGCTGCGCTCCTGCTGCAGCTTGGAAGGTTCCGCGGCGCAGCCGAGCAGGCCGGTGGCAATCAGCACGCCGGTCAGCAGATTCTTCACTCGGCGCTCTCCTGGCAACGCGGGCACAGGTGTTTTTCACCACGGCTGGCCCAGCCCAGCTCGGCAACGCGCGCGCTGGCGGCAGGCTGGCGGGCTTTCTTGCCCAGCTTGGCGTCCACCGCGAACTCGAAGTCCAGCACGGCGTCGCAGCTGTCGCACGCAACCTGCCAGGTGAGGATTTCCAGCTCGTTGAACACCGGGCCGCTGGCCACGGCAACCCACTGGCCGCGTGGATTGATCAGGTGGCGCACGCTCTCCACTGTCAGGCGCATGGACAAGTCCTTGCTGCCCTTGAGGGTGACCAGCAGGGTGTCGCCTTTGTGCATCGAACCGCCGTTGCCGGTGACCTGATAGCGGCCCGGCACCAGGGCGCGGCACTCGATCAGGGTGTGTTGCGGGTTGAAAAGGGTGTAGCGGAAATCGTGCTCGACCATGGGTCCTCCAGAAATGCCGCGTATCCTAGCACTAACCCATCACCAGATTCTGTGGATTGCCTGCCGCCCAGCGGTTGATGTTGTCCAGCGTGGTCGCGGCGATGGCATCCAGTGCCTCGCGGGTAAGGAACGCCTGGTGGGCAGTGATGATCACGTTGGGGAAGGTCAGCAGGCGGGCCAGTACGTCGTCCTGCAGCGGCAGGTCGGAGCGGTCTTCGAAGAACAGCTGGGCTTCTTCTTCGTAGACGTCCAGGCCCAGGTAGCCGAGCTGGCCGCTCTTCAGCGCGTCGATCAGCGCCGGGGTGTCGACCAGCGCGCCGCGGCCGGTGTTGATCAGCATGGCGCCGGGCTGCAACTGGGCCAGGCTTTGTGCATTGATAAGGTGCCGGGTGTGCTCGGTCAGCGGGCAGTGCAGGCTGATGACGCGGGCTTCGCGCAGCAGCTCGGGCAATGGCAGGTAGCGCGCACCCAAGGCCAGCAGCTCGGGGTTGGGGTAAGGGTCATAGGCCAGCAACTGGCAGCCGAAACCGGCCATGATGCGGGCAAAGGCGGTGCCGATCTGGCCGGTACCGACCACGCCGACGGTCTTGCCGTGCAGGTCGAAGCCGGTCAGCCCGTGCAGGGTGAAGTCACCCTCGCGGGTGCGGTTGTAGGCCCGGTGCAAGCGCCGATTCAGGGCCAGGATCAGCGCCACGGCGTGTTCGGCCACGGCGTGCGGCGAGTAGGCCGGCACTCGCACTACGGTCAGGCCCAGGCGCTGGGCGGCGGCCAGGTCGACATGGTTGTAGCCGGCCGAACGCAGGGCCACCAGGCGCGTGCCGCCTGCGGCCAGGCGTTGCAGCACCTGGGCGTCGAGCTCGTCATTGATGAAGGCGCATACCACCTCGTAGCCATCGGCCAGGGCAGCGGTGTCGAGGGTCAGGCGGGCAGGCTGGAAGTGCAGGTCCAGGGTGGTGCCGCTGGCGGCACCGGTGAAGCTTTCCTGGTCGTAGTGCTGGCTGCTGAACAACAGGGCGCGCATGGTGGGGCTTCCTTTGCAATGGTCTGGGGATTGTAGCCAGCGGGTTGAAAGGGGTGTTGACCTGGACCGGCCCTATCGCCGGCAAGCCAGCTCCCACAGGTACAACACGGCCTTCAAGAGCAGTGATTTCCTGTGGGAGCTGGCTTGCCGGCGATAGGGCCGGTGAGGTCAGGCGCTCAATCTGGCCTGCGCCGCCAAGCGGTTGATTGCCGCATCCAGTTCGTCCAGTGCCTGCTGTGCCAGCGGGTTTTCCTGCTTGAGCAAGGTCTCGCTGCGCTGGCACGCGGCCCGCAACTGCGGCACGCCGCAATAACGCGAGGCGCCGTTCAGGCGGTGCACCTGTTCGATCAGGCCGTTGCGGTCGTCGGCCTCGCGGGCAGCGCGTATGGCTTCGCGGTCGGCTTCCAGCGAGGTCAGCAGCATGCTCAGCATATCCGCCGCCAGGTCCGCCTTGCCGGCGGCCAGGCGCAGGCCTTCCTCGGGGTCCAGCACCTTCAGGTCATCACCGTTGGCCAGTTGCTCGGCCAGGCGTTCCTGCTGTGGCGCGCCCAGGCTCAGGCCGGTCCATTTCATCACCACCTGGGCCAGCTGCCGTTCGCTGATCGGCTTGGTCAGGTAGTCGTCCATGCCACCGTGCAGCAACGCGCGTTTCTCGTTGGCCATGGCGTGGGCGGTGAGGGCGACGATTGGCAGCGGGTTGCCACTTTGGGTGTTTTCCCACAAGCGAATCTGCTCGGTGCAGGCGCGGCCGTCCATGCCGGGCATCTGCACGTCCATCAGCACCAGGTCGAACGGCTCGTCCTGCACCGCCTGCACCGCCGCATAGCCGTTGTCGACGGCCAGCACCTCGGCGCCCAGGTCTTCGAGCAGGGTCTGCACCAGCAGCAGGTTGGCGGGGTTGTCGTCGACGCAGAGGATCTTCGGCTGGCGCTGGCCGTTGACGCTGTTCACCTCGCCCTGCGGGCGGCGCGGTTGCACCAGTTCCAGCAACAGGCGGCGCAGTTTGCGTGTGCAGGTCGGCTTGGACAGCAACTGGCCATGGCCGTTGGGCAGGTACGGATGGTACAGCGCCTGCTCGGTGGTCGGGCACAGCACCACGCACTGGCAATGGTAGCGCTCGAGCTGCTGGTGGTAATGGCCCAGCTGCTCGGGCGACAGGTTGCCAAGGTTGGCCCCGAGCACGGCGAACTCGAACGGCAAGCCAGCCTGGCTGGCGGCCTGCACACCCTGCAGCAGCTGGTCGTAGGAGGCGAACAGGCTGACGCTGAGGCCGCAGTCTTCCAACTGGTGTTCCAACGCCTGGCGCGCCAGCTCGTGGCCGTCGACGATGGCTGCGCGGCGGCCCAGCAGCGGTTGCAGCGGCAACTCCTCGACACCATCGTGGGCCTTGGGCAGGTTGAGGCTGATCCAGAACTGCGAACCCTCGCCCGGGGTGCTGTCGACGCCGATCTCGCCGCCCATCTGCTCGATCAGGCGCTTGGAAATCACCAGCCCCAGGCCGGTGCCGCCGGGCTGGCGGGCCAGCGAGTTGTCGGCCTGGCTGAAGGCCTGGAACAGCGTACGCACATCCTGTGGCGACAGGCCGATGCCGGTGTCCTGCACGCTGATGCGCAGCTGCGCACTGTCTTCGTGCTCGTCTTCGAGCATGGCGCGCACGACGATGGTGCCTTCGCGGGTGAACTTGATGGCGTTGCTGACCAGGTTGGTAAGGATCTGCTTGAGCCGCAACGGGTCGCCGATCAGCGACGACGGGGTATCGCGGTAGATCAGGCTGAGCAGCTCCAGCTGCTTGGCGTGGGCGGCCGGGGCGAGGATGGTCAGGGTGTCCTGGATCAGGTCGCGCAGGTTGAAGGGGATGCTGTCGAGCACCAGCTTGCCGGCCTCGATCTTGGAGAAGTCGAGGATCTCGTTGATGATCCCCAGCAGGTTGTCGGCGGACTTCTCGATAGTGCTCAGGTAGTCCAGCTGGCGCGGTGTCAGCTCGCTTTTCTGCAGCAGGTGGGTGAAACCGAGGATACCGTTGAGCGGGGTGCGGATTTCGTGGCTCATGTTGGCCAGGAATTCCGACTTGATGCGGCTGGCTTCCAGGGCTTCCTTGCGCGCCATGTCCAGCTCGATGTTCTGGATCTCGATCGTTTCCAGATTCTGGCGCACGTCCTCGGTGGCCTGGTCGATGCTGTGCTGCAGCTCTTCGTGGGCGTTGTGCAGGGTTTCGGCCATGCGGTTGATGCCGCGCGCCAGCTCGTCCAGCTCATGGCTGCCCATGGCCGGCAGGCGTTCCTCGAGGTGGCCGTCCTTGAGCTGGTTGACCGCGTGCTTGATGCGCTTGATCGGGTCGTTGATGGTGCGGCTCATGCGCAGTGCCAGCAGGCCGCTGAGCACCAGGCAGGCGAGGATCAGCAGCAGGCTGGTGAACAGGTTGCGGTAGCCGCGCAGCAGGGTGCCGTCGTGGGACAGCTCGATCTCGACCCAGCCCAGCAGGCGTTCGGATTCGGCCGGCACGGCATCGGTGGCCAGGTCGCGATGGTGGCCGAACACCGGCATCAGGTAGCGTGTGGCGTCATTGCCGCTGCGCTGCAGCAGCTGGGTGCCGGTGCCGCCGCTGGGTGGCTGGTTGAGCATGCTCGGGCCGGCGTGGGCCAGGCGCGTGCGGTCCGGGGCCAGGAAGGCGACCGCGCGCACATCGGCCTGCTCCAGGGTTTGTGCGGCAATGCGCTCAAGTTGCGCCGGTGCCAGCTTGGCCATGGCGGGCGCGGCCAGCGGCGCCAGTTGCTCGGCGATCATCTTGCCGCGTTGCAGCAGCTGGGTGCGCAGGTCGTTCTGTTGCAGCCAGGTGAAGTAACTACCCAGCACCAGGGCCATCAGGCCGGCCGGCAGCAGGGCCAGCAGCAGGACCCGGCTGCGGATTCCCAAGCGATCGAGCACACTCGCCTCCTGTCATGTGCCTGGACGCCGTCAAGCGATGACGGCCAAGCCGGGAAGTTACTCCGCCTGCCGCGCTATTGCACCTCTTTAGTACGTGTTTTGCGCCCTTGCAGGGGCATTGGTCGCAGGGCGGTTGCCTGGCGGGCGCTGGATACTCAATAATTGCGCAATTGAGAATGCATGGCAGTTGCCAATGAATCCTGTAGCTATTCACAACTCCAATATCCTCGCCATCGAGGATGATCCGGTCCTCGGTGCCTACCTGCACGAAGAGCTGCAGCGCGGCGGCTTCCAGGTGACCTGGTGCCGCAATGGCCTGGAGGGCCTGGAAACGGCGGGGCGCCAGGCTTTCGACGTGGTGCTCATGGACATCCTGCTGCCCGGGCTCAACGGCCTGGATGCCCTTGCGCAGTTGCGCAAGCGCAGCGCCACGCCGGTGATCCTGATGTCGGCGCTGGGCGCCGAGGCCGACCGCATCAGCGGTTTCCAGCGCGGTGCCGACGACTACCTGCCCAAGCCGTTCAGCATGGCCGAGCTGCAGGTACGCATCGAGGCCATCCTGCGCCGCGTCGCCCTCGAGCGGCGCCATCAAGCCCCGCAGGCGCGTGCCGGCAGCGGCGAACTGCAATACGACGAGGCGCTGTATGACGTGCGCCTGGAGGGTCGCCTGGCCGGCCTGACTCCCAGCGAATACCGGCTGCTCGACATCCTCAACCGCAACCTCGACGAAGTACTGAGCAAGCCGTTCCTCTACCAGCAAGTGCTGCAGCGGGGCTATTCGCGGCATGACCGCAGCCTGGACATGCACGTCAGCCAGATCCGTCGCAAGCTCAAGGGCATCGGCTATCACGAACGGCAGATCCGCACCGTGTGGGGCAAAGGCTACGTACTCAGCGCCAGCGAGGCGGAGTGACCCATGCTCGACCGCCACTCGCTGTTCTGGAAGCTGGCGATCCTGCTGGTGGGCTTCTGCCTGCTGATGATCGGCCTCAGCTACACCTGGGGCCGACACATGGAAACCCAGAACGCCTTCCTCTCGGAACCGGCGCGGCAGGCCTTGCGTGGCTACGCTGCCGAGGCCGAGCAGGCCTGGCGCAGTAGTGGGCGGGCAGGGCTGGACCGTTGGGTGGCGGCGATGCACCAGCGCGAACGCGGCTGGGTTGGCGTGCTCGACCTCAACCTGCGGCCGCTGGACAGCGCCAGCCTCGACCCGCAGATCATGCAGCGGCTGACCCGCCTGCGCGGTGTCGACTGGCCGATGAGCCGGCGCAGCGTCGAGCAGCCGTGGCTGCGCATACCGTTCCCGGGGGCTCCGGAGCAGGGCCTGCTGGTGATCGAACTGCCGCAGCGCTTCAACCCCGGGCAGTATCGGATGCTGTGGCGCATCGTCACCAACGGCATCATCCCCGGCCTGTTCACCCTGCTGTTGTGCGTGGGCCTTTACCGCATGCTGATCGTGCCGTTGAACCAGTTGCGCGAGCAGGCCAATGCCTGGCGCGCCGACCAGTTGTCGGCTCGCCTCGACCCACGCACCATCGCCCGGCATGACGAGTTGGGCGAACTGGCCCGGGCCTTCGACCAGATGGCTGAGCGGCTGCAGGGTACGGTAGCCATGCAGCAGCAGTTGTTGCGTGACCTGTCCCACGAAATGCGTACGCCACTCAGCCGGCTGCGGGTGGCCTGCGATGGCGAAACCGACCTGCAGCGCCTGCGTGAACGCCTGACGCGGGAGGTGGACTGCATGCAGCAGCTGGTCGAGGACACCCTGCAACTGGCCTGGCAGGACGCCGAACGTGCGCCGATGAACCTGGAGCCGATCGAGGTGCAGGCTCTGTGGGAGCTGCTGGCCGAGAATGCCAGCTATGAAAGCGGCTGGTCGCTGGCGCGGCTGCGCTGCGAAGTACCGGCCGACTGCTGGGTGCAGGGCAACCTGAACCACCTGGCCCAGGCGCTGGAGAACCTGTTGCGCAATGCCATTCGTCATTCGCCGGCCGATGGTGTGGTGCGCCTCGGTGGGCAGCGTGAAGGCGGGTATTGGTGGTTGTGGCTGGAAGACGAAGGCGGTGGCGTGGCTGAAGAAGACCTGGAGCGGATCTTTGCACCGTTCTCGCGGCTGGACGGTTCGCGGCCCGGGGATGGCGGTTTCGGCCTGGGGCTGAGCATTGCCCGCAGTGCCATCCAGCGCCAGGGTGGCACCTTGTGGGCGCAGAATGGCAAACGCGGGCTGCGGTTGTGGATGAGATTGCCGTTACATGTGCCGGCCTCACCACAGCGCTTGAATTTAACGCGGTCCCTGTAGGAGCGGCCTTGATCTGGTCAAGTAATTTTGGACACCGGTTAAGGTTCATGCCGCTGCCTTGAGCTTTTCCTCCATGGCTACTGGCGTTTCATAGCCGTTGTAGCTGT
>NZ_NEJM01000022.1:0-67746 GCF_002113725.1 Pseudomonas sp. B23(2017) | reverse complement strand
TAAGAAACCCTAAACTTGGCTCAGCAATCTCAAATGACTATGTGATTTCTCGCATGGCCACTTGTGATGCTGATAATCTTTGTGACTATCAGTCCGTACTCACAAGCACCCACACGAATTGCTTGATTCGATTTGTTAAAGAGCGTTTGGTTAAGAGCTTTTCGTCTCAACCGAGGCGCGCATTCTACGCTTTCCTCATTTGCTGTCAAGCGTTTATTTTGAAGTTCTTTGCGAGAAACTCGTTTAGCTTCAAACACTTGACTCGCTGCGATCTCTCGTAGCGGGAGGCGAATCATACAGCGTTTAGAAGCGCTGTCAACCATCATCTCAACCACTGCCGATCATTCGACCGAAGCACTCCTGATACTACCTGAATTGCTTAACTAATTGATTTACAAGAAGTTTTGCGCTTCGACTACGTCAGAAGTGGGGCGCATTATAAGGGGATTCGAAACCGCGTCAACCCTTAATTTCAAGAAACTTTGATATCGCTGAAAAGCAAAGCGGGGAGGCCTGACGGCCTCCCCGCTTTTCACCAAGACCAAACGCCCTTAAAGCACACCGGCACTGCGCAGCCGCTGCACTTCACCGGCATCCAGCCCCAATACATCCTCCAGCACCACCTCGGTATGCTCACCCAGCAACGGCGGCGCCCGACGGTACTCAACCGGCGTCTCCGACAACCGTATCGGGCTCGCCACCTGCGGCACACTCCCCGCCAACGGATGCGGAATGCTTACCGCCAATCCGCGCGCCAGCACCTGCGGGTCCTGGAACATCTGCGCCAGGTCATTGATAGGCCCGCACGGCACCCCTGCAGCCTCCAGTTGGCTCACCCACTCCGCCGTGGTCTTGAACACCGTGGCCTGGCGAATCAGAGGAATCAGCTCGGCCCGGTTGGCAACCCGCAGCTTGTTGGTAACGAAACGCGGGTCGTCCGCCCACTGCGGCTGCCCGGCCACCTCGGCGAACTTGCGGAACTGGCTATCGTTGCCCACGGTAAGGATGAAGTCGCCATCCGCCGTCGGAAAATCCTGATAAGGCACGATATTGGGGTGCGCATTACCCAGGCGACGAGGCGGGTTGCCCGTGGTCAGGTAGTTCATCGCCTGGTTCGCCAGGCAGGCCACCTGCACATCGAGCAACGCCATGTCGACATGCTGGCCCACCCCGGTCTGCTCGCGATGAGCGAGGGCAGCGAGGATTGCCACCGTGGAATACAACCCGGTAAGGATGTCGGTCAGCGCCACCCCTACCTTGACCGGCCCCGCACCTTCTTCACCTTCCGGGCGGCCGGTCAGGCTCATCAGCCCGCCCAACCCCTGGATCATGAAGTCATAACCCGCGCGCCTGGCATAAGGCCCGGTCTGGCCGAACCCGGTGATGGAACAATAGATTAGCCGCGGGTTGATCGCCTTCAGGCTCTGGTAGTCCAGGCCATAGGCAGCCAACCCACCTACCTTGAAGTTTTCGATGACGATATCGGACTTCGCAGCCAACTCACGTACCAGGCGCTGCCCCTCGGCCTGGGTGAAGTCGATGGTAACCGAGCGCTTGTTGCGGTTGGCCGACAGGTAATAGGCCGCCTCACTGGTGTTCTCACCCTCGGCATCCTTGAGGAAGGGCGGTCCCCACGAGCGGGTATCGTCACCACTGCCAGGGCGCTCGACCTTGATCACATCGGCACCAAGGTCAGCGAGAATCTGGCCAGACCATGGGCCGGCCAACACGCGAGAAAGGTCCAGCACCCGCAGATGTGATAGCGCGCCCATGGGCTGGCTCCTTATCAATAGAAGGCCTGGATGCCGGTCTGCGCACGCCCCAGGATCAGTGCATGCACATCGTGAGTACCTTCATAGGTATTGACCACCTCCAGATTGACCAGGTGACGAGCCACGCCGAACTCATCGGAAATGCCATTGCCACCCAGCATGTCACGCGCCATGCGGGCAATATCCAGCGCCTTGCCACAGGAGTTGCGCTTCATGATCGACGTGATCTCCACTGCAGCCGTGCCTTCGTCCTTCATCCGCCCCAGACGCAGGCAGCCCTGCAGCGCCAGGGTGATTTCGGTCTGCATGTCGGCCAGCTTCTTCTGGATCAGCTGGTTGGCAGCCAACGGGCGACCGAATTGCTGACGGTCCAGGGTGTACTGACGCGCGGTGTGCCAGCAGGCTTCCGCAGCGCCCAGCGCACCCCACGAGATGCCATAGCGGGCGGAGTTCAGGCAGGTGAACGGACCTTTGAGGCCGCGCACCTCCGGGAAGATGTTTTCCTCCGGCACGAAAACGTTGTCCATGACGATTTCGCCGGTGATCGAGGCGCGCAGGCCAACCTTGCCGTGAATCGCCGGCGCACTGAGACCTTGCCAACCCTTTTCCAGAACAAAGCCGCGGATATCACCCGCATCGTCCTTGGCCCAGACCACGAATACATCGGCGATCGGGCTGTTGGTGATCCACATCTTGCTGCCGGTCAGGCGGTAGCCGCCGTCGACCTTCCGGGCACGGGTGATCATCGAACCCGGGTCGGAACCATGGTTGGGCTCGGTCAGGCCGAAGCAACCGATCCACTCGCCGCTGGCCAGCTTGGGCAGGTACTTCTGCTTTTGTGCCTCGGTACCGAACTCGTTGATTGGCACCATCACCAGCGACGACTGCACGCTCATCATCGAGCGGTAACCCGAGTCGATGCGCTCTACCTCGCGAGCAATCAGGCCGTAGCACACGTAGTTCAGGCCACTGCCACCGTATTGCTCGGGAATGGTGGCGCCCAGCAACCCGACCTCACCCATTTCACGGAAGATTGCCGGGTCGGTCTGTTCATGACGGAAGGCCTCGAGCACACGCGGGGCCAGCTTGTCCTGGGCGAACTGATAAGCGCTGTCACGCACCATGCGCTCTTCTTCAGTGAGCTGCTGATCAAGCAGCAGCGGGTCGATCCAGTTGAAGCTTGCTTTACCGGCCATGAGCGAAATCCTCGAAATAGTGGGCAGTTTCTTGTGCCTTTGAGCCTAGGCCTGATCGGCCGCCGGGACAAACGAGGATTGCGCACCAATTAGTGATAATTTGTCACTTCGTAAATCGGCAAAACACCATATTTACAGCCTTACGAGTGAGGTTGACGTACATGCGCCGCAAGATCCCCAGTACCGCCGCCCTGGTCTGCTTCGAGGCGGCGGCGCGCAACGAGAGCTTTACCAAGGCCGCCCAGGAACTCGCCCTGACCCAGGGTGCCGTCTGTCGGCAGATAGGCGGCCTGGAAGCCTTCCTCAATGTGGAACTGTTCCGCCGCTCGCGCCGCGGCGTGAAGCTGACCGAAGCCGGCCTTTCCTACAGCCGCCAGGTGGCCGCCCAACTGGACGCGGTTGAGCGCGACACCTTGTCTGTAATGCGCCAGCAGGGCGCCAACGTGATCGAGCTGGCGGTGGTGCCCACCTTCGGCACCCAATGGCTGCTACCGCGGCTCAAGGACTTCCAGCAGCGCCACCCTGAGGTAACGGTCAACCTCACCAACCGCACCCGGCCATTCCTGTTTGCCGACACCACCTTCGATGCCGCTATCTACTTCGGCGATGCTGACTGGTCCGGCACCCAGTCGCACCGGCTGATGGGGGAAAACCCGGTACCGGTGTGCAGCCCGGCGCTGCTGGACGGGCAGGGCACACTCGACGCGCAGCGTATTGCCCAACTGCCACTGCTGCAGCAGAGCACGCGCCCCTATGCCTGGCGGCAATGGTTCGGCAGCGTCGGCATGAATGTGGAACGCGACATGACAGGCCCGCGCTATGAACTATTCTCGATGCTCGCCCAGGCGGCCATGCATGAGATGGGCATCGCGCTGATTCCGCCGTTCCTGATCCAGCGGGAGTTGGAGGAGGGTAGATTGGTGGTCGCTAACAGGCATGCCCTGAGTAGTGACAAGGCCTACTATCTGATGATTCCGGAGCGCAAGGTGGAGTCGGCTTCGCTGCGCGCCTTCCGCGACTGGCTGGTGAGCCAGGCTCAGGCGTATACGGCGAAGACGTAGGCAAGCGCGACAAATTGACTCCGTAGTCAATTATTTTGAACACCTACAGATATATGTATTTGTCGCATCTACATAAACTGTTATGCAGGGTGCAATAATCCGCTTTAACCCTGCTTACGGCGCGGCTTTGCGGGTTATTTTGCGACATTCACCAAGCCGTAAGCGAATTGACCGCAAAATTTTTGTTTTTTTCTCCTAATCTGCCAATAGCCTATGTTTGACAGGCTGCAGCCTGACCGTTGCGACATACGGTCACAGGGTGACTTGTAGTTTTGACTTCGTTTCGCTCCAGAACCGGTTGAAGGCCTCTGGCTTCGTCTGCAAAATGCTTCGCCCGCCCGGGATTCGGCGGGTCGGCGCTCCACAGCCGCCCCAGCGCACCATCCGAAGTACGCTGGCTTTTAAAAGACAAAAGGTCACCGCAGGAGAAATAGTCGTGCACATTGGTGTTCCTCTCGAGACGCAGACCGGTGAGACAAGGGTCGCTGCGACCCCGGAAACCATCAAGAAACTGATTGGCCAGGGCCATCAGGTCACCGTCCAACGGGGGGCAGGGCTCAATGCCAGCATTCCGGACAGTGCCTATGAGGCCGTGGGTGCTTCCCTGGGGAGTGCAGCCGATGCCTACGGCGCCCAATTGGTGCTCAAAGTGGTCGCCCCCAACGACCAGGAACTGGCCCTGATCAACAGTGGCAGCCTCCTGGTGGGCATGCTCAACCCCTTCAACAGCGAGCTGATCGGCAAGATGGCCGAGCGCGGCATTACCGCGTTCGCCCTGGAAGCCGCGCCGCGCACCTCGCGGGCGCAGAGCCTGGACGTGCTGTCGTCGCAGGCCAACATCGCCGGTTACAAGGCGGTGTTGCTGGCTGCCCATCACTACCCACGCTTCATGCCCATGCTCATGACCGCCGCCGGTACCGTCAAGGCCGCACGCGTGCTGATCCTGGGCGCGGGCGTTGCCGGCCTGCAAGCCATTGCCACGGCCAAGCGCCTGGGCGCAGTGATCGAGGCGTCCGACGTACGCCCGGCCGTGAAGGAACAGATCGAGTCGCTGGGCGCCAAGTTCATCGACGTACCCTACGAAACCGATGAAGAGCGCGAGTGCGCCGAAGGTGTCGGCGGTTACGCCCGGCCGATGCCGGCCAGCTGGATGCAACGCCAGGCCCAGGCCGTGCATGAGCGCGCCAAGCAGGCGGATATCGTCATTACCACTGCGCTTATCCCGGGGCGCAAGGCGCCGACCCTGCTCAGCGCCGAAACCGTCGCGCAGATGAAGCCTGGCTCGGTGGTCATCGACCTCGCAGCAGCCCAAGGTGGCAACTGCCCACTGACTGTCGCCGACCAGGTGGTACAGGAGAACGGCGTGATCATCGTCGGCCCGACCAACCTGCCGGCCCAGGTGGGCGCCGATGCCTCGGCACTGTATGCACGCAACCTGCTGGACTTCATGAAGCTGCTGTTCGACAAGGACGGCGCGCTGGTCATCAACCTCGAAGACGACATCGTCGCGGCCTGCCTGATGTGCCGTGATGGTCAGGTCGTCCGCAAGAACGGCTAAGGAGCACGACAATGGAAGACATGCTGATTTCCCATGGCATCTACAACCTGATCATCTTCGTGCTGGCCATCTATGTGGGCTACCACGTGGTGTGGAACGTCACCCCGGCACTTCACACGCCGCTGATGGCCGTGACCAATGCCATCTCCGCGATCGTCATCGTCGGCGCCATGTTGGCCGCCGCCCTGACGGTGACCCCGGCCGGCAAGCTGATGGGCACCCTGGCGGTGGCCCTGGCCGCGGTCAACGTGTTCGGTGGCTTCCTGGTCACCCGTCGCATGCTTGAGATGTTCAAGAAGAAAACCAAGAACGAGGCGCAGAAGTAAGCATGAGCATGAATCTGGTAACGCTCCTCTACCTCGTCGCCTCGGTGTGCTTCATCCAGGCGCTCAAGGGCCTGTCGCACCCGACTACCTCGCGGCGCGGCAACCTGTTCGGCATGATCGGCATGGGTATCGCCATCGTCACTACGGTCGGCCTCATTTATAAGCTCGGGGCCGAGCTTGCCACCGCTGGCATCGGCTACGTCCTCGTTGGCTTGCTGGTCGGCGGCACCGCCGGTTCGATCATGGCCAAGCGCGTCGAGATGACCAAGATGCCGGAACTGGTCGCCTTCATGCACAGCATGATCGGCCTGGCAGCGGTGTTCATCGCCATCGCCGCGGTGCTGGAACCGCAATCGATGGGCATCGTTGCCGCCATGAGCGACCCGATCCCCACCGGCAACCGCCTGGAGCTGTTCCTCGGCGCAGCCATCGGTGCCATTACCTTCTCCGGCTCGGTGATCGCCTTCGGCAAGCTGTCGGGCAAGTACAAGTTCCGCCTGTTCCAGGGCGCACCGGTACAGTTCGCCGGCCAGCACAAGCTGAACCTGATCCTGGGCCTGACCACCATTGCCTTGGGCCTGCTGTTCACCTTCACTGGCCACTACAGTGCCTTCACCCTGATGCTGGTCTTGGCCTTCATCATGGGCGTGCTGATCATTATTCCGATCGGGGGCGCCGACATGCCGGTGGTGGTGTCGATGCTCAACAGCTATTCGGGCTGGGCAGCGGCCGGTATCGGCTTCTCGCTGAACAACTCGATGCTGATCATTGCAGGGTCCCTGGTCGGCTCGTCCGGTGCCATCCTCTCGTACATCATGTGCAAGGCGATGAACCGTTCGTTCTTCAACGTCATCCTCGGTGGCTTCGGTGGTGATACCGATGCCGGTGCGGCGCAAGGCTCCAAAGAGCAGCGCCCGGTGAAGTCCGGCTCTGCCGACGATGCTACCTTCCTGCTCAGCAACGCCGACAGCGTGATCATCGTCCCGGGTTACGGCCTGGCTGTGGCTCGCGCCCAGCACGCGCTGAAGGAGCTGACCGAAAAGCTGAGCCACAACGGCGTGACCGTGAAGTATGCGATCCACCCGGTGGCAGGCCGTATGCCCGGGCACATGAACGTGCTGTTGGCCGAGGCCGAAGTACCGTACGACCAGGTATTCGAGATGGAAGACATCAACGCCGAGTTCGGCCAGGCCGATGTGGTGCTGGTGCTGGGCGCCAACGACGTGGTCAACCCGGCGGCGAAGAACGATCCCAAGTCGCCGATCGCCGGCATGCCGATCCTCGAAGCGTTCAAGGCCAAGACCATCATCGTCAACAAGCGCTCCATGGCCAGCGGCTATGCCGGCCTGGACAACGAACTGTTCTACCTCGACAAGACCATGATGGTGTTCGGCGACGCCAAGAAGGTCATCGAAGACATGGTCAAGGCGGTGGAGTGACTACGGTCGCTGCAAACCAGCTGATATAAAGGAAGCCCCGGTCAGAATCTGCCGGGGCTTTTCTTTTATTGATCCGGATCAACGGCTCTATTCCAAGGCTTCTCATACGACCATGGTCGTGGGACGGCAAGGGGCGAAGTCTCTAGACTGCGCTGCAGTAGTTTCAGTAGCCCGAGATAACAATCCATGTACCGTGATCGTATCCGCTTGTCCTCCCTGCACAGCAAGGTAATGAGTGCGGCTGATGCCGCTGGTCTGATCGAGGACGGCATGACCGTCGGCATGAGCGGTTTCACCCGCGCCGGCGAAGCCAAGGCCGTACCACATGCACTGGCCGAACGTGCCAAGCAGTCGCCACTGAAAATCAGCCTGATGACCGGCGCCAGCCTGGGCAACGACCTGGACAAGCAACTGACCGAGGCCGGCGTGCTGGCTCGCCGCATGCCATTCCAGGTCGACAGCACCCTGCGCAAGGCCATCAACGACGGCCAGGTGATGTTCATCGACCAGCACCTGTCGGAAACCGTCGAGCAGCTGCGCAACCAGCAGCTGAAGCTGCCGGACATCGCGGTCATCGAAGCCGTGGCCATCACCGAGCAGGGCCACATCGTGCCAACCACCTCGGTGGGCAACTCGGCCAGCTTCGCGATCTTCGCCAAACAGGTAATTGTCGAGATCAACCTCTCGCACAACACCAACCTCGAAGGCCTGCACGACATCTATATCCCGACCTACCGCCCGACCCGCACGCCAATCCCGCTGGTCAAGGTCGACGACCGTATCGGCAGCACCGCCATCCCGATCGACCCGGCCAAGATCGTCGGCATCGTCATCAGCGACCAGCCGGACTCGCCGTCCACCGTATTGCCGCCGGATGACGAAACCCAGGGCATCGCCGACCACCTGATCAATTTCCTCAAGAAAGAAGTCGAAGCTGGCCGCATGACCAACAAGCTTGGCCCGCTGCAGGCCGGTATCGGCAGCATCGCCAACGCAGTGATGTGCGGCCTGATCGAGTCGCCGTTCGAAGAACTGACCATGTACTCCGAAGTACTGCAGGATTCCACCTTCGACCTGATCGACGCCGGCAAGCTGAGCTTCGCCTCGGGCAGCTCGATCACCTTGTCGACCCGCCGCAACGCCGACGTGTTCGGCAACCTGGAGCGTTACAAGGACAAGCTGGTTCTGCGCCCGCAAGAAATTTCCAACCACCCGGAAGTGGTCCGTCGCCTGGGCATCATCGGTATCAATACCGCGCTGGAGTTCGACATCTACGGCAACGTCAACTCCACCCATGTCTGCGGCACCAGGATGATGAACGGCATCGGCGGCTCGGGTGACTTCGCCCGTAACGCCCACCTGGCCGTGTTCGTCACCAAGTCGATTGCCAAGGGTGGCGCGATTTCCAGCGTGGTGCCGATGGTCAGCCATGTCGACCATACCGAGCACGACGTTGACATTTTGGTCACCGAGCAAGGCCTGGCCGACCTGCGTGGCCTGGCGCCACGTGAGCGCGCCCGGGCGATCATCGACAACTGTGTGCACCCGGACTACCGCGCAGCGCTGAACGACTACTTCGATCGCGCCTGCCAGCGTGGCGGCCACACCCCGCACATCCTGCGCGAAGCCCTGAGCTGGCACGAGAACCTGGAAGAAACCGGGCGCATGCTGGCTAGCTGATACAGATGTGGTACGGAACGGCGGCCCTGCTTCCGCTGTTCCGGTCTGTATTCTCGTAATCCTGGGGCCGCTTTGCGGCCCTTTCGCGACACAAGGCCGCTCCTACAGGGGCAAGCATTACAGCCATCACTTATTTTTGAACAAAACTGTACTACTGTACTGGTAATTTTCAGCCCTTCCGCCTGAAAAAACCCTTCTCCGAAGCCAGAACGCACCAAACAAGGGCGGACCAGTACAGTTACGCCAGTTTCGAGTGCAACAGTAGGGTTACACAGTTAACTGGACCATCGTCTTTCAACCGAACTGTATCTACTGTTATGGACGACAGAGGAGGATCATTGGCATCAGTTAAATCACTACCTAATCCCGCCATAAGCGGAAGGATGAAACATCATGGAACGTACCCTCAGTTCCGGTCTGGTTTTTGAAAGCAACGCCCAACAATCCAACGCTTCGCTGCCGCTGCGCGCTCTGTCCACCTTGCTGCTGTGGCAGCGCCGCATGGCCAGCCGCCGTCAACTGGCTCGCCTGGACGCCCGCCTGCTGGCCGACGCCGGTATCAGCGAGTCGCAGCGTTACGAAGAGCTGAGCAAGCCTTTCTGGCGCTAAGCTTTGGCTTGCCGGCTTCGGCCGGCACCGCGAATTCCCGAAACCCGTTGCAGGTGACTGCGACGGGTTTTTTGTTTGCAGGCGGCATGCCAGAGCCTTTTGCAGACGAACATGTACAGTTTGTAAAATCCTAAAACAAACCATAACAGTTTATTGGTGCGCTGTTCATTAACATCCAGAAACACCGGCGCGTGATACGCTTGGCGTGACAGTCTGGTAGAACGCACTGTTGAAAAAGTACCGCGACGAGCTGTGCGAGCGTCCGATAAAGCAGAACCACCCGACCCTAGTCCAGGAGTCCACGATCATGTCCCGTAAATACCTGATTGGCGCCGCCCTGATGCTGAGCCTGGCCGGCACCGCAAACGCCACCAGCTTCGTTGTCACCACCGACGCCGTCGTTGGCGCAGTGGCCGCGTCCACCGATGCCACTTCCGATATTTCCTCCTCGTTCCGTGACGACAAGATCGTCCAGGCCGCCCGTGACGACGCCGCCAGCTTCGTTGGCAGCCAGGGCGACATCCGCGGTGCCAAGCTGGAAAGCGCTTTCCTGCACATCCGCTCGCAGATGCCAGCCCTGCAGGCCAGCGACGCACAACTGGCCCAGGCCATCCTGGCGCTCTGACCCCGGCTGAGCCGTTCAGCTGTGCTGGTCACCACCAGCACAGCCGTACTCACCATTGCCGCCCACGTTTCCAGCTGTTGTAGAGCCCATGCGTTATCTGTTGCCGTTGCTGTTCTCCGTTGTTGGCATGGCCAGCGCCCATGCCATGGATACCACTACGCAAAGCCTGGTCATCACCGGCTATGTCACCAGCCAGGTCACCACCGCACCGTTCGACCGCAAACTGGTCCGCCAGGCCCAGGACGATGCTGCGGCCTTCGTCGCCAGCGACGGCCAGATCCGCGGTGCGCGGCTGGAGGCAGCACTGGAATCACTACGCCACAATTGCGCACGGCATACCGTCGGCGATCTGGAACTGGCGCAGGCAATTCTCGTCCAATAATTACATCTGACTCCCTGTATTTTTCGGAGATGCTCCATGCGTAAACCGCTGATTGCCGCTACCCTCGGCATGCTGCTGCTGGCCGACCTGGCCCAGGCACAGACCCTGGTGGCCACCAGCAATATCATCGTGCGGGCCTTTGGCCGTTCGATCGATTTCACCTCTGACACCACCACCTCGATCCGCGATTCCAAAGTGGTGCGCGAAGCCCATGACGACGCCGCCAGCTTTGTCGCCAGCAACGGTGACATCCGCGGCGCCCAGCTCGAGGCCGCCTTCAACACCCTGCGCGAGCGCGTGCCACAAGCGCGCGACGCCAGCGACCAGGTACTGGCTGAAGCCATCCTCGCGCTGTGAACCGCGTGCGCGCCTGGCTGCTCGGCTGCGCCCTGACGCTGCTCGGCACGCCCGCCCTGGCCGACCTGCAGCTCGAGCTGCAGGGGTCCGGCCTTGACTCGCAGCAGGCCCAAGCCACTCAGGCTCTGCTCGACGAAGCCATGGGCAAGCTGCCCCCTCGCTTCAAGCAACAGCTGAACCGCCGGGTGCGGGTCAGCTGGAGCGACAACATGCAGGCCGACGCCTATGGCCAGGCATCGCTGGTATCTACCCTCGAACTCAATCGCCGCCTGCTGCCCAGCCTCACCGATGGCAGTGCTGCCACCGAGCGCACCAACCGCCCGCATGGCACGGTGCGAGAAGAACTGCTGGCCACCGTGCTGCACGAACTCACTCATATCTACGACCGTGCCCGGCTGTGGCCCAGCGCCGAGAACGCGCTGATCGCCCGTTGCAAGCGCCAGCAAGGTACGTTGGGCAAGGTCGGCCTGCCCGAAGCATGCCGTGGCCAGGCCGAGCGCCGCTTCACCCTCAGCGACGACCCGCGCCTGCTCGACCTGGCCGGCTGGCAGCAGTACGTGGGCCGACGCGGCGAGCGCGAGCAGCACAACGGCCAGTTCGTGCGCAGCCCCGACAGCTATGAACTGAGCAGCCCCAAGGAGTACATCGCGGTCAACATGGAGTACTTCCTCCTCGACCCGAGCTACGGCTGCCGCCGTCCGGCGCTGAACCAGTACCTGCGCGAACACTTCGGCTGGGCACCGCAGCAGGACAGCTGCGCCAAGGGCCTGCCGTTCATCAATGCCGGCAGCGACTTCGCCCGCCAACCGCTGGGCGAAATCGACCCCGAGCGGGTCTATGAGGTGGACTACCTGCTGGCCGAAGCCAACCAGAACCTGGTCAGCCGCTGGGGCCACAGCATGCTGCGCCTGGTGATCTGCAAGCCGGGCCGCCCACGCGGGCCGGACTGCCGCCTGGACCTAGACCAGAGCTTGGTGCTGTCGTACCGCGCCTTCGTCAACGATGTGCAGCTTTCCAGCTGGGACGGCCTGGTCGGTGCCTACCCCTCGCGCCTGTTCGTGCTGCCGCTGGGCCAGGTGATCGACGAGTACACCAAGACCGAACTGCGCAGCCTGGCCTCGGTGCCCTTGCGGCTCGACCGCGACGAGATCGAGAACCTGGTGCGTCAGGCCGCCGAAATGCACTGGAGCTACGATGGCAACTACTGGTTCCTGTCCAACAACTGCGCAGTAGAGTCGTTGAAGCTGCTGCGCAGCGGCACCGCCAACCCACGCCTGAACGACCTCGACAGCATCATGCCCAATGGCTTGCTGGCTGTGCTCAAGGGCAGGGGGCTCGCCGACACCAGTGTGCTCGACGACCCCCGCGAGGCGCTGCGCCTGGGTTATCGCTTCGACTCCTACCGCGACCGTTACCAAGCCATGTTCGAGGTGTTGAAGAAGCAGTTGCCAATCAAGCAGGACAAGGTCGAGGACTGGCTGGCCCTTGACGCCGAGCAACGGCGGGGCTGGTTCGCCCAGGCCGACCTGCGCACCAGCGCCGCCTTGCTGCTGCTTGAACAGGCCAGCTTGCGCCGGCAACTGCTGCTGGCCCAGGACGAGGTCAAGCAGCGGTACCTTAACGCCGCCGCGCTGAACGATGGCAGCGTCAGCAAGGCCGATGCGACCCTCAGGCAGATGCTTGCCAACAGTGGCTTCCTCAGCCGCCCGGCAGAGTTGCTCGATAGCAAGGGCTACGGGCTGCCGCAGCCGCAGGAGCGCAAGCACCTGGAGCAAGTCAGCAGCGAGCGGCAAGCGAAATTGCTGCGCTTGAGCACGAGCCTGGACAAAGAGGTGAGGGCGCTGCTGGAGCCGTCGCGGGCCAGGGAGATTGCGGCGGTGGAAGCCAATGTGAAGCAGGTGGGCGAGCATCTGCGGGCATTGCACAAGGCTGCAGGAGGCCTGCAGTTGTAAGTACGGCTGTACGGGCCCTATCGCCGGCAAGCCAGCTCCCACAAGACCACCATAGGTCTGAAGGTGGTGGGACACCTGTGGGAGCTGGCTTGCCGGCGATAGGGCCAGCAGCACCAACACAATCTCTTACAGGTTCTCCTCCGCCTCCGAAGGCAAATCCTCGTCCAGATGCAACCAAGGCAACCGGCTACCCACCCAGATATGCCGGTTGGCCCTGACGCGTTCCGGGTGGTCCAGCGTCGCCACCGTCACATCCACCGTCTCCGGGCTATGTGTAGTCACCAACGCCACATGCGCCCCGCAATGCCCACAGAAGTACCGGCTGCAACTGGCCGGTGCCACATAGCAGTTCGGCTCGCCCGCCAGCCACCGGAACCCCGAGCGGGGCACGGTGAGCCAGGTCACCACCAGCCCGCCACTGACCCGCCGGCAGATCGAACAATGGCAATGGGCAATGTCCGTCAGGTCGCCCTCCAACCGATAACGCAAGGCGCCACAATGGCAGCCACCCTCGGTCACATCCTGCATCACCTACCTCTCGTCGCCTTTGCTTCGGCGAAAGCTGGCTGAAAGCTTGCCCTCATAGGATAGCCCCCACTACCGGCACAAGACCGGTCAGCCAGGGCACCCGGTAACCACCGCGCCCGGCCCAATCAACAACAACAATGGTGATTCTGATGTATTCCTGTGCCCGACTTTCCGTAGCCCCCCTCCGCATGCTCCCCGCACAGCGCCAAGCGCGCTGATCCGCCCGAATCGACGTTCCTTTCGCCGCGCCACGCCTGGAGTATTGCCATGCTGACCTTCCTCGGCTTTGCCATGGTCATCACCTTCATGTACCTGATCATGACCAAGCGCCTGTCGGCCTTGATCGCGCTGATCCTGGTACCGATCCTGTTCGCCCTGTTCGGTGGTTTTTCCGCCAAGATCGGCCCGATGATGCTCGAGGGCATCAGCAAGCTCGCACCTACCGGCGTGATGCTGATGTTCGCCATCCTCTATTTCGCCTTGATGATCGACTCCGGCCTGTTCGACCCGGCCGTGCGCAAGATCCTCAAGCTGGTCAAGGGTGACCCGCTGAAAGTCTCCGTCGGCACCGCAGTACTGGCCCTGGTGGTCTCGCTCGACGGTGACGGCGCCACCACCTACATGATCTGCTGCGCCGCCATGCTGCCGATGTACAGCCGCCTGGGCATGAGCCCGCGGATCATGGCCGGCCTGATCATTCTCGCCGGCGGGGTGATGAACATGACCCCCTGGGGTGGCCCGACTGCCCGCGCCGCCAGCGCCCTGCACGTGGACCCGTCGGACATCTTCGTGCCGATGATCCCGGCCATGCTGTTCGGCGTGCTGGCAATCCTGGCCATCGCCTACATGTACGGCAAGCGTGAACGTGCCCGCCTGGGCGAGTTGCACCTGCCCACCGACGACATCGACCACAGCGAAATCACCGTTTCGCAGTACCCGGACGCGCGCCGGCCAAAACTGCTGTACTTCAACGGCGCCCTGACCGCTGCCCTGATGGTCGCGCTGATTGCCGGCGTGCTGCCACTGCCAGTGCTGTTCATGATCGCCTTCAGCATCGCCATGATCGTCAACTACCCGTGCCTGCAGCAGCAGAAAGACCGCATCGCCGCCCACGCCGGCAGCGTGCTGGCGGTCACCGGGCTGATCTTCGCCGCCGGCATCTTCACTGGCATCCTCTCAGGCACCGGCATGGTCGACGCCATGTCCAAGAGCCTGCTGTCGGTCATCCCCGAGGCGCTGGGCCCATACCTGGCGGTGATCACCGCGATCGTGAGCATGCCGTTCACCTTCTTCATGTCCAACGACGCGTTCTACTACGGCGTGCTGCCGGTGCTGGCCGAAGCTGCCAGCCACTACGGCATCAGCCCGGTGGAAATGGCCCGTGCGTCGATCGTCGGGCAACCGGTACACCTGCTCAGCCCCTTGGTACCCTCCACCTACCTGCTGGTGGCCCTGGCCGGCATCGAGTTCGGCGATCATCAGCGCTTCACCTTGAAGTGGGCAGTGCTGGTGTGCCTGTGCATAATGCTCGCCGCGCTGCTGATGGGCATTTTCCCGCTGTTCAGTAGTCTTTAATAAACGCGTATTTCCCTAACGCGACGCGCCCTGATCCGGGCGCGTCGCCTTTACCGTTCGAAGGAAAACACATGGAATGGCTGACCAGCCCGGAAATCTGGGTTGCCTTTTTCACCCTTACCGCGCTTGAGATCGTCCTCGGTATCGACAACATCATCATGATCTCGATTCTGGTCAGCCGCATGCCCAAGCACATGCAGCCGCGCACCCGGATCTTCGGCCTGGCCCTGGCCATGGTCACCCGTATCATGCTGCTGCTGTCGATCACCTGGGTCATGCGCCTTACCGCCGACCTGTTCGTGGTCCTGGGCCAGGGCATCTCCGGGCGTGACCTGATCCTGTTCTTTGGTGGCCTGTTCCTGCTGTGGAAAAGCTCGCAAGAGATCTACCACGGCCTGGAAGGCGAGGACGAGAACCCGGAAGAGCCGAAAGGCGCGGGTGGCAAGTTCTTCTACACCATCATCCAGATCGCCATCATCGACATCGTGTTCTCGCTGGACTCGGTGATCACTGCGGTGGGCATGGTGTCCCACGTACCGGTAATGATCGCCGCGATCATCGTCGCCGTGCTGGTGATGATGCTGTGCGCCGGCACCATCAGCGACTTCATCGACAAGCACCCGTCGCTGAAGATGCTCGCACTATCGTTCCTGATCGTGGTCGGTACCGTGCTGATCGCCGAAGCTTTCGACGTGCATGTACCAAAGGGCTACGTCTACTTCGCCATGGCGTTCTCGCTGGCGGTGGAAGCCATCAACATCCGCATGCGCACTGCCTTGGCCCGCAAGAACGGCAAAGAGCATGAACCGGTGAAACTGCGCAAGGACATTCCGGGTCAATAAGATCAGGAAGTGCAGGACATAAAGGGCCCTTCGTTCTGTTCGGGGCCCTTTTTTCATTTCTGGGTATCAGAAATGGAGCTGTTCTGTGCCGGCCTCTTCGCGGGTAAACCCGCTCCCACAGGGGCCACACAGGCCTTGAGGTTATGGTGATCCTGTGGGAGCGGGTTCACCCGCGAAGAGGCCGGCACAGGCAATCATTCATTTCCAGTGTGTTTCAAATAAATGGCAGCCATGCGAAGCTGGCGACAGCTACGCAAAACAACTAAAGCTTTGAGTGAGCACTGAAAATTCTTCAAACGCTCACGCTTCGTCTCTTGGCCCTCTGGGCCAATGCAACAGGGGGCCGTCGCCATGCTGACCCTGCTCAACCTGCTCTCGGCCGTTACGCTTCTGGTCTGGGGCACCCACATCGTGCGTACCGGCATCCTTCGGGTATTCGGCTCGAGCCTGCGGCGCATCATCAGCCAGAACATGAGCAAACGCCCGCTGGCGTTCGTCGCCGGCATTCTGGTCACGGCCATGGTGCAAAGCAGCAACGCCACCGCCATGCTCGTCACCTCGTTCGTCGGCCAGGGCCTGATGGCCATGACCCCGGCCTTGGCAATCATGCTCGGCGCCGATGTGGGTACCGCGCTGATGGCCCGGGTGCTGACCCTGGACCTGTCTTGGCTGTCGCCGCTGCTGATCTTCCTGGGTGTTATCTTCTTCCTCTCACGCAAACAGACGAGGGCCGGCCAGCTGGGCAGGGTAGGCATCGGGCTTGGCCTGATCATCCTGGCATTGGAGCTGATCGTGCAGGCAGCTACGCCGATTACCCACGCCCAAGGCGTGAAGGTGCTGTTCGCCTCGCTGACCGGTGACATCATGCTCGACGCCTTGGTCGGCGCTCTGTTCGCCATGATTTCCTATTCCAGCCTGGCGGCCGTGCTGCTCACCGCAACGCTGGCCGGTGCCGAAGTGATCAGCCTGCCGGTGGCCATCGGCCTGGTGGTGGGCGCCAACATCGGTAGCGGACTGCTGGCCTTCCTCAGCACCAGCATGCAAAACGCCGCCGGGCGCCGAGTGGCTCTGGGCAGCCTGCTGTACAAGCTGATCGGCCTGCTGCTGATCATCCCCGTGTTGCACCCGCTGGTGAGCTGGATGGACTCACTGAGCTTCAGCCCACAGGAGCTGGTCATCGGCTTCCACCTGCTCTACAACACACTGCGTTGCCTGATCATGCTGCCCACGGTCAAACCCATGGGCCGGCTGTGCAACACCCTGCTCCCCGAACGGGAAAACGGCAACGGCCAGATTCGCCCGCGCCATCTCGACACCTCGGCGCTGGAAACACCCAGCCTGGCCCTGGCCAACGCCTCCCGCGAAACCCTGCGCCTGGGCGATATCGTCGACAGCCTGCTCGAAGCCATGCTCGGTGCCCTGCGCGGTACCCAGGCCGCCTTGCCGCAGCAGGTCCGCGCCCTCGGCGAGGACGCCGAAGCCTTGTACAGCGCGATCAAGCTGTACCTGGCGCAGATGTCGCGTGAAGACCTCAGCGAACAGGACAACCGCCGCTGGGCGGAAATCATCGAACTGGCGATCAACCTCAAGCTGGCCTGCGACCTGATCGAGCGCATGCTGCGCAAGGTCCAACAGCAGAAAACCAGCCAGCGCCGGGAGTTTTCCCAGGTGGGCCTGGAAGAGCTGACCGGCTTGCAGGAACAGCTGCTGGCCAACCTGCGCCTGGGCTTGTCGGTGTTCCTCAGTGCCGACCCGGAAAGCGCCCGCTTGCTGCTGCGGGAAAAACGCCGTTTTCGCGCCCAGGAACGGCGCCTTGCCCACGCCCATGTCAGCCGCTTGCAGCGCAAGGTAGTGCAAAGTATCGAGACCAGTTCGCTACACTTGGAGCTGATCGCCGACATGAAACGGTTGAACTCTTTGTTCTGTAGCAGTGCCTATGTGGTACTGGGCGGCTCGGACACGGGCGGGCTGATGCTCGACAGCGTGCCGGACGAAGCCCGTCTGCCGTGATTTCGCCTACCTGAGGACCCAAGCTCGCCCATGCGTTGCCTGATGTTCGTTTGCCTGCTGATCTGCAGCCTGCCCTCATTCGCCCTCGACCGCTCGCGGGTTGAAGGTTACCTGTTGCCCAACGGCCTGCAGGTCATCCTGAAAAACGGTTATGAACGTGACCATGTGGCGATTCGCCTGGTGGTCGGCGTCGGCCTGGATGACTTCAATTGCGAGCAGAAAGAGCTGCCGCACCTGCTCGAACACCTGCTGTTCAGCGGCATCGACGAAACTGGCGAGGGCGGCCTGGAAGAGCGCCTGCAATCGCTGGGCGGCGAGTGGAACGCCTACACCAGCAGCGCCGACACCACCTTCGTCATCGAAGCCCCGGCGCGCAACCAGCGCAAAATCCTCGACCTGCTGCTGGCGGTGATCCACGACACCCGCATCGATGCCAAGGCCCTGGCCACCGCCAAGCGCATCATCGAGCGCGAGGATGGCGGCCACTATGGCCACCTGCAGCGCTGGCTCGACCGCCAGGACATCGGCCACCCCGCCAGTGACCAGCTGGCCACCGAGCTGGGCCTGAAATGCCCGGAGCGCTCCAACCTCGACGACATGACCCTGGAGCAGGTGAACACCTTGCGTGACCGCTGGTACGCGGCCAACAACATGACCCTGATCGTGGTCGGCGGCCTCGACCGCCTGCTGCCGGCCTACCTGGAGCGCACCTTTGGCGAACTGCCCGCCACCGAGCCGGAGGAGCGCCGCACCCTGGAAAGCATCGGCCAGCAAGCTGCACAGCGCCGCGACCTGACCCGCGGCTGGCTGGGTGACAGCGTCAAGCTGCACTGGCTGTTCGTCGAGCCGGTGCTGGACAACGACCACCAGGCCACCCTCGACCTGCTGTCGCACTACCTGGACTGGGCGCTGTACGACCAGCTGCGCCTGCGCAACGGTTTGTCCTACGGCCCTTCGGCAAAACGCGAAAGCTTTGGCGACACCGGCCTGCTAAGCCTCAATGCCGACCTGCAGCGCGAGGATATCGACCAGGCGGTCGAGGTGATGCAGAAATTGTTCGACCACCTGCGCAAGGAAGGCCTCGACCCGGATACCTTCGAGCGCATCAAGTACGCCAGCGTCGCCAAGGAAAGCTGGAGCACTCAGGGCAACAGTGCCTTGGCCGACTACTACTGGGGCGCGCTGAACGACTATAGCGACGGGCGCTTCGTCAACCCGGTGCGCAAGCTGCGCCAGGTCAGCCTGGCGCAGGCCAACGAGGCGCTGAAGGAACTGCTCAAGGAAGATGGCTATGTGCGTATCGAGAAACCATTGCTTGGCTATGATGAGCTCTACGGGCTGGTTGCCTTGCTGTTGGGGCTGATCCTGGCAGCGGGGCTGCTGCGCTGGCGTCGGCATGGTCCGGAAAAACCGAGCGGTGCTACACGCGAGCAGTGAAACGACGGTATCCTTTTGCCAGTACCGGTCTCTTCGCGGGCACGCCCGCTCCCACAAAGGTCAGTGACAACCCGGACCCTGTGGGAGCGGGCGCGCCCGCGAAGAGGCCAGCACAGTCACCTCACCCATTCTGTTGTAGCCCCCAATGCCCCAAATCCCCCACATCGTCCAGCGCATCATCGAACTGCTCAAACGCTACCCCGGCGTCATCGCGCTCGGTGGTTTCCTCTCCGGCATCGGCAGTTTCATCCTGGTCGACCGTCAGGCTGGCCTGGCCAGCTGGGTAGCTGTGCTCATGCTGGTCAGCTGGCTCTGGCTGATGCTGGAAAACACCCTCACCGGCCTGTTCGCGCGCACCTTCAACCGCGAAATACCGCAGCCATTGCTGCGCTACGCGACGCAGATGATCCACCAGGAATCACTGTTCTTCGTACTGCCGTTTTTCTTCATCACCACCACCTGGAACAGCGGCCAACTGGTGTTCACCGGCCTGCTCGGTGCCGCCGGGCTGATTTCGATCATCGACCCGCTGTACTACAAGTGGCTGGCACCGCGGCGCTGGCTGTTCCTGGCGCTGCATACCCTGACCCTGTTCGCCGCCCTGCTGACCGCGCTGCCGATCATCCTGCACCTGACCACAGCGCAAAGCTTCAAGCTGGCCCTGATTGCAGCCATGGCCCTGTCGTTCCCCAGCCTGGCCAGCAGCTTCCCGATCAACAACTGGCGCCGCGCCGTGGCCCTGGTGCTGGTCACCCTGTCGGTCGGCGGCGGGGGCTGGCTGCTGCGTTCCTGGGTGCCGCCAGCGACCCTGTGGATGACCGAAGTGGCGGTCAGCACCGAAGTGCTGAACCGCCAGCCGGGCGATTCGCTGGACGAAATTGCTGCCAGCCGCATCCGTAGCAGCGGCCTGTACGCCTACACCGCGATCAACGCGCCACGCGGCCTGAACGAGCGGATCTACCATGTGTGGCAAAAGGACGGCCAGGAAGTCGACCGCATTGCCTTGGACATCCACGGCGGGCGCAAGGAAGGCTACCGGGCCTGGACCCACAAGCAGAACTTCCCGCCGAACCCGGTGGGCAAGTGGCAGGTGAGGGTACTGACCGAAGATGGGCAGGTCATCGGCGTGCTGCGCTTCAAGGTGGTCGACGAAGCGCCCGCGGGGTGAGTGAAAGGGGCCGCTTTGCGGCCCCCAAGGTCCGTGAAGACAGCACATAATCACCAAACAGCCCATGCCCGCTGCGCTATGATCAGGCCCTAAGCCTTAGCGCCGAGTCAGTAGCATGGAGTCGATGACCACCCCCAGCGCCACCCTGGACACCAGTAGCCAACCGGCCTGCCTGCGCATTACCGGTGACTGGACCCTGGCGCACTACGCCAGCCTCAAGCGTGAGAGCGAGCGCCTGCGCGCGCAATACGCTGCCGATACCGTCGCCGACCTCAGCCAACTGGGCCGCCTGGATACCGCCGGTGCCTCGCTGCTGGCCGAACTGCTCGGCTCCGAGCGCCTGTCGCGCTGCACCCACGGCCTGCCCGAAGCCAGCCGCGCTCTGCTCAAGAACGTCTACTGCTCGGTGCAGGACTACTGCATCCCGGTCAAGGAACCCGAGCGTAACGTGCTGCTGTTGCTGCTGGAACGCATCGGCTGCGCCGTCGGTACCCTGTGGCAAGACACCATGCAGGTGCTCGGCTTCGTTGGCCTGATCCTCGAAACCCTGCTGCGCCGCGCCCTGCAACCTCATCGCTGGCGCTTCACCCCGGTCGTGGCGCACATCGAACAGACCGGCCTGGACGCCGCGCCCATCGTCGCCCTGCTGACCTTCCTGGTGGGCGCGGTGGTGGCCTTCCTCGGCGCCACGGTGCTGGCCGATTTCGGTGCGACCATCTTCACCGTCGACCTGGTGGCATTCTCGTTCCTGCGCGAGTTCGCCGTGCTGCTCACCGCTATCCTCATGGCCGGCCGCACCGCCAGCGCGTTCACCGCGCAGATCGGCTCGATGAAGGCCAACGAGGAAATCGATGCCATCCGCACCCTCGGCCTGAACCCCATGGAGATGCTGGTGGTACCGCGCGTACTGGCGCTGTTGATTTCGCTGCCCTTGCTGACCTTCATCGCGATGATCTGCGGCATCGTCGGCGGTGCGGTGGTGTGCGCGCTGTCACTGGACATCTCGCCAGCCATGTTCCTGTCGCTGCTGCAAAGCGACATCGGCGTACAGCACTTCCTGGTCGGCCTGGCCAAGGCACCGTTCTTCGCCTTCCTGATCGCCGCCATCGGCTGCCTGGAAGGCTTCAAGGTCAGCGGTAGCGCCGAATCGGTGGGCGCACACACTACCTCGGCGGTGGTGCAGTCGATATTCGTGGTCATCGTGCTGGATGCGGTGGCCGCACTGTTCTTCATGGAGATGGGCTGGTGAGTGGCCAGGAACGCGTGATCGAGGCCCGCGGCATCTGCAACCGCTTCGGCCGCCAGAGCGTGCACGAAAACCTCGACCTCGACCTGTATCGCGGCGAGATCCTCGCCGTGGTCGGCGGCTCGGGCAGCGGCAAGTCGGTGCTGCTGCGCAGCATCGTCGGCCTGCGGCGGCCCGACGAAGGGCAGATCAAGGTGTTCGGCCAGGACCTGGCCGGCCTGCGCGAAGAGCAGCGCTCACTGGTCGAGCGGCGCTTCGGCGTGCTGTTCCAGAAGGGCGCGCTGTTCTCTTCGCTGACCGTCACCGAAAACGTGGCGTTGCCGCTGATCGAGCACGCCGGGCTGTCCCGCGCCGATGCCGAGCACCTGGCCGGAGTGAAGCTGGCCCTGGCCGGGCTGCCGATCTCGGCCGCCGACAAGTACCCGGCCTCGCTGTCGGGGGGCATGATCAAGCGCGCCGCGCTGGCCCGTGCCCTGGCACTTGACCCGGACATCCTGTTCCTCGACGAACCCACCGCTGGCCTGGACCCGATCGGCGCCGCCGCCTTCGACCAGTTGATCCTGACCCTGCGTGACGCCCTGGGCCTGTCGGTGTTCCTCATCACCCACGACCTCGACACCCTGTACACCATTACCGACCGCATCGCCGTGCTGTCGCAGAAGAAGGTCCTGGTGGCCGGCCCACTGGCCGAGGTCGAGCAGACCAACGACGCCTGGATTCAAGAATACTTTCATGGCCCACGCGGGCGCGCAGCCGAGCAGGCCGCCACCCGTGCCGGGCAGGAGCGCTGAGCAATGGAAACCCGAGCCCATCACGTTCTTATCGGCCTGGTCACCGTCCTGGTGGTGGCCGGTGCCATGCTGTTCGGCCTGTGGCTGGCCAAGTCTAGTGTCGACGACGCCTTCAAGGACTACGAAGTGGTGTTCAACGAAGCCGTCTCCGGCCTGTCCCGTGGCAGCCCGGTGCAGTACAACGGCATCAAGGTAGGCGACGTGTCCACCCTGCGCCTGGACCCGAAAGACCCGCGCCGGGTACTGGCACGGGTGCGCCTGAGCGCTGACACCCCGGTGAAGGAAGACACCCAGGCCAAGCTGACCCTGGCCGGCGTGACCGGCAACTCGTTCATCCAGCTCAGCGGGGGCACCCCGCAAAGCCCCGAGTTGAAAGGCAAGGACGGCAAGCTGCCGGTGATCATCGCATCGCCCTCGCCAATCTCGCGCCTGCTCAATGACAGCAGCGATCTGGTGACCAACATCAACCTGCTGCTGCACAACGCCAACCAGATGTTTTCCGAGGACAACATCGGCCACCTCAGCAACACCCTGTCCAACCTCGACAAGACCACCGGCGCCTTCGCTGGCCAGCACGGCAGCATCACCCAGGCCATCGAGCAACTGGTGCAGGTGGGCAAGCAGGCCAGCGCCACCCTGGCCGAAACCCAGGCACTGATGCGCAATGCCAACGGCCTGCTGGGCAGCGAAGGCAAGCAGGCAATCGGCAGCGCCGAGCAGGCCATGCAGTCACTGGCCGAGAGCACCGCCACCATCAACCGCCTGCTCGAGGACAACCGCGAGGCCATCGGCGACGGTGCCCAGGGCCTGAACCAGCTGACCCCGGCGATTCGCGAGCTGCGCGAAACCCTCAACGCACTCAAAGGCATTTCCCGGCAACTGGAGGCCGACCCTAGCGGCTACCTGCTCGGCCGCGACAACAACAAGGAGTTCCAACCATGAAACCGTCACTGCGCCTGCTGGCCCTGGCGGCCGCACTGAGCCTGGCCAGTGCCTGCTCGATCCTGCCGCAGAGCGAGCCCGTCGACCTGTACCGTCTGCCGGTGAACCAGCCCGGCCGGACGGCGCCGGCGCTGGACTGGTCATTGCGCCTGAACAAGCCGCTGGCCAGCGAAGTGCTGGCCGGGCCACGGATTGCCGTGATTCCCCAGGGCGATGTGGTCAGCAGCTACAAAGGCGCGCGCTGGAGCGACGCAGTACCGGTGCTGCTGCGCAACCGCCTGCTCGACGGTTTCCAGCGTGACGGCCAGGTACAGCGCCTTAGCGCCGACGACAGCAACCTGCAGGCCGACTACGAGCTGGCTGGCGAGCTGCAGGCGTTCCAGGCCGAATACCGCGAGGGCGGGGCGGTGGAGGTGGTGATCCGCTATGACGCACGTCTGGTCCAGGGCCGCAGCCAACGAATTCTGGCCAGCAAACGCTTCGAAATCCGCCAGCCGCTGGCCGACAAGCAGGTGTCAGCGGTGGTTGCCGGCTTCGGGAAGGCCTGCGACCAGCTGACCGGGCAGGTGGTCAGTTGGACCATTGCGCAAGCATCCAGCGTTCCTGCTCACTGAAGCCCTGCCTGCTTTTTGTGGGAGCGGCCTTGTGTCGCGAAAGGGCCGCGAAGCGGCCCCGGCAATTCTTGCATGAGCGCCGAAATCCTGGGGCCGCTGTGCGGCCCTTTCGCGACACAAGGCCGCTCCCACAACGGTCCGCGTCAGGCGAAGAACCAGTAGCAGACGAAGATCGCCGCGATCACACCGGACAACTCCGCCAGCAATGCGCAACCGACGGCATGGCGCACGCGCTGGATACCCACCGCACCAAAGTAAACCGCCAGCACGTAGAAGGTGGTTTCGGTACTCCCCTGAATCGTCGCCGCTACCAGCGCCGGGAAGCTGTCCACACCGTGGGTCTGCATGGTCTCGATCAGCATCGCCCGCGCCGCACTGCCGGAGAACGGCTTGACCAATGCCGTGGGCAGGCCCTCGACGAAGCGGGTGTCCAGGCCCAGCCAGGTCACCGCATGGCGAATACCGTCCAAGGCCAGCTCCAGGGCGCCTGAGGCCCGCAATACACCCACCGCCACCAGCATCGCCACCAGGTAAGGCAACAGGCCCTTGGCCACATCGAAGCCTTCCTTGGCGCCTTCGACAAAGGCTTCATACACCTTCACCCGCTTCAAGGCGCCGATCACCAGGAACAGGATGATCACGCCAAACAACGTGAGGTTGCCCAGGATCGACGACAGGCTCGCCAGCGCGGCCGCCGAGAGGGTGCCGAGAAAGGCCATGAACCCGCCCAGCAGCAATGCACCGGGGATCAGGTAGGCGAGCACTACCGGGTCCCACAGGCGCAGGCGCTGCATCACCGCCACCGACAGCAGGCCGACCAGGGTCGAGACGCTGGTGGCCAGCAGGATGGGCAGGAACACCATGGTCGGGTCGGCCGCGCCTTGCTGGGCCCGGTACATGAAGATCGTCACCGGCAGCAGCGTCAGCGACGAGGCGTTGAGCACCAGGAACAGGATCTGCGCGTTGCTCGCCGTGGTGCTACTGGGGTTCAGCTCCTGCAGTGCGCGCATGGCCTTCAGGCCGATCGGCGTGGCGGCGTTGTCCAGGCCCAGGCCGTTGGCGGCGAAGTTCATGGTGATCAGGCCCAGGGCTGGGTGGCCGGGCGGAACTTCCGGCATCAGCCGGGCAAACAGCGGGCCGAGCACCTTGGCCAGCCACTCGACGATGCCAGCCTTCTCGGCGATCTTGAGAAAGCCCAGCCACAGGGTCAGCGTGCCGAACAGCAGCACCATCACCTCGACCGACAGCTTGGCCATGGCAAAGATGCTCTCGACCATCGCCGCGAAGATGCCGGCGTTGCCGCCTACCAGCCATTGGGCCAGGGCGGACACTGCCGCCACCAGGAAAAAGCCAAGCCAAAGGCCGTTGAGCATCCGTGTGTTCCCCCTGAAAAATGCCCGAATGATAGCGTATCGGGGCGTAAGGCTGGAGACCGCAGGCGAGGGCTGCGCCCTCGTATCGCGACACAAGGCCGCTCCCACAGTGGTCGGTGTACGCCGGCCATTGTGGGAGCGGCCTTGCGTCGCGAAAGGGCCGCAAAGCGGCCCCAAGATCTCACAGGCAACAAAAAGCCCCGACAAGTCGGGGCTTTTGGTCAAACAGCAGTCAGGCTCAGCGCTTGGCAGCTTCGCCAACCATGGCCGCTTCCTGTTTGCCGGCCATCAGCGAGGCGTAGTACTTCTCGCCCTTGGCGGCGTCGTACATACCCTCCCAGCGAGCGATGACCAGGGCTGCCAGAGCGTTACCCACAACGTTCAAGGCGGTACGGGCCATGTCCATTATGCGGTCGACACCGGCGATGAAGGCCAGGCCTTCCAGCGGGATGCCCACGCTGCCCAGGGTGGCCAGCAGCACCACGAAGGAAACACCCGGTACGCCAGCGATACCCTTGGAAGTGACCATCAGGGTCAGCACCAGCAGCAGCTGCTGGCTCCAGGACAGGTCGATACCGTACAGCTGGGCAATGAAGATGGCCGCGATGCTCTGATACAGGGTCGAGCCGTCGAGGTTGAACGAGTAGCCGGTCGGTACCACGAACGAGCAGATCGACTTCGGTGCACCGTACTTCTCCATCTTCTCGATCACGCGCGGCAGCACGGTTTCCGAGCTGGAGGTGGAGTAGGCGAGGATCAGCTCATCTTTCATGATGCGCATGATCTTGATCACCGAGAAACCGAACAGGCGGGCAACCAGGCCCAGCACCATGAAGGCGAAGAAGGCGATGGCGAAGTACACCAGCAGCACCAGCTTGGCCAGCGGCAGCAGCGAGCTGAAACCGAAGTTGGCGACGGTCACGGCGATCAGGGCGAACACGCCGATAGGGGCGTAGTTCATGATCATGTGGGTGACCTTGAACATGGTCTCGGAAACCGCCTGGAAGGTACGCACCAGCGGGTCGCGCAGCTCTGCCTGCAGGCTCGACAGGCCCAGGCCGAACATCACCGAGAAGAAGATGATCGGCAGCATTTCGCCACGCATCAGCGCTGCGAAGATGTTCGACGGGATCAGGTTCAGCAGGGTTTCGATGAACGCGTGCTCATGCTGCACTTCGGCCGCGGTAGCCTGGTACTTGGAGATGTCCACGGTACCCAGGGTGCTCATGTCGATGCCGGCGCCCGGGTGGAACAGGTTGGCCAACACCAGGCCCACGACGATGGCGATGGTGGTCACCACTTCGAAGTAGATGATGGTCTTCAGGCCGATGCTGCCCAGTTTCTTCGCGTCGCCAACCCCGGCGATACCCACGATCAGCGACGAAATCACGATCGGGACGACGATCATCTTGATCAGGCGAATGAAGATGTCACCAGCGGGCTGGAGGACGTTGCTGATCCACCATGCCTTTTCTGCACTGAAATGATTCAGTAGCGCGCCGATTGCAACACCCAGGACCAGACCGATGACGATCTGCCAGGCGAGGCTCAGTTTTGCCTTCTTCATGTCTTTACCCTTTGTTCTAGTGGTCATGGGCACCCAACGGAAACGCGCGTAACAGAGCCGTTGGCAAGGTCACGAGCAGCAGATGCTTCCGTCCGGCGACTTCATGTAAGGACACCGCAGGCGAGCGACAGGGCGCTCGGGCCGGCGAAAAAGGCGGCAACTATTGCGATGGCAAAGGGGGAAATCTAATGCCGGAAGCGCATAGCCCATGCCGTTTGTGCATAACATTTCTGACCAAAACGGGAGGTTCGCAAGTGCTTGATTTACAACGTTCGGAATCCCGAACAAGACCAAACCGCCATATTTAGGCAGATTTGGCAGGGTAAAAAGGACAGGGGTGATGGCTTGTTCGACAATCCGAATGGCCGAAATGCCTCTTGAACAAGCGCCAGGCTGATCGAAAAAAAATTGATGTACGGTCGAGACAAAATGTGTCTCGAAGAGGAAATCGCGCAGGGAAGAGACGTTTCCTACATGGCTCCTCGGAAGTCAGGTCTGGTCAGGTGCCCCTATGGCACCGCCGACCTGAAACTTCCGATTCCGCCTTTCCTGACCCGGCCCATTGCTGGAGGCACTCCCTGTACCCCTAGGCCACTCCGATCCTGCAACAATCAGAACAGCCCGGCCCCTTGGTCATGTGCGGCCCCTCCTCGGGGCGGCGCATCATAGAAGGCTGAAATATAGAAAGGTTCAGCTTCTATTTCGTGACAGTGCATGACCTTTCCTCCGTACCGGGTGCAAATGCTCAGTACCAGTTCGGGTCACGCTTGAGCTGCTCCTGCAGCATCGTCTTCATGCCGTCGTCCGGCTTACCCAGCCAGCGGTACTGCGCGTGACGGGTGGGCGACTTGTCGCTCGGCAAACCTTCGGGTACCTCCACGAGCATCCCGTAGGCATCGTCCTTGTCCCAGCTGAACGCCACGATCAGGCGCTTGTAGGTGCAGTTGTCCTGGCGTTCGCACAATGGGCCGACCAGGTACTTGTCGCCGTCTTCGGTAACGGCAGACATCTGCTGCTGGGCACTGCCGGTCAGATTGACCACCCAATCAGGCAGACGTTCCTCGCCTTCAATCGTGTCCTGCCAGGTTTCCCGGTACTCCGGGTCCGAGCCGAGCAGCTGGTCGACTCGGACCTGGCCGTCATTGGCCGCCATCGCCGCCGCACTGCCGCCCAGTAACAAGGCGGCAGCCAGGGATGTCCAACGCTTCCTGCCCATCTTCAACCTCGTCCACGTCCAAAGAAGAAGGAGGCTACGAACAGCACCAGGAAGACAATGAACAGAATCTTCGCGATACCGGTGGCAGCGCCCGCGATACCACCGAAGCCCAGTACGGCGGCGACAATGGCGATGATGAGGAAAGTGATAGCCCAACTCAGCATGGTGGTTCTCCTTTCTTTTTTGAAATCGTTAAGGCCAGCGGTCAGAACACCCAGCGGTCCTGGGGTACGACCCTTTCCAGGGTGGCCGGTGACGCGGTGGCCTGGCCAGTTGGAAGCGGGTCGGCGGCCTTGACCAAGGTATTGGCACGGGTTGCCTGAATCTGCGTCAACAGGGCGGTCTGCGCCGCCACTTGCTCGGTCAGGCGCGCGGTCTGCCAGCTGTAATAGAAGAGGCCAGCGGCCAAGGTCAGCAACAGCGCCAGGCCGAGTGAAAGCACCTGGCTCAGGGGCAGTGCAGCGCTCTGCAAGCGGTTGACGGATTGGCGGGTCATGCCGGCTCCTCCTGCTGTAATTCTTGTTCAAACCTGAACAGGTAATTGCAGCCTGCATGCCAGCCTTACGAATCAAATAAAATTCTTTTAAATCATATAGTTATGTGAATCCTGCAAAACCGGCAAGGACGTATCCTGCACGATGCCGCCCGGGCCGTCGTGCGAATTGCACGATCAGCCCTCGACCTTGGTCGCCACCTTGAGCAGGTCGGCATCCACCCCGCGCACGCCGATGATCTGCCGGGCGATTTCCACGGCAATGGTTTTCTGCTCGCTGCTGACCACCTCGCCCGAAAGCCGCACCAAACCCTCCTCGCTGGCCACTTTCAGGTTCAGGCCATCGAGGTTACGGCTGAAGCGGTAGCTGTTCTGGATCTTGTCGATGATCCAGCTGTCGCTCGGTTGCGGCCCAGTCGGCGTCCCCACCGGGGTTTCCCGGACCTTGGCCATGGCGGCGCTATCGAGGCTGACCAGGTTGTTGACCAGGTGCACACCCTCGGTGGTACGCGCCACCACGCCGGCCAGCTCCTTGGCCTCGGCACTGTCGACCTTGCCACGCAGGGTCACCACACCTTCGCTGCTCTGTACATCTATAGGCGCCTTCTCGGTGGTGCGGCTCCACAACAGCCGCGCACGGATCACCGCGGCCAGGGTGGCATCCTCCAGGCGCTGGGCATAGGCACGCAGCGCCAGCGGGCGCTCCACCAGCTGGGCATTGACCCGCAGCTGGTTGTCGACTTGCTCGATGCCACGGGTAGCCAGCGCCACATGCTCGGCCAGCTGGCGTTCGACGTCGTTCTCCACCTCACCGGAAAGCCGCGCCTGCTTGCCGTCCACCTCGACCTGGATACGAAACGGGTCGAGCATGCGGTTCAGCGACAGGGCAGTTTGCAGGGCCCCCTCCAGGCGGGCGTCCTGCACCGGGCCGGCGAATGCCGGGGTGAACATCGGCAGCAGGGTGGTTGCCAACACGGCGGTGCGAATGGAAAAGGACATGGCAGTGCCTCCTTTTGTAGAGCAAAAGCTAAAAATCCTCGCAACCAATGTGCCACCGCGGACCTCTAAGGAAATCATCGGGATATCGCGGCCTTCCAGGCGTTGATTGGCCATTGGCTAGCATGCAAAGGACAGGTTCCTTCACAATGGACCATGCAACTTGCCCGATTTTTCCCACACTAAATGAAGATCTTTCCTAAAGGAGCGCAGCACATGGAGTCAGCCCAGGACAACCAAGGCCGCATTCTGCTGGTGGATGACGAGTCCGCGATCCTGCGCACCTTCCGCTACTGCCTGGAGGACGAGGGCTATAGCGTGGCGACGGCCAACAGCGCTGCTCAGGCCGAAGCCCTGCTGCAGCGCCAGGTATTCGACCTGTGCTTCCTCGATTTGCGCCTGGGCGAGGACAACGGCCTCGATGTGCTGGCGCAGATGCGTATCCAGGCCCCATGGATGCGGGTGGTGATCGTCACCGCACACTCGGCGATCGATACGGCGGTAGACGCGATCCAGGCAGGCGCCGCCGATTACCTGGTCAAACCGTGCAGCCCCGACCAGCTGCGCCTGGCTACCTCCAAGCAGTTGGAAGTGCGCCAGCTTTCCGCGCGCCTGGAGGCCCTGGAAGGTGAAGTACGCAAACCCAAGGACGGCCTCGACTCGCACAGCCCGGCCATGATGGCGGTACTGGAAACCGCCCGCCAGGTCGCTACCACCGACGCCAACATCCTCATCCTTGGCGAGTCGGGCACAGGTAAAGGTGAGCTGGCCCGGGCCATCCACGGCTGGAGCAAGCGCGCGCGCAAATCCTGCGTGACCATCAACTGCCCGTCACTGAACGCCGAGCTGATGGAAAGCGAATTGTTCGGCCACACCCGCGGCGCCTTCACCGGCGCCAGCGAAAGCACCCTGGGGCGAGTCAACCAGGCTGATGGGGGCACGCTGTTCCTCGACGAGATCGGCGATTTCCCACTGACCTTGCAGCCCAAACTGCTGCGCTTCATCCAGGACAAGGAATACGAGCGCGTCGGCGACCCGGTCACCCGTCGCGCCGATGTGCGAATTCTCGCCGCCACCAACCTCAACCTCGAAGAGATGGTGCGTGAAAGCCGCTTCCGCGAAGACCTGCTGTATCGCCTGAACGTCATCACCCTGCACCTGCCGCCCCTGCGCGAGCGCAGTGAAGACATCCTGACCTTGGCCGACCGCTTTCTCGCCCGCTTCGTCAAGGAATACTCCCGGCCTGCCCGCGGTTTCAGTGACGAAGCCCGTACGGCCCTGCTCAACTACCGCTGGCCCGGCAACATTCGCGAATTACGCAACGTGGTGGAGCGGGCCAGCATCATCTGCCCGCAGGAACGTGTGGAAATCAGCCACCTGGGCATGGGCGAGCAGCCCGCAGGCAATGCCCCGCGGGTTGGCGCCGCGCTGAGCCTGGATGAGCTGGAACGCGCCCACATCGGTGCGGTGCTGGCCGCAAGCGACACCCTGGACCAAGCCGCCAAGACCCTGGGGATCGATGCCTCCACCCTGTACCGCAAGCGCAAGCAGTACAACCTATGAGGTGGCCGCCCATGAAGCTGCGCACGCGGCTTTTCCTCAGCATTTCGGCGCTGGTCACCGTGGCCCTGCTCGGGCTGCTGCTGGGCCTGGTCAGCGTGCTGCAGATGGCCACGGTGCAACAGCGACTGGTGCGCGATACCACCCACGCCCTGGAAATCGGGCTGAAGTTGCGCCAGAACCTTGGCGAACAGTTGACCCTGATCCTCGATGACGAGACCGCCCCGGAAAATCTGCGGCTACTGCAGGACAACTTCCAAACCCTGCTCAACCAAGGGCTGGACCAAGGTGGCGAGCGCACCGGCTTCAGCAAGGCCAGCAGCAATTACCAGGCTTTTCTCCAGGCCTACCGCGACAGCTCGGCGCCTTCACGCAGCATGGGGGTTGAACAACCACTGGGGGCCGCGTTCAACCAGGTCCGCACCGACCTGATCGATTCCCACAAGCAGGCCTTGGAGCACATCACCCGCAGCGAGGAGCACACCCGCGACCACGCCTTGCTGGTCAGCGGCGTACTTGGCCTGATGGGCTTGGTGGTGCTGGTGCTGGGCTTCATCACCGCGCACAACATTGCCCGGCGCTTCGGCCAGCCGATCGAAGCCTTGGCCATAGCGGCCGACCAACTCGGCAAGGGTAATTTCGACGTAACCCTACCGGTCACCCAGGCCACCGAACTTAACCAGCTGACCCGCCGCTTCGGCCTGATGGCCGATGCCTTGCGCAAGCACCAGGCCACCAACGTCGATGAACTGCTGGCCGGCCAGCAACGCTTGCAGGCGGTACTGGACAGCATTGACGATGGCCTGCTGATCATCGACCGCCAAGGCCGGCTGGAGCACCTCAACCCGGTGGCGCAACGCCAGCTGGGCTGGACCGATAGCCGCGTGGGTAGCAGCCTGGCCGAAGCCCTGCAGCGCCCGGAGCTGGAGCAGCAGCTACGCCAGGTACTGCGCGGCGGCAACCTCGACCGCCAGCCGGACGACCTGAACATGGAGGTCGATGACGAAACGCGCCTGCTCGCCTACAGCCTGACTCCGGTCAGCCACCCGCAAGGGCCGATCCTGGGCGCGGTGATGGTGCTGCACGATGTAACCGAGCAGCGAGCCTTCGAACGCGTGCGCAGCGAATTCGTGCTGCGCGCTTCCCACGAGCTGCGCACCCCGGTGACCGGCATGCACATGGCCTTCGGCCTGTTGCGCGAGCGGCTCAAGTTTCCGCCCGAGGCGCGCGAACATGACCTGCTGGAAACCATCGGCGAGGAAATGCAGCGCCTGACCCAGTTGATCAACGATCTGCTCAACTTCAGCCGCTACCAGAGCGGGATGCAGAAGCTCGAGCTGGCTCCCTGCGCCATCGACGAATTGCTGGAGCGTGCACAACAGCGCTTTGCCGAGCCGGCGGTAAACAAGCAGATCGAGCTGATCACGGAGCTGGAGCCGCCGCTGCCGCGTATCCAGGCCGACGTCTCCCAACTCGACCGGGTGCTGGACAACCTGTTGCACAACGCCATCCGCCATACCGCCAGCGGCGGGCGTATCCGCTTGCATGCACGACGGCATGCGGAGCGGGTGATCATCAGTGTCGAGGACAACGGAGAGGGCATTGCCTATGGGCAACAGGGGCGCATCTTCGAGCCCTTCGTGCAGGTAGGGCGCAAGAAAGGCGGCGCGGGGCTGGGGCTGGCGTTGTGCAAAGAGATCGTGCAACTGCATGGCGGGCGCATGGGCGTCTTTTCCAGACCGGGGCAGGGGACCCAGTTCTACATGGCACTGCCGGTCTGACGGCCTGTGACGCGCCCCCTGTAGGAGCGGCCTTGTGTCGCGATAGGGCCGCAAAGCGGCCCCAGGATTTCAGCACCAGTGCACAAATTGCTGGGGCTGCTCCGCAGCCCTATCGCGACACAAGGCCGCTCCTACAGAGATCTCGCAGTCCAGCAGCAATCACTCAATGCTCAACCCGCCGCGGCAGCCGGCCGCGGGTCACCAGCTCGGCAAACTGCCGGGCATTCAGTGGCCGGGCAAACAGCCAGCCCTGGCCATAATTGACCCCTTCGCTGTTCAGCAGCACCGCTTGGTCTTCACACTCGATGCCTTCGGCAATCACCCGCAGGTGCAGGTCGTGGGCCATGCGGATGATATGCGGGGCAACACCGCTGCTGGCGGCGTCATGCCCAAGGGCATCGATAAAGGCCTTGTCGATCTTCAGGCAGTCCACCGGCAGGGTCTGCAGGTAGGCCAGGCTGCAATAACCCGTACCAAAGTCGTCGATCAGCACCTGATGCCCTACTGCACGCAACGCCTGCAGATTGTCGCGCGCCACCACCACGTCGATCAGGCCGCGCTCGGTCACTTCGAAGGCAATCTGGCTGGCCGCCACCCGGTGCATTGCCAGCAAGCGCGCAGCTACCCGGCCAATACGCGGCACCATCACATCGCAAGCTGCCAGGTTCACCGAAATGTACAAGTTGGGGTGCGAGCGCAGCAGTTGCCCTAACTGTTCCAGCACACGCTGCAGGACAAAGTCGGTGATCTGGCGAATCTGCCCGGTGTTTTCCGCCAGCGGGATGAAGAGGTCCGGGCTGGTCAGGGTGCCGTCCGGGCGACGCCAGCGCACCAGGGCCTCGGCTCCGACACAGCGCCGGCTGTCGAGCTCGAAGATCGGCTGGTAGAGCACCTGCAGTTCGCCGCGGCGCAAGGCATTCTGCAATTCCGAGCTCATCGACCGCCGCTGCAGGATGAGTTGCAGCACCAGCCAGCCGATGCAGCAGGCCGCCAGCACACTGCCGGGGAACAGGAGCCAGAGCATGCCATTCATTCTCAGCGGCAGGCTCGCCCGCGGGGCAATCAGCACCAGCTGGTAGTCCGGTGACTTGGTCGGCATGCGGTAGATCAGGCGGTCGCTGAGCTCGAGCAGCGACTTGTGGCTGGTCGACCAGGCCGAGGGTGGCGGCCATACCTGTGGTGGGCCCAGCACAGGGATGGCCCGGGTACCGTTGTCCAGCACGACCACAAGGCTGCCGCCAGGGGGCAGGTCGACCACATCGGTCAGGTGGCCACGAGAGGTGGATACCACGAACTTGCCCCGCCCCAGCATCAACGCGGCCAGGTTTTCGTTCGGCTCGGTCGTTGTGTTCAGCCAGTAGCTGTAGGTCGGCCCCTGGATGTCGGGGACCCGCAAGGGTTCGAACGCCCGCTCATCACCGCGGTTCGAACAGGCGATATCCCCATCCACGTATGCCGCTTCATAAATGAAGCGTGAACTCAGGCCTACCTGCTGCAATGCCGTCAGCATCGCCGGGCTGCAGCCGCGCAAGGGCTGCGCCTGCAGCAGGTCGACCCCTTCGCGCAACTGGCCGAACACCTGCTCGAGGCGCTCGAGAAAGCGCTCGCCCTGGGCATTCATCTGTGCGCTCTCGCTTTGCTTCATCTGTTGCAGGGCAATGCCGATGCTGGCAGAGAGCAACAGTGCCGCGCTGGCCAGTGCTGCCAATGTGGCCAGCATCCAGGGACGGTAAAAAATTTGGCGCATCAAGGCGATGAAGGCTGACATCGAGGGCATCCAGTTGATAACTAAGGTATAGCAACTGAATCAGGAATCACCTCGCCGTTTGGCGTTTCGCTACAATCGCCGGGGCCTGTTGTAGGAGCGGCCTTGTGTCGCGATAGGGCCGCAAAGCGGCCCCGGCAGTTTGTGCTGGAACCAAGATCCTGGGGCTGCTGTGCAGCCCGTCGCGACACAAGGCCGCTCCTACACAAGAGCCCGTCCCACCTTGGCAGCTCAACGCATCCGGTTGAGCACCTGCAGCATCGCCGCCGTCTGCGCATCCGGCATGCCATCGAAGCGCTGCGGGCGGAAACGCATCTGGAACGCGGCGATCACATGGCGGGTGGCAACATCCAGTACCCCGGTCTGCTCGATCGCATAGCCAAACCGCGCCAGCTCCTGCTGATACCAGCCAACGCTCGGCGGGTTGACGCTGAAATAGGCTTGCTGCCGTGCCACGGCATTTGCATCCGGCCAGACACCCAATCCGGCGTCGGCCAGGCGCTTCCACGGGAACAGCGGCCCCGGGTCAAGCTTGCGCAGCGGCGCGATATCGCTGTGGCCAATGATGTGCCGTGGCTCGATGTTGTTGCGTTTGACGATGTCCTTGAGCAGCGCGATCAGCGACTGAACCTGCGCTTCGCTGTAAGGGTGCCAGACCCGGCCATTCGGCGTATCGGTGAAGCCCGGGTTGACGATTTCGATACCGATGGACGAGGAGTTCAGCCAGGTCCGACCCTGCCACTGGCTATCACCGGCATGCCAGGCGCGGCGGTTTTCATCCACCAGCTGATACACCGTCGCCGGGCCGTCGCCAATCAGGTAGTGGCTGCTGACTTCGCCATGGGTCAGCAACGCCAGGGAACGCTCCAGCGAAGCATTGGTGTAATGCAAGACCACGAACTGGATGCGGTTGTCCTGGTTGACCGAAGGGTGGCTACGGTCGATGCGCAGGCCTGTCGAGCAACCGGCGACAGACAACAGCAGGAAGGAAATCAGGGTTTTTTTAAGCGTGGAAAGCACGTCAGTAGCCTCAGCGTATGAGCGCTACAGTATAACGTGCTCCCCAAGGGCCATGCTTGCCGCGAGTCAGCGGCTGCCGGCTATGCCTGCTCGACGCGGTTGCGCCCCGACTCCTTGGCCCGGTACAGCGCCGCATCGGCGCGCTTGAGCACCTGGTCGCCGCGCTCTCCGGAACGGAATGCACCCAGGCCGATGGACGTGGTGATCACCACCCGTTCGCCCTTGAAGTGGAACGGGCACGCCTCGACCGTGGCCCGTAGCACCTCGGCTATCTGGGCAGCGGCGGCCGGCGAGGTCTGCGGCAGCAACAGGACAAACTCCTCGCCGCCGAAGCGGGCGATGAAGTCACCGCTGCGCAGGCGCTTGCGCAACTGGTCGGCGACGATCTTCAGTACCTTGTCCCCGGCCAGGTGCCCATAGCTGTCGTTGATACGCTTGAAATGGTCCAGGTCGAGGATCGCCATCGCCAGATGGCCGCCATGTGCCTGCCATTCGAGCATTTCGCGCTCGACCCGCTCGCTCCAGGCCGCACGGTTGGGCAAACCGGTGAGGGGGTCGAGCAAGGCCTTCTGGCGCTGCTCTTCAAGGTGCTCGCGGTAGCCGAGCGCCTCCTGCTCCATACTCGCCACCCGCTCCGACAGCCCTTGCAGGCGCCCAGCCAGCTCCTGCTCGCGGCGATCACGCTCATGCTTGTGCTCGTCCATGGTCACCAACAGGCCTTCCAGGCGGTTTTCCAGGATGTGCTTGAGGCTGTCGACGTCGGCGGCACCTTGCACACTGCTCTGCAGCCCGTCGACGTGCTCACGCAGCTGGGTATCCAGCTCGCGGGCGGCCGAACTGTTGTCGGCGTGGCCGGCGCTGGCCTCGTGCAGGTGGCTCTGGAAACCTTCCAGGCGTTCGTTGAGCTGCTGCAGGTAGGTTTCGAATTCGTGCTGGCCGCTGTCGGTGATCGCCAGCATGAGCACAGCCAGGTCATCCAGCACCGGGATCAGCTCATACCAGTTCAAGCCGCGGGCGACCCGTTCACGCATCTCGAGCGCCTGGGCCTTGTGTCGCTCCGGCAGGCTGAGGTCATCGAGCAGACCGATCAGGGTGTGCTCGATGTGCTCGGCAACCTGGCTGTAGGGCGGCTCCACCGCGTAGGGCAGGGCATAGGGGCCGTCTTCGCCGAAGGTTTGTTCGAGTGTTTGCGCCGGTCCTGCTTCAGCCGGAGGCTCGCTGGCGACAGTTTCCGGGGCCGGCACATCGTCCGATAGCGGCTGCGGCTGCGGGGCTGGTGACAGTTCGGCCGTTTCGATCAGCGCCGGGCCAGGGGCCTCCAGCGCGGGCTCTGGCACTACGGGCGCCTCGACAACAGATGCTGGTGAGGCTGGCAGCGGCTGCAGCGCGTCCACGTCGTCGGGCTGCGGAGCACCGACACTGGCCGGTGCTGCCAAGGGCTGCGCCTCGGCAACCGGCAGCGTCAGCGGCACAAGCGCTGGCTCGCCTTGCGCGTCATCCTCGCGGCTGCCGAACAAGCGCTGCAAGAAGCCGGGACGGGCGTCCTCCCCCGACTTGCCCAGGGCTGACAGCGCGCGGCCCTGCAAACCGCTCAACTCGCCCAGCAACGGTGGCAGGTCGCGTGACTGGGCCACGCCACCGTCGAGCTTCTTCGCCAGCTTTTTCAACGGCCGCGACACATCGTTCGGCAATGGCAGGCCTTGCAGTTGGTCGACCAGCGCGGTCAGCGCATCGCTGACCTGATTCATGCGAGCTTCCCGGCGCTGTTCGGAGTCCAGCACCGCCTTCTCAAGACGCGGAATCAGCCCGGCAAGGCCAGCGTCCATGTTGTCGCTGCGGATAACCTCGCGCATTTCCTTCATGCACTGGTCCACTACCTTGTCACTGCCTTCGGCAGCCAGGGTGCTGCGTACCAGGCCGCGACGCAGCAGGTCGAGACGGGCGTCCCAACGGCGCTCGAGCTTTTCCTGCTGCTCGATGCTTTTCAGGTATTTTTCTTTCCAGCGCTCAGCGTCTTCAGTCATGCCCGGGTCCGCAAACGGTGATGGCAATTAGCTCAGGACCGGCAGCGTATCCACAGTCAATGCATCAGGCAATCGAATCTCGACAGCAACGGGAAGGTGGTCGGAAATTGGCTGCGCCAGCACCTCGACACGCTCCAGCGTGAGGCTTGGGCTGAGCAGGATGTGGTCCAGGCAACGCTGTGGACGCCAGCTGGGAAAGGTGGCCTCGACTTGTGGGGCAATCAGGCCCAAGTCGCGCAACGGCGAGTGCTCCAGCAGGTCGGTGGCATGGGTATTCATGTCGCCCATCAGCACCTGGTGGCGGTAACCGCCAATCAGCTCGCGGATGTAACCCAGTTGCAAGGCGCGGGTCTTGGCGCCGAGGGCCAGGTGCATCATCACCACGATCAGCGCATCTTCGCCCTCGCCAAAGCGCACCAGAATCGCACCACGCCCAGCCGGGCCGGGCAATGGGTGATCCTCGAGCAGTTGTGGCTTCAGGCGGCTGAGCACGCCATTGCTGTGCTGGGCAAAACGCCCAAGGTTGCGGTTGAGTTGCTGGTACCAGTAGGGGAAGGCACCCAGGTGGGCAAGGTGCTCGACCTGGTTGACATAGCCCGAGCGCAGGCTGCCGCCATCGGCCTCCTGCAAGGCCACCAGGTCGAAGTCGCCCAGCAGTTGGCCAATCTTCTGCAGGTTGCCTGCACGCCCGTTGTGCGGCAGCAGGTGCTGCCAGCTGCGGGTCACGTAATGCCGGTAGCGCTCGGTGCTGATGCCCACCTGGATGTTGAAACTGAGCAGCCGCAGACGACCATCCTCGGGCAGGCCAGGGGCCTGCAGGTGATGCTCGTTGACCTGCGGCTGGTGCAGGCCAATGCCACGCGCGGTTCTGAAGCGGCGCATGGGTTACGCCGCTTACTTAGCGGCGCGCTCCTTGGCGATCAGCTGGTCGGCAACGTTCAGTACGCCTTCCGGCCCGCCGGCAGTACCCAGGTCGAAGCGGTACTTGCCGTTGACCACCATGCTCGGTACGCCGGTGATCTCGTACTTTTTCGCCAGTTCCTTGGCCTGATTGACCTGGCCCTTGATGGCGAACGAATTGAAGGTGGCGAGGAACTTGTCCTTGTCCACGCCCTGGGTGGCGAGGAAGTCGGCCATGTCCTGCGGGTCGGTCAGGCGCTTTTTCTGGTTCTGGATGGCATCGAACACCGCGGCGTGTACCTTCTGCTCGACGCCCATGGCTTCGAGGGTCAGGAACATCTGGCCGTGGGCGTCCCATGGGCCACCGAACATGGCTGGTACGCGCTTGAAGTTGACGTCCTTGGGAAGTTTTTCAACCCACGGGTTGATGGTCGGCTCGAAGTGATAGCAGTGTGGGCAGCCGTACCAGAACAGCTCGACCACTTCGATCTTGCCAGGCACGGAAACCGGAACAGGGTTGCTCAGCTCGAGGTATTCCTTGCCGGCGACAGGCTCGGCGGCCTGGACGGCAGTCATACCGAATACGCTGGCAGCGACCAGCGCGGCGCTGAGAATCAGTTTACGCATGCTTTACTCCTGGGCAGTCATTGGTCGCCACGACGCGACCTGCACTGAGACAGGCCGGGAAGGGGCCGAGTTCTGTAGTGTAACGGCTGCGGACGGAAAAAAGGGCGGTCCGGCCGCCCTTTCATCATTGGCCTACAACATTAACTGAAGGTTAATGCGCCGCCTGTGATGGCCCTATCGCCGGCAAGCCGGCTCCCACCTCGAGCGCATCGACCTCAAGCCATATGCAGCATCTGTGGGAGCTGGCTTGCCGGTGATAGGGCCATCACAAGCGGCCGAAGGGCCTCAGTGCAGGCCCTGGATGTAGCTGGCCAGCGCCTCGATGTCGTGGTTGCTCAGCTTGCCGGCGATGGTGCGCATGGTCATGGCATCGCCATCGTTGGTGCGGTTGCCTTCGCGGAAGTCGGTGAGCTGCTTGGTCACGTACTGTGCATGCTGCCCGCCCAGGTGCGGGAAGCCGGCCAGGGCGATACCCGCGCCGTTCGGCGAGTGGCAGCCGGTGCAGGCAGGCATGCCCTTTTCCAGGTCGCCGCCGTTGAACAGCGCCCGGCCACGTTCGACCAGCTTGGGATCGGCCGCGCCCACGCTGCCTTTCTGGCTGGAGAAGTAGGCGGCGATATCGGCCAGGTCCTGGTCGCTGAATGCGGCCAGCATGCCGGTCATCTCCAGCACGGTACGCTTGCCCGACTTGATATCGTGCAATTGTTTTTCGAGATAGCGCTGGCCTTGACCGGCCAGTTTCGGGAAGTTCGGTGCCAGGCTGTTGCCGTCGGGGTTGTGGCAGGCGCCACAGACGGCCGTCTTGGCCTGGCCGGCGGCGGCATCGCCTTTGACGGGTTGCGCAGCAGTGGCCGCACCTGCGACACCCAAGGTCAACAGCAGACTCACGACTAGTTTGTTCATCAGCTAATCCAACACGGCTAAGGGTGAAATGTTATGTATCGGGACTGCCACTCATCCAAAGGATGACCAAACGGTAGTCCTCGGCACTGCAGTCCATGCACAATCCACGCGGCGGCATAGCCTTGAAACCCTGGGTCACGTGCTTCACCAGTACATCCATGCCTTGCGCCAGCCTTGGCTCCCATGCTGCCCGGTCACCCTGCCTGGGTGCCTGTGGCAACTGCCCGGTGTGACAGGCCGCACACGTGCGGTTGTACAACACCTCGGGATCCTGTGTAGCCTGTGCGCTGAAAAACGGCAGGAACATACCGACAGCAAGCAGCCATTTCGCCATGCGGAACGACCTTCAGGGTTGGGGGCCGCGCTGCGTTCTGTTGCGCGAGCTATTGTTCGACACCCCATGCCCGTTCTCCTTCGCCGGGAGAATGAGCACACAAAAACTGGGGCATTATATACTTCCGCCATCCAAACGGAAACGACACCGCTTGCCAGGCTCGGGCCTATAGAGTCAGGCAACACCCACATCGGATATCCCATGCAAGTCAAGAACCCCATCCTCGGCCTCTGCCAGAAAGCCAAATTCGCCCTCAGCGCTGCCAAGGTCGAACAATGCCCGGACGACCAGGGTTACGAGGTGGCTTTCGCCGGCCGCTCCAACGCCGGCAAATCCAGCGCCCTCAACACCCTGACTCATGCCAGCCTGGCGCGCACCTCGAAAACCCCCGGGCGCACCCAGCTGTTGAATTTCTTCAGTCTGGACGATGAACGGCGTTTGGTCGACCTGCCAGGCTACGGTTATGCAAAAGTCCCGATTCCGCTCAAGCAGCACTGGCAGAAACACCTGGAAGCCTACCTGGGCAGCCGGGAGTGCCTGCGTGGCGTGATCCTGATGATGGACGTGCGCCACCCGATGACCGACTTCGACAAGATGATGCTCGACTGGGCCAAGGCCAGCAGCATGCCGATGCACATCCTGCTGACCAAGGCCGACAAGCTGACCCACGGCGCGGGCAAGAACACTCTGCTCAAGGTGCAGTCGGAAATCCGCAAGGGTTGGGGCGACGGCGTGACCATCCAGCTGTTCTCGGCGCCCAAGCGCCTGGGCGTGGAAGATGCCTACCGGGTGCTGGCGGACTGGATGGAGCTGGAAGACAAGCCAGTCATTTGAAGGTTTGCTCGTAACCTGTGGGAGCGGGTTTACCCGCGAATGTGGCGGTGCATCCGACATCGCATTCGCGGGTAAACCCGCTCCCACAGGGCTCTCTACTAGCCATAAGTCAAATTCCGGGCAAAAAAAACCCCGGACTTCGTATGGGGAGGGGGAAGTTCGGGGTCCAAGTCCGGACCGCTAGGGCGGGGTCCAGATATCTGCCAACACTTAACACAACATAGGAGCATCGAAAGGCTTCACCAGCCATTCAGTTACTCTGAGTTCCGCTTCACCGGTTTAGTTCCAAAGCCCTGAAAACTATTTGCGATAGTTTCATGAAGCCTCAGCACCACTGGCACTGAGCGGTGCCAGGATCCGCATCCCTACATCACGGATCCTACACAGCTTTCCCCGCCCGATCAGTGAGCTTCGTCCCAATTCGCACCAATTCCTGCCTCGACCAGCAGTGGTACATCCAGCTGCGCGGCCTTGCTCATGTGCTGGCGAATTTCATCTTTCACCTGCTCCACCAGGTCCTCGCGCACTTCCAGCACCAGTTCGTCGTGTACCTGCAGGATCACCCGGGCGTCCAGCCCGCTCTCGTTCAGCCAGTTATCCACATTGACCATGGCCCGCTTGATGATATCGGCCGCAGTGCCCTGCATCGGGGCGTTGATCGCCGTGCGCTCGGCGCCTTTGCGCAGGGCCGGGTTCTTGGCATTGATATCCGGCAGGTACAGGCGGCGGCCGAACAGGGTTTCGACAAAGCCTTGCTCCGCCGCCTGGGCGCGGGTGCGCTCCATGTAGGCCAGCACGCCCGGGTAGCGGGCGAAGTAGCGGTCGATGTAATCCTGCGACTGCTTGCGGTCGACGCCGATCTGCTTGGCCAGGCCAAAGGCGCTCATGCCGTAGATCAGGCCGAAGTTGATGGCCTTGGCACTGCGGCGCTGGTCGGTGGTGACGTCTTCCAGGGCTACGCCGAATACTTCCGCCGCCGTGGCGCGGTGCACGTCCAGGTCGTTGCGGAAGGCATGCAGCAAGCCTTCGTCCTTGGCCAGGTGGGCCATGATGCGCAACTCGATCTGCGAGTAGTCCGCCGCCAGCAGCTTGTAGCCCGGGCTGGCGACGAAGGCCTGACGGATGCGCCGGCCTTCGGCAGTGCGGATCGGGATGTTCTGCAGGTTCGGGTCGCTGGACGACAGCCGGCCGGTGGCCGCTACCGCCTGCTGGTAGGAGGTGTGGATACGCCCGGTGCGCGGGTTGATCTGCCCCGGCAGCTTGTCGGTGTAGGTGCTCTTGAGCTTGCTCAGGCTGCGGTACTGCATCAGTACCTCCGGCAGCGGGTAGCCTTGCTCGGCCAGTTCGTCGAGCACCGCCTCTGCCGTGGATGGCTGGCCCTTGGTGGTCTTGCTCAGCACCGGCATGCCCAGCTTGTCGTAGAGGATCGCGCCCAGCTGCTTGGGCGAGCCGAGGTTGAACTCCTCACCGGCCAGCTCATAGGCGCGCTGCTCCAGCTCGGCCATCTTCACCCCCAGCTCACCGCTCTGCACCTGCAGCAGCGCGGCATCGACCAGCGCCCCCTGGCGCTCGATCTTGGCCAGCACCGGCACCAGCGGCATCTCGATGTCCATCAGCACCGGCTGCACGCTCGGCGTCTGCGCCAGGCGCGCCTGCAGCGCCTGGTGCAGGCGCAGGGTGATGTCGGCGTCTTCGGCAGCGTAGGGGCCGGCCTTGTCCAGGTGGATCTGGTTGAAGGTCAGCTGCTTGGCGCCCTTGCCGGCGATGTCCTCGAAGGCGATGGTGGTGTGGTCGAGGTACTTCAGCGCCAGGCTGTCCATGTCGTGACGGGTGGCGGTGGAGTTCAGCACGTACGACTCGAGCATGGTGTCGTAGGCAACGCCGCGCATTTCGATGGCGGGCGAGCCATTGGCGAGGATGTTGATGTCGTACTTGGCGTTCTGCCCGACCTTGGCCTTGGCCGGGTCTTCCAGCAGCGGCTTCAACGCCAGCAGCACGGCGGCGCGGTCCAGCTGGACCGGCGCGCCTTCATAGTCGTGGGCCAGCGGCACATAGGCCGCTTCATGCGGCTCGACGGCGAACGACAGGCCGACAAGCTGCGCCTGCTGTGCGTCCAGGCCGGTGGTCTCGGTGTCGAAGGCGAACAGCGGCGCTTGGCGCAGCTTCTCCAGCCAGAAGTCGAAACGGGCCTGGTCGAGAATGGTTTCGTACCTGGGCTCGGTCTTGGCCACCGGCTCCGCGATCGGCGCGATGTCGTCACCGGCCTTGGCAGCGTCACGCTGCACCTCGGCGACCCAGCTCTTGAATTCCATCTCGGTGTACAGCGCCAGCAACGCGTCGCGATCAGGCTCGCCGCACACCAGGGCATCTACTTCGATATCCAGGGGCACGTCGACCTTGATGGTAGCCAGCTCATAAGACAGGAACGCCGCGTCGCGGTGCTCTTCCAGCTTGGCCGGCAGGGTCTTGGCGCCGCGAATGGCCAGCGTCGGGACCTTGTCCAGGTTGGCATACAGGTCGCTGAGGCCGCCGCCGATACCGGTCAGCAGGCCCACCGCAGTTTTTTCGCCCACGCCCGGCACACCTGGGATGTTGTCGACCTTGTCGCCCATCAGCGCCAGGAAGTCGATGATATGTTCCGGGCCGACGCCAAATTTCTCGTGCACGCCAGCCACGTCCAGTACGCTTCCGGTCATGGTGTTGACCAAGGTAATGTGCCCGTCCACCAGCTGCGCCATGTCCTTGTCACCGGTCGAGATGATCACCGGGCGGCCCAGCGCGGCGCTGCTGCGCGCCAGGGTGCCGATCACGTCGTCGGCCTCGACCCCCTCGACGCACAGCAGTGGGTAGCCCAGCGCCTTGACGCTGGCGTGCAGCGGCTCGATCTGCACCCGCAGGTCGTCCGGCATGCTTGGGCGGTTGGCCTTGTATTCGGCGAACATGGCATCGCGGAAGGTGCCACCCTTGGCGTCGAACACCACCGCGAACAGGCTGTCGGGGTATTGCTTGCGCAGGCTCTTGAGCATGTTCAGCACCCCCTTCACCGCGCCGGTCGGCATGCCTTTGGAGGTAGTCAACGGCGGCAGCGCGTGGAAGGCGCGGTACAGGTAGGAGGAACCGTCCACCAGGACGAGGGGCGCTTGGCTCATGAGCAGAATCAACCTTTTCGACGGGTCCGGCGCTAGAATAGCCAGAATCATTGACGACAAAGGGACAAGGTTATCATGCGTACACTCAATCGCCTGTTACTGCTCGGTCTGTTGGCCACCATGCCTGTCGTCACCCTGGCGGCGGACGACGCCCCCTCGGCCGATCCCGAGGTGACCATTCGCACGGAAGGCGACAAAACCATCCAGGAGTACCGGCAGAACGGGTTCCTGTATGCGATCAAGATCACGCCGAAAAACGGCAAGCCTTATTTCCTGGTACGCGCCGATGGCTCTGATGGCAATTTCATTCGATCCGACCAGCCGGACATGCTGATTCCGTCCTGGAAGATCTTCGAGTGGTAATCTGACGCGCACCGTTCACATCAACCCGGCACTTCCCGGCGGAAGTGCCCGTATGGGCAATTTTTCATCATGTCAGTCTTCACCCCCGTGACCCGGCCTGAGCTGGAATCCTTTCTGGCGCCGTACGCGCTGGGTCGTCTGCTCGACTTCCAGGGCATCGCCGCCGGCACCGAGAACAGCAATTTCTTCGTCAGCCTCGAACAGGGGGAGTTCGTCCTGACGCTGATCGAGCGCGGGCCCAGCGAGGACATGCCGTTCTTCATCGAGCTGCTGGACACTTTGCACGCAGCCGACATGCCGGTGCCCTATGCCATACGCGACCGCGACGGCAATGGCCTGCGCGAGCTGTGCGGCAAGCCGGCGCTGCTGCAGCCACGGCTGTCGGGCAAGCACATCAAGGCACCGAACGCCCAGCACTGCGCCCAGGTCGGCGAGTTGCTGGCGCACATTCACCTGGCTACCCGCGAACACATCATCGAGCGCCGCACCGACCGCGGCCTGGACTGGATGCTGGCCTCGGGTGCCGAGCTGCTGCCGCGCCTTACCGCCGAGCAAGCCGCGCTGCTGCAGCCGGCGCTGGATGAAATCAGCGCGCACAAGGCACAGATCCTGGCCCTGCCACGGGCCAACCTGCACGCCGACCTGTTCCGCGACAACGTGATGTTCGAAGGCACCCACCTGACCGGTGTGATCGACTTCTACAACGCCTGTTCCGGGCCGATGCTGTATGACATCGCCATCACCGTGAACGACTGGTGCCTGGATGAACACGGCGCGATCGATGTGCCACGCGCCCAGGCATTGCTGGCGGCCTATGCGGCGCTGCGGCCGTTCACCGCCGCCGAAGCCGAGCTGTGGCCGGAGATGTTGCGGGTAGGCTGCGTACGCTTCTGGCTGTCGCGCCTGATTGCAGCGGAATCGTTTGCCGGGATGGATGTGATGATCCACGACCCGAGCGAGTTTGAAGTGCGCCTGGCGCAGCGCCAGCAGGTGGCTTTGCACCTGCCGTTCGCCCTCTAGTCCAGCTTCCGCTTCTTCGCGGGCATGCCCGCTCCCACAGGGATAACACAAACCTCAAGGTTGTCGTTGTACCTGTGGGAGCGGGCGTGCCCGCGAAGAGGCCGGTACAGGCTTACAACTGCTCCAGGCACCCAACCAGGTCGCCACTCAGCTTCTCCAGCAAGCGCTCATAGCCCTTGCCATCCACCGGGTCGGTACCGCCCAGGGCATCCAGCTCGGCCAGGCGCACCGGCAGCCCGGCGGTCAAGGTCTCGGCCAGCCGCGGCCGCAGCGGCGGTTCGCTGAACACACAGGTCTTGCCCACTTCCTGCAGGCGCTTGCGCATGGCTGCCACGTGCTGCGCACCCGGCTGCACTTCGGACGCCACGCTGAACACCCCGGTGTGCTTCAGGCCATACTCGGCCTCGAAATAGTCGAACGCTTCGTGGAACACGAAGTACGGCTTGCCGGCAATCCCGGCCACCCGCGCCTTGATCTGCCCATCCAGTGCGTCCAGGCGTTCGTCGAAGGCCTTGAGGTTGCTCTGGTAGCGCGCCGCATTGGCCGGATCGATCTGCGCCAGGTCAGCCGCCATTTTCGCTGCAATTACCCGCGCGTTGACCGACGATAGCCACAAGTGCGCGTCCAGGCTGCCCGGACGGTGATCATGATCATGGTCGTCGTGGTCTTCTTCCTCGTGGGAATGGCTGTCCTCGCCAAAATGCCGCAGCTTCATGCCCGGTAGCGCCTGCACGGCCACCGTGGCCTTGCTGCGATTGCCCAGTACCCGCGGCAGGAAGCCCTCCATGTCCGGGCCGATCCAGTACAGCAGGTCGGCATCGCCCACCCGCCGCACGTCGGACGGGCGCAGCGCGTAGTGGTGCGGCGAAGCACCCGGCGGCAGCAATACCTCGGGGTTGCCAACACCGTCCTGCACGGCGGCGGCAATCTGCTGCAGGGGTTTGATACTGGTCAGCACGCGCACGTCGGCCTGGGCGGAAAATGCGATGAAAGCGACAAAAAGGACTAGGAATCGGGACACGGTGAATACTCGAGTCGTCAGAAACAGGTAACATAATAACGTCTCCATCCAGAACCGTCGCTGCCCATGTCCATCACGCCGCTGGCCAACCGTCCTCACGATCATTCCCATTGCGTACACAGCGCACTGGCTGAAGCCGACGCCTTGTGCACCCGCCAGGGCCTGCGCCTGACCGCGCTGCGCCGTCGAGTGCTGGAACTGGTGTGGCAAAGCCACAAGCCGCTGGGCGCCTACGATATCCTCGCCGTGCTCAGTGAGCAGGACGGCCGCCGCGCCGCGCCCCCCACGGTGTACCGTGCGCTGGACTTCCTGCTGGAAAACGGCCTGGTGCACCGCATCGCCTCGCTCAACGCCTTCATCGGCTGCAGCCACCCGGAACACCTGCACCAGGGGCAGTTCCTGATCTGCCGGGCCTGCCATGTGGCCATCGAACTGGAACAGGACAGTATCAGCGACGCCATCATCAGCAGCGCCAAGGGCGTGGGCTTCACGGTCGAGACCCAGACGGTGGAAGTGGTCGGCCTGTGCAGCAATTGCCGGAGCGCGGCATGAGCGATGCACTGATCCGCCTGGAGCAGGTCGGCGTCACCTTCGGTGGCGAGGCGGTGCTCGACAGCATCGACCTGTCGGTCGCACCTGGCCAGATCGTCACCCTGATCGGCCCGAACGGCGCGGGCAAGACCACCCTGGTGCGCGCCGTGCTCGGCCTGCTCAAGCCGCACCGCGGCAAGGTATGGCGCAAGCCGAAACTGCGCATTGGCTACATGCCGCAAAAGATCCAGGTCGATGCCACGCTGCCGCTGTCGGTGTTGCGCTTCCTGCGCCTGGTGCCCGGTGTAGACCGCGCGGCAGCCTTGTCGGCGTTGCAGGAAGTGGGTGCCGAGCAGGTCATCGACAGCCCGATCCAGACCATTTCCGGCGGCGAGATGCAGCGCGTGCTGCTGGCCCGTGCCCTGCTGCGCGAACCCCAGCTACTGGTGCTCGACGAGCCGGTGCAGGGCGTAGACGTGGTCGGCCAGACCGAGCTGTACAACCTCATTACCCGCCTGCGTGACCGCCACGGCTGCGGCGTGCTGATGGTTTCCCACGACTTGCACCTGGTGATGAGCGCCACCGACCAGGTGGTGTGCCTGAACCGCCACGTGTGCTGCTCGGGCCACCCCGAGCAGGTCAGCGGCGACCCGGCGTTCGTCGAGCTGTTCGGCCAGACCGCCGCACCCAGCCTGGCCATCTACCACCACCATCACGACCACAGCCACGACCTGCACGGCTCGGTGGTCGCCCCTGGCACCCATGTTCACGGAGCGCACTGCAAGCATGGCTGATTTTCTTCTCTACGCCCTGCTTGCCGGTTTGTCCCTGGCGCTGGTGGCCGGCCCACTGGGCTCCTTCGTGGTATGGCGGCGCATGGCCTATTTTGGCGATACCCTGTCCCACGCCGCCCTGCTCGGCGTGGCCCTGGGCTTTGCCCTGGACGTCAGCCCGGCGCTGGCGGTAACCGTGGGCTGCCTGTTGCTGGCGATCTTGCTGGTGACCTTGCAGCAACGGCAACCGCTGGCCTCCGATACCCTGCTCGGCATACTCGCCCCCAGCACATTGTCGCTGGGCCTGGTGGTGCTGAGCTTCATGCATGATGTACGCATCGACCTGATGGCCTACCTGTTCGGCGACCTGCTGGCCATCAGCACCACCGACCTGGCCTGGATCCTCGGCGGCAGCGCGCTGGTGTTGCTGCTGCTCGCTGCGCTGTGGCGGCCGTTGCTGGCAGTCACCGTGCACGAAGAGCTGGCCATGGTCGAAGGCCTGCCGGTGGCCGGGCTGCGCATGGCGCTGATGCTGCTGATCGCGGTGGTGATTGCCGTGGCCATGAAGATCGTCGGCGTGCTGCTGATCACCTCGCTGCTGATCATTCCTGCCGCTGCGGCGCAACGTCACGCCCGCTCTCCCGAGCAGATGGCCCTGGGCGCCAGCCTGCTCGGCGTGACCGCGGTATGCGGTGGCCTGGCCATGTCCTGGTTCAAGGACACCCCCGCCGGCCCGTCGATCGTGGTCTGCGCGGCGGTGCTATTCTTGCTGAGCCTGGCCCTGCCAAAACGCTGAAAAACAGGGCGCGTGAAGGCGCGCCCTGCAACCTTTTCGCACGTAAAGGGTCTGTAAGACTTGTTTTCGAGCGTGCGCACCTGGGTGTAGACTTGCTCGCTTTTTGCGCAAATAGAGAGTCGCAGGAATGAAGCCGTTCGCCTCCCGTTATCTGCTTGTTGCCGCGTTTTCCCTGTTCCTGGCTGCGTGTTCCAGCGCGCCGGTCGAACAGGCCACCGCACCTGCCCAAGCCGATGCCTGGCAGCAGTTGCAACAGAACATCGCCAGCAACGAGCTGGCCACCGCCGAAGACCAGCTGGCAGCCCTGCAGGCCCAGGCGCCGGACGACGCGCGCCTGGAGCAATACCAGCGCCAGCTTGCCGAAGCCTACCTGCAACGCAGCCAGATCTTCCTGCAGAAGGGTGATGTGAACGCTGCCGCCACCGCCCTGGCCCGTGCCCGCGCGCTGATGCCGCAGGCCCCGGCGGTGACTGGTGGCGACGCCGTGACCCAGGCGCGCAAGGCCGAACTGGAGAAGGCTGAAGCGGCGCTGAAAGCGGCCGAGGCCAAGCCCAAGGCGCGCATCATCGACCCGGCTGCACCGAGCACCGTCGTGGCCTTGAAGACTACCGACAGCAGCGCCATGCGTCGCCAGCTGGATGACATTGCCGCCGATGTGGTGAGCTACCAGTGCGACGTGGTGTTCCAGGTGCCGCGCACCGAGGATGCGCCTTGGCTGAAGACCTTGCTGGAGAAGCGCGTGCGCAAGATCGACAGCGGGTTCGAGCTGAAGCAGAAGCACGAGATTCAGCGGTCGCTGCCGGCGCAGGTGGTCCTGGTTCCGCATCAGCGTTAAGAATCTGGGGGCGCTGCGCGCCCCTTTCGCGACACAAGGCCGCTCCTACAAGGGAATGCGATCTCCTGTAGGAGCGGCCTTGCGTCGCGATGGGCTGCAAAGCAGCCCCTTAGGCAGGCACAGCCTCCGCAGCCGCCTCCCGCTCCCACACCCGATGCCCTTCTACCGCTTTGACGAAGGCATCCACGGTCTTCTGCTCATCCCCCAGCAGCAACCCCTTGTCTTCTTTCAGCCCCAAGCTGCCCAAAAGCTCTTTGGTCAACACCATCGCCTTCAGGTGCTTGTAGCCCTCCAGCAGGAAATGCTTGGCCAACCCGCTGGCCGCCAGCGCATCGGTCGAAGCCTTGCCACCCGGCACGACAATTCCATCGAACATGATCGATGGCATCCCCTCCATGGAAGCATCCACCGGCAGTTGCTTCCCGTCCGCAGCCTTCACCGGTGCTGAGGTCGGCCCCAGGAGCAATGGCCGGGCACTGTGTGCTTCCAGGGCCTTGACCAACTTGTCCACGCTGGCAGCGTCTACGCCATCTGTTACCAGCACGGCAATCTTGCGCCCCTTGATGCCAACCGAACCCGGGTGGTTCATCTGGCTCAGGGCAGGCGACTGCGCAAGCTGGCTTCCCTTCACTTGAACAGTGCCCGCGCTCGGAGCAGGCAAACCGAGGTTGGCAGCAACCGCAGCCGCCAGCTTCAGGTCGATGTTGGCGAGAATCTCATTCACTTCCCGAGCACGGATCGTCTCCCGCTCCACCTTGCCCAGTTCAAAGCTGTAGGCATTGATGATGTGCTGCTGCTCGGTCGGGCTCATGCTCTGGAAGAACAACCGCGCCTGCGAGAAATGGTCGCCGAACGAATCGCTGCGTTGGCGGATCTTGTGTGCATCGATACGCTCCTGGTAGCTCTCGAAGCCGCCATCCTGCGCGGCTGGTGGCGTTTCCTTCGGCCAGCCACCGTCGATGGAATTGGGCTCGTAGGATGCGCGACCTTTGTGAACCACATGCTGATGCAAGGCGTCACGCTGGTTGTTGTGGTTAGGAGCGACGGGGCGGTTGACGGGGATCTGGTGGAAGTTGGGCCCGCCCAGGCGGCTAAGCTGCGTGTCGGTGTAGGAGAACAGCCGCCCCTGCAGCAAGGGGTCGTTGGTAAAATCGATACCAGGCACGATATGACCCGGGCAGAACGCCACCTGCTCCACTTCAGCAAAGAAGTTGTCCGGGTTGCGATTCAGGATCATCTTGCCCAAAGGTGTAACCGGCACCAGTTCTTCCGGGATGATCTTGGTCGGGTCCAGCAGGTCGAAATCAAATTTGTGCTCGTCAGCTTCCGGCACAATCTGCACACCCAATTCCCATTCAGGGTAATCGCCCGTCTCGATAGCCTCCCACAAGTCGCGACGCTGGAAATCAGCGTCCTTGCCTGCCAGCTTCTGCGCTTCGTCCCATAGCAAGGAGTGCACACCCTGGCGCGGCTTCCAGTGGAATTTGACGAAACTGGCTACGCCCTGGGCGTTGATCAGGCGGAAGGTATGCACCCCGAAACCTTCCATCATCCGCAAGCTGCGCGGGATAGCACGGTCCGACATCGCCCACATGACCATATGGGCCGACTCCGGTACCAGCGAGACGAAATCCCAAAAGGTGTCATGGGCCGAAGCGCCGGTCGGGATCTCGTTGTGCGGCTCTGGCTTTACGGCGTGGACGAAATCCGGGAATTTGATCGCATCCTGGATGAAAAACACCGGCATGTTGTTGCCCACCAGGTCAAAGTTGCCTTCATCGGTGTAGAACTTGACCGCAAAGCCCCTTACGTCACGCACGGTGTCGGCTGAGCCACGCGGGCCCTGTACCGTGGAAAATCGCACGAACACGGGCGTGATTTTCTCCGGGTCCTGCAGGAAGCCCGCCTTGGTCAGTTCGGCGTGGTTGCCATAGCTCTGGAAATAGCCATGCGCCCCCGTCCCTCGCGCATGCACGATGCGCTCAGGGATGCGTTCGTGGTCAAAGTGCGTGATCTTCTCGCGCATGATGAAATCTTCGAGAAGCGAGGGGCCTCTATCTCCGGCCTTCAGCGTGTTCTGGTTGTCAGCGATGCGCACCCCCTGGTTGGTGCGCAACGCATGACCTGTCGCATCGCTACGGTCAGCCTCCAGGCTCTGTAACTTGGCGTTGGTGTTGGCCCGGTCCGGGGTCTGGGTACCAGCGGCTTCGCTGTGCTTCGGCGCGTCCGTGTTCTTGCTGGGCATGGTCGGCTCTCCTCGTCAGTCTTCAGGCGTACCCGTTTCGGGCTTGTGCAAGTAGTGACCGGGAGGCTTTGCCGAGCGTTCAATCAGGATTACCGGTTGTCGCGATATGCCCGAAGGATTGGTGCATTACGAAATAAATGCTAAGAACAGCTATGGGAAAAGGCTAAAATGCGCGACCCCAGCCAACCGCTGACCCAAATTCCATGCGCCCCACAAGGTTCGCTACGTGATCGAGTTCCAACAGGTACACAAGACCTACCGCGTCGCCGGTAGGGAAATCCCCGCACTGAATCCGACCAGCCTGACCATCGAAGATGGCCAGGTGTTCGGCCTGATCGGCCATTCCGGCGCCGGCAAGAGCACCATGCTGCGCCTGATCAACCGCCTGGAAGAGCCTTCCGGCGGCAAGATCATCGTCGACGGCGAAGACGTTACCGCGTTCAACGCCAGCCAGCTGCGCGGTTTCCGCCAGCAGGTCGGGATGATTTTCCAGCACTTCAACCTGCTGGCCTCCAAGACCGTCGCCGACAACGTCGCCCTGCCACTGACCCTGGCCGGCGAGCTGTCGCGCAGCGAAATCGACAAGCGCGTGACCGAGCTGCTGGCCCGCGTCGGCCTATCCGACCATGCCAGAAAGTATCCGGCGCAGCTGTCCGGTGGCCAGAAGCAGCGCGTCGGCATCGCCCGCGCCCTGTCCACCAACCCGAAGATCCTGCTGTGCGACGAGGCCACCAGCGCCCTCGACCCGCAAACCACCGCCTCGGTCCTGCAATTGCTGGCCGAAATCAACCGTGAGCTGAAGCTGACCATCGTGCTGATCACTCACGAAATGGACGTGATCCGCCGGGTCTGCGACCGCGTGGCAGTGATGGACGCCGGCCAGATCGTCGAGCAGGGCTCGGTGGCCGAGGTGTTCCTGCACCCGCAGCACCCCACCACCAAGCGCTTCGTCCAGGAAGACGAGCAGGTCGACGAAGGCGAGCAGCGGGACGACTTCGCCCATGTGCCGGGCCGTATCGTGCGCCTGACCTTCCAGGGCGACGCCACCTACGCGCCGCTGCTGGGCACCGTGGCCCGCGAAACCGGTGTGGACTACAGCATCCTCGCCGGGCGTATCGACCGCATCAAGGATGTCCCCTATGGCCAGCTCACCCTCGCCCTGATCGGCGGTGACATGGAAGCGGCGTTCGCCCGCTTCAAGGCAGCTGACGTACATATGGAGGTACTGCGTTGATGGACGCCCTGAATTTCTTTGCCAACGTCGACTGGGCCGAAATCTGGCTGGCCAGCGTCGACACCATGATCATGCTGTTCGGCTCGCTGTTCTTCACCGTGCTGCTCGGCCTGCCGCTGGGCGTGCTGCTGTTCCTGTGCGGGCCGAAACAGATGTTCGAGCAGAAGGGTGTGTATGCGCTGCTGTCGCTGATCGTCAACATCCTGCGCTCGCTGCCGTTCATCATCCTGCTGATCGTGATGATCCCGATCACCGTGCTGATCACCGGCACTTCGCTGGGCGTTGCCGGCGCCATTCCGCCGCTGGTGGTAGGTGCCACGCCGTTCTTCGCGCGCCTGGTGGAAACCGCCCTGCGTGAAGTGGACCGCGGCATCATCGAAGCCACCCAGTCGATGGGCGCCACCACCCGCCAGATCATCACCAGCGCACTGCTGCCGGAGGCCCGCCCGGGCATCTTCGCGGCCATTACCGTCACCGCCATCACCCTGGTGTCGTACACCGCCATGGCCGGTGTGGTCGGTGCCGGCGGCCTGGGCGACCTGGCCATCCGCTTCGGCTACCAGCGCTTCCAGACCGACGTGATGGTCGTCACCGTGGTGCTGTTGCTGGTACTGGTTCAAGTCCTGCAGAGCGTGGGCGACAAACTGGTCGTGCATTTTTCCCGTAAGTAACCCCAATGGGGTCGGCCCGGCCGACCCGTTCGGGGGCCGTCGCGGCCCTCACAAGGAGTGATCAATGAAGAAGCTGCTTGCTGTTGTCGCCGCTGTCGCGGCCTTCTCGGCCCACGCCGAGTCCCTGACCGTTGCCGCTACCCCGGTACCGCACGCCGAGATCCTCAACTTCGTCAAACCTGCACTGGCGAAAGAGGGCGTGGAGCTGAAGGTCAAGGAATTCACCGACTACATCCAGCCGAACGTGCAGGTGGCCGAAAAGCGCCTGGACGCCAACTTCTTCCAGCACCAGCCGTACCTGGATGAGTTCAACAAGGCCAAGGGCACCAACCTGGTGAGCGTTGCCGGCGTGCACATCGAACCGCTGGGCGTGTACTCGACCAAGATCAAGAAGCTGGACGAGCTGTCCTCCGGCGCCACCGTGGTCATCCCCAACGACGCCACCAACGGCGGCCGCGCGCTGCTGCTGCTGGACAAGGCCGGTGTGATCAAGCTGAAGGACAACAAGAACATCCTGTCCACCGTGAAGGATGTTGCCGAGAACCCGAAAAGCCTGAAGTTCCGTGAGCTGGAAGCAGCCACCATCCCGCGCGTGCTGACCCAGGTCGATGCTGCCCTGATCAACACCAACTACGCGCTGGAAGCCAAGCTGAACCCGGAGAAAGACGCCCTGGTCATCGAAGGCAGCGACTCGCCTTACGTGAACATCCTGGTTGCCCGCCCGGACAACAAGGACTCGGACGCCATGAAAAAGCTGGCTGCTGCGCTGCACTCGCCTGAGGTGAAGCAGTTCATCAACGAGAAGTACAAAGGCGCTGTGGTTCCGGCGTTCTGATCCGAAATCCCCGGGGCCGCTTTGCGGCCCATTCGCGACGCAAGGCCGCTCCTACATGGGATCGCATTCCCCTGTAGGAGCGGCCTTGTGTCGCGATAGGCCTGCGCAGCAGGCCCAAAAATCTCAATCCCGCTTCACAAGCCCGGGCAACTGCGCCACCAGCTTCTGGTTGTTGAACGGCGCCCGAATGAACCCGCGCTGACGCCCATCCGGCCCCACAACCGCCAGGTTGCCGCTGTGATCCACGGTATACCCCGGCTTGCTGGTATCGGCCGGAATGAACGGAATGCTCAAGGCATTGGCCAGCTTCTGGGTATCCTCGATCGACCCCGCCACCCCGACGAAATCCTTGTCGAAATAACCCAGGTACTGCTTCAGCTGGTTCGGCGTGTCGCGGTTCGGGTCAACGCTCACCAGCACCACCTGCAGCCGGTCGACGGCCTCCTTGGGCAGCTCGCTCTTCACCTGGCGCAGCTGGGCCAGGGTGGTCGGGCAGATGTCCGGGCAGTAGGTGTAGCCGAAGAACAGCAGCGACCATTTGCCCTTCAGGTCATCCAGTTGCACCGGCTGGCCGTCCTGGTTGGTCATGGTCACATCGGCCACGGTACGGCTCTGCGGCAACAGGATGATGCCGGCATCGATCAGCTCGGTGGGGTTGGGCTGGTCGCGGCCATTGAGCACCTTGTTGACGGTCAGGCCCAGGATCAACGCGACCAGGGCAACGAGGATGAAGACGGTTTTCTGGGTTCGGGTCATAGGTTCAGCAACAGGTAGTGGTCGAGGAGCAACGCGATGAACAGCGCGAACAGGTAGCCGATAGAGTACTTGAAGGTGCCGATCGCTGCGTGCGGCCGGCTGCCACGGTACAACACCCAGGCCCATTGCAGGAAGCGCAGGCCCAGCACCAGGGCGCAGGCCAGGTACAGCGGGCCGCTCATGTGGATGGCGTACGGCAGCAGGCTTACCGCCAGCAATACCAGGGTGTACAGCAGGATATGCAGCTTGGTGTAGCGCTCGCCGTGGGTCACCGGCAGCATCGGGATATCGGCCTTGGCGTATTCCTCCTTGCGGTGGATGGCCAAGGCCCAGAAGTGTGGCGGGGTCCAGGCGAAGATGATCAGCACCAGCAACAGGGGCTCGGCGCTGACATGGCCGCTGACCGCCACCCAGCCCAGCAACGGCGGGGCGGCGCCAGCCAAGCCACCGATGACGATGTTCTGCGGCGTGGCGCGCTTGAGAAAGCCGGTGTAGAGCACCGCATAGCCGAGCAGGGAAGCCAGTGTCAGCCAGGCTGTGAGGGCGTTGGTGAACACCAGCAGCAGGGCCATGCCAAGTAGCGCCAGCGCCAGGGCGAACAGCAGCGCCGGCAGCGGCTCGACCCGGCCTTGGGCCAGCGGCCGCTTGTGGGTACGCGCCATCAGCGCGTCGATGCGTCGGTCCACCACATGGTTGACCACCGCCGCGCCGCCTGCACAAAAGCCGATGCCCAGGTTGCCGAACAGCAGCACGCTCCAGCTGACACCCGCACGGGTGGCAAGGAACATGCCCGCCAGCGAGGTGATCAGCATCAGCACCACCACCTTGGGCTTGGTCAGCTCCAGGTAATCACGCCAACTGGCCCTCTGTGTGCTCAGAAGCGTCGCCACGAATCATTCCTCATGTGGTGGGAGATGCCCACGCCAGCCACGGGCCGCAGGCGCCAGCCATGGCCGACACCCACGCGAACCTTGTCGACCACACGGATGCGGTAGTTCACCAGCACCATGCTCAGCAGCAACAGCGCCCCACCAGCGTTGTGCGCCACGGCCACGGCCAGCGGCAGGTGCAGCAGCACATTGCTGATGCCCAGGCCGACTTGCACCACCAGCGCCAGCAGCACCAGCCGCGCCAGGCCAGGGAGGCCGCAGCGGTGCAGCTTCCAGCTGAGCATCAGCAGCACGCAGGTCACCAGCAATGCGCCCAGGCGGTGGCTGATGTGAATGGCCGTGCGCGCATCACTGTCCAGCTGCCCGCCCAGGTAATTGGGCCCGACGTGCTGGGTCAGGTGGAACCCGTTGCTGAAGTCCGCCGCCGGCCACCACTGGCCGTGGCAGGTGGGCAGGTCGATGCAGGCGACGGCCGCGTAGTTGGCACTGACCCAGCCGCCCAGGGCGATCTGGCCGATCACCACCAGCAAGGCCAGCGCGGCGATCCGGCGCAGGCTCAATGGCAGCTTTGGCAAGGGCGCAAAGGCACGCGACAGACGCAGGGACAACAGGAACAACAAACTCAGGGTAGTGAAGCCGCCGAGTAGATGCGCGGTGACCACCTGCGGCCACAGCTTGAGGGTGACCGTCCACATGCCGAAGGCTGCCTGGGCGAGCACCACGCCCAGCAGCAGCAAGGGCAGGCGGTAAGGCTGGCCATCGCGGGCATGCCGGCGCAGCGCCTGCAAGGCGAGCAGGGCGATCACCATCGCCAGGGTGCCGGCGAAGTAGCGGTGGACCATCTCGGCCCAGCCCTTGGCGGCTTCCACCGGGTGTTCGGGGAAATGCAGCTCGGCATGAGCCAGTTGCGCCTCGCTCTTGGGCACGCTGATGAAGCCGTAGCAACCCGGCCAGTCCGGGCAGCCGAGGCCGGCGTGGGTCAGGCGGGTATAGGCACCGAGCAGGACGACCAGCAGCGCCAGCAAGGTGGCGAACACAGCAAGGCGGAATCCGGGTCTGGCCATGGCAGGCTCCTAGCCGATGTTGGACAGCTTGAGCAGGTGGCGCAGGTCGTCCAGCACATGCTTGCCGTTGACCTTGGCGTCGTAGCGCAGCACCAGGTTGCCGTGTGGGTCGACGATCCACAGCTGCGGGCCGGCCTCGCCGACCTTTTGCAGGTAGCGTTGCGCATCCAGCGGGTAACGCTGCAACTGTGGGTATTCGCGGCCGAGCAACGCCTGGTAGTCGGCACTTGAAGGCTGGGCGGCTGCCAGGGCATGGCTGGCACGGCTGGCATCACGGCCCAGGCCGACCTGGATCTGCCGGGCCAGGTACACCAGCCGCTGGCAATCCTCGGCACAGGCTGTGGGTGTGCTCACCAGCAGCTGCCAGCGCTCGTCCTGGCCCGCCACGCCGATATCGGATAGGCTCTCACCGTTGCCGATCATCACGCCGTGGTAGCTGCGGCCGTCCGGCACCCAGAACTTGAGCTTGTACATGCTGGTGGCCAGAACCATCGGCCCGAGCACCACCAGCAGAATCAACAGCAGCTGCAAACGCCCGCGGGCTCTGGGTTTGCTACGTTCAGGCACTTCCAGTGGAGTGGCGGTGGCCATGGCGTTTCTCCTTGTTGTGGTGCCAGCCGAAGTAGAGGTAGAGCAGTACCAAAGTGGTTGCCAGGGCAAACCACTGCACGGCGTAACCCAGGTGTTTTTCCGGGCCCATGGCAACGACCGGCCAGTCCAGGCGATAGGTCGCCGGGCCGGGTTCCAGGCGCAGCTCATGGGCGAAGCCTTCGCGATCGAGCTGTTGCCATAGCTGCGCGGCATCCACGGCAGTCAGCAGGTGCGGCCATTGGCCGCCTGCAGGGTCGGGGTGCAGCTGGAACGTGCTGCCAGGCGCGACATACACCGAAGCGTCCAGCGCCAACGCCTGGGCAGGGGTATCGAAATGCACCGGCACGCGGCGGTCCGGCCAGGGCAGCCAGCCGCGGTTGACCAGCAGCCACACGCCGCTGGCCTGATCATGGAAGGGTTGCAGCAGCTCGACACCGGCCTGGCCATCACGCATGCGGTTGTCCAGCAGCAGGCTGTGCTCGGCGTCGAAGCGGCCATAGAGATGCACGCGGCGGAAGGCATTGTCCTGGTTCGCTGTCAGCTGGGCCGTGGCCACGGGCGCTTCGACCCGCCGCTCGGCATAGGCGGCCATCAGCACGCGCTTTTCCTCGGCACGGCCGAGTTGCCAGCAGCCAAGCGCGATCAGCCCCGGCAGCAGCGCAAGCACCACCAGGGTTGGTACCCAGCCCGGACGAAACGGCCTCATCGGAGCCTCGTCGGGCCGATCGCTATACTTATCCACATCACCGCATCCCCCCGGAGTATCGCCATGCTCAAGGCCGCGATTGTCCTGATGCTGTTGGCCACGATTGCCAGCCTGTTCAGCGGCCTGGTGTTTCTGGTCAAGGACGGTGAAAACTCGACCCGTTTACTGAAAGCGCTGACCGTGCGAGTGACCCTGGCGGCGCTGACCATCGGCCTTGTCGCCTGGGGCTTCATCAGTGGTCAGCTCGTATCTCATGCCCCCTTCTGATACCTGAACCTTGCGCGTTTCCTTGTAGAAGCGGCCTTGCGTCGCGATGGGCCGCAAAGCGGCCCCAAAAACCTGCAACCCTGATTCACCTGGCAGAGCGCCTTGGCTGCTTTGGGGCCGCTACGCGCCCCATCGCGACACAAGGCCGCTCCTACAAGGGTTCGCAGTCGGCTGTCAGAGTACGTACACAAAGATGAACAACCCCACCCACACCACATCGACGAAGTGCCAGTACCAACTGGCCGCCTCGAAACCAAAGTGTTTCTCCGGGTTGAAATGCCCGCGCAAGATGCGTACGAACATCACGATCAGGATGATCGTGCCCAAGGTCACGTGGGCGCCGTGGAAGCCGGTGAGCATGAAGAACGTCGCGCCGTAGATACCCGACCCCAGCGTCAGCCCCAGCTTGGTATAGGCCTCGTGGTACTCGTAGGCCTGCAACGCGATGAAGCTGGCGCCCAGGACGATGGTCAGCGCCATCCAGAATTTCAGCGGGCCACGGTGGCCGCGACGCAGGGCATGGTGGGCGATGGTGATGGTCACGCTGGAGCTGACCAGCAAGATGGTGTTGATCAGCGGCAGGTGCCACGGGTCGATCACTTCCTTGGGCGGCGGGAACAGTTTCGGGTCGGGCGTGTGCAGCAGCGGCCAGGTGAATTCGAAGGTCGGCCACAACATGTGCGCAACACCCTTGGCCCCTTCACCGCCCAGCCACGGCCCGGCCAGCACGCGCACGTAGAACAGCGCACCGAAGAAGGCCAGGAAGAACATCACCTCGGAGAAAATGAACCAGCTCATGCCCCAGCGGAACGAGCGGTCCAGTTGCGGGCTGTACAGCCCCGCGCGGCTCTCCCGCACCACCGAACCGAACCAGCCGAACAGCATGTAGGCCAGGAACAACGCGCCGATGAAGAAGATCAGCGGCCCGTGCGACTCGGGGTGGCCGGCCTTCATGTCGTTGAACCAGGTACCCAGGCCGAACACCGTGATGAACATGCCGATGGTGGCGATGATCGGCCACTTGCTCTGCGCCGGAACGTAGTAGTGCTCATGACTTGCCATTGCTGTTCTCCTTCCCTTAACGGGCGCCCTGGACGTCCTGGGCCGCGACATGCGCGACCGGCGGGTGGCGAGCGGTGATGTCGAACAAGGTGTAGGCCAGTGTCAGGTGCTTCACACTGGCCGGCAGGTCGCGGTCGACGATGAAGCGCACCGGCATCTCGATGCGTTCGCCGGGCTGCAGCACCTGCTGGGTGAAGCAGAAGCACTCGGTCTTGTGGAAGTACGCCGCAGCCTCGGCGGGGGTGATGCTGGGGATGGCTTGCGCACTCATCGGCCGATCGGTCGGGTTGTGGGCGATGAAGATCATCTGGTTCACCGCACCCGGGTTGACCTCCAACTGGTCGGCGGTGGAATAGAAGTCCCAGACCATGTCGCTGGCATTGGTCGACATGAACTGCACCCGCACCGAACGCGTCGGGTCGCTGACCTGGCTGCCTTCGTACTGCCCTCCGGTCTTGCCGTTGATGCCGAAGGCCTTGCACATCACGTCATAGACAGGCACCAGGGCGAAGCCGAAGGCGAACATCACCACCGTCAGCATCAACAGGCGCAATACCAGGCGTTTCAGCGAAAGGCCGTTCATGGCACGGTTCCTATTTCACTTCCGGTGGCGTCTGGAAGGTGTGGTAGGGCGCAGGCGAAGGGATCGACCACTCCAGGCCCTCGGCGCCATCCCATGGCTTGGCCGGTGCCGGCGCGCCGCCGCGGATGCACTTGATGACGATGAACAGGAAGAAGATCTGCGTGGCGCCGAACATGAACGCGCCGATCGACGACACCATGTTGAAGTCGGCGAACTGCAGGTTGTAGTCGGGGATCCGCCGTGGCATGCCGGCCAGCCCCACGAAGTGCATGGGGAAGAAGGCCATGTTCATGCCGACGAACGATAGCCAGAAGTGCAGCTTGCCGAGGGTTTCGTCGTACATGTGGCCGGTCCATTTCGGCAGCCAGTAATAGGCCGAGGCGAAGATGCCGAAGATCGCCCCAGGCACCAGCACATAGTGGAAGTGCGCCACCACGAAGTAGGTGTCGTGGTACTGGAAGTCCGCCGGGGCGATGGCGAGCATCAGCCCGCTGAAACCGCCGATGGTGAACAGGATGACAAAGGCGATGGCGAACAGCATCGGCGTTTCGAAGGTCAGCGAGCCTTCCCACATGGTGCTGACCCAGTTGAACACCTTCACCCCGGTAGGCACGGCGATCAGCATGGTGGCGTACATGAAGAACAGCTCGCCGACCACGGGAATACCGACCACGAACATGTGGTGGGCCCAGACGATGAACGACAGGAAGGCGATGGCGCCGGTGGCGTATACCATCGAGGTATAGCCGAACAGCGGCTTGCGCGAGAACGCCGGGATGATCGAGCTGACCGCGCCGAAGGCCGGCAGGATCATGATGTACACCTCGGGGTGGCCGAAGAACCAGAACACGTGCTGGAACAGCACCGGGTCACCACCGCCGGCGGCACTGAAGAAGCTGGTACCGAAGTGGATGTCCATCAGCATCATGGTCACGACGCCGGCCAGCACCGGCATCACCGCAATCAGCAGGAATGCGGTAATCAGCCAGGTCCAGACGAACAGTGGCATCTTCATCAGGGTCATGCCCGGGGCGCGCAGGTTGAGGATGGTGGCGATCACGTTGATCGCGCCCATGATCGAGCTGATGCCCATCAGGTGGATGGCAAAGATGAAGAAGGTGACGCTGGCCGGCGCGTAGGTGGTGGACAGCGGGGCGTAGAAGGTCCAGCCGAAGTTGGGCCCGCCGCCCGGGCTGAACAGGGTCGAGACCAGCAGCAGGAAAGCCGCCGGCAGCAGCCAGAAGCTGAAGTTGTTCATCCGCGGCAGGGCCATGTCGGGCGCGCCGATCATCAGCGGGATCATCCAGTTGGCCAGGCCGACGAAGGCCGGCATCACCGCACCGAACACCATGATCAGGCCGTGCATGGTGGTCATCTGGTTGAAGAACTCCGGCTGGACGATCTGCAGGCCGGGCTGGAACAGCTCGGCGCGGATCACCATGGCGAACGAGCCGCCGAGCAGGAACATGATGAAGCTGAACCACAGGTACATCGTGCCGATGTCCTTGTGGTTGGTGGTCAGCACCCAGCGCATCAGGCCCTTGGCCGGGCCGTGCGCATGGTCATGGCCGTGGGCGTGGTCGTCGATCACTGCACTCATGTCCTGTCTCCTGCAATCCATTGATTGCCGCGAGTAACCCGGTTCATTGCGCTTCTGCCTGCTTCAGCGCCAGCACGTCCTTCGGCGTGACCATGTCACCCTTGTTGTTGCCCCAGGCATTGCGCTCGTAGGTGACCACGGCGGCGATGTCGACTTCCGAGAGCTGCTTGCCGAACGCGGCCATGGCAGTGCCGGGCTTGCCGTGGAAGACGATGCCCAGGTGGGCTTCCTTCGGCCCGGTGGCGATCTTCGAGCCCTTGAGCGCCGGGAACATCGGCGGCAGGCCCTGGCCTTCGGCCTGGTGACAGGCCACGCAGGTGGTGTGGTAGACCTTGTCACCACGTTCCACCAGCTCCTCCAGGGTCCATTCCTTGCTGGTCAGCTCCTTGAGCTTGGCAGCTTCGGCCTTGCGCTCGCCCAGCCAGGTGTCGTAGTCGGCCTTGGACTTGACCTCGACCACCACCGGCATGAAGCCGTGGTCCTTGCCGCACAGCTCGGTGCACTGGCCGCGGTAGATGCCGGGCTTCTCGATACGGGTCCAGGCTTCGTTGACGAAGCCGGGGATGGCATCACGCTTGACCGCGAAAGCCGGCACCCACCAGGAGTGGATGACGTCGGCAGCAGTCACCAGGAAACGCACCTTGGCGCCCACCGGCAGCACCAGCGGCTGGTCGACTTCGAGCAGGTAGTGCTCGTCCTTGGGTGCCTTGTTGTGGATCTGCTCGGTGGGGGTGGCCAGGTTGCTGAAGAACTCCACGTCCTGGCCCAGGTATTTGTAGTGCCACTTCCATTGGTAGCCGGTAACCTGGATATCGATGTCCGACTCGCTGGCATCGTAGATGTCGATCAGGGTCTTGGTGGCCGGGATGGCCATGGCCACCAGGATCAGGAAGGGGACCACGGTCCAGAGGATTTCCACCCAGGTGTGCTCATGGAAATGCGCAGCCTGCTGGCCGGTGGAACGGCGGTGGATGACCATGGACCAGAACATCGCGCCAAAGACAACGATGCCGATGATCACGCAGATCCAGAAGATGGTCATGTGCAGGTCGAAGACGGCGTTGGAGACTTCCGTCGCCCCTGGGTGCATGTTCACGGTCCAGGCGGCGTTCGCCTGACCAAAAACCGACCACAACAGGAGGCCCATCCAGACATGTGGATGTCGCATCATTGCGGGTTCCCCTTCTCGTTCTTGTAGTCCCGGAGGCGTGGCCTGCGGCAAGAGGGAACGGTGGTCAAGACTGCCTGGCTTCGACGACCGAGCCCCTGCTAAAAGCAGTTGGGCCTCATCAACGAATCACGTTCACCGGGAGTATAGACAGCGACCAACGGCACGCAACGAAGGCCGTGAAATGAACTTCATGAAAGGGCCGAACGCCCCGAAAACCGCGCGCTTGATAGGGTATGGCGCAATAATGGCATTTCGATATGCCTGAGCATGCACACGTTTGTGCGACTTATAACAAATACGTCTTAGGTATTCTGTATACCGAGCTAATTTAGTGTCTTCCGTTTGAAACGTAATGTCCCTGGAGTTGTCATGAACATCGCTGCTGTACGCGAGCAGGTAAGCCAAGCCCATCAACACGAAGGCCAGACCGGCCAACTGAAAAAGCGTCTCGAGCTGCAACTGCCCCACCTGCACCCCTCGATCCAACTGCCTGAGCAGGACGCCCAGGGTACTTTGGCGCGCTTCGTCAGCGCCTACATCGAACAGGTTCCGGAACTGCTGGAGGCCGCCCATGAGGTCGCCCGCGAGGCCGGGATCGAATCGCAGATCAAACCTGTACTGAAAATCGCCGAAGCCTACTTCCTGCAGCCGCCCAGCGTGATGCAAGGGCATGTGGGCCTGGACTGCCTGCTGGATGAGGCCTACCTGGCGCACCGCCTGGTGGAAGAGGTGAACGACCTGTACATCCGTCACTTCCAGCAACCGTTGATCCCGGTCGACACCACCGTCGCCAACCTGATTGCCCACCAGTTGATTGGCGAGACGTTTGCCAACCAGCTGGATGAAGTGGTGCACCACTCGGTGGATGAAATGTTGAATGATGAAAGCTTCGCGGTGGAATCGGTGGAGGCCTACCGCGAGAAATTGAGCAGCCCGGAAACAGGCGCGGCATGGAAGCGCTGGCCGTGCCTGTCGCGGCAGCTGGGGGTGGAGCTGGGCCAGCCGGCCTGATCGATTGGTATAAGCTGTTCCGGCCTCTTCGCGGGTAAAACCGCTCCCATAGGTACTGCACACGCTATGAACCCTGTGCAGTACCTGTGGGAGCGGGTTTACCCGCGAAGAGGCCAGTTCAGGCGATACAGACTTTCAGCTTCAGGCCCCAACCCCCGCCGTAGTCCGCATCCGCCCCTCGATCCGCCGCTTCAAGCGCCGCTGCTCGATCAGCAACCGCGACCCATTTGCCGAATTACTGCGACCCCAATCTTCAAGCAGCTCAAGGCACGAGTGGTCGATATAGCTGAGGTTACCCAACGGCACATGCAGCGTGGTCCCCGCCGGCACGCTATCCAGCACCTGGGTCAGCGCCGGCACCTTGAGGAAGGTGGCCGCGCCACTAAGCCGCAATTCCATGTGCCCAGCCTTCTCCAGGCTGACCAGGTTGATCTTCAACCGCGCCGCCTTCAGTGCCAGCTTCAGCAAGGTCAGGGCAAAGCCCAGCAATACGCCAGTCAGCAGGTCGGTAAAGATGATCGCCAGCGCCGTCGCCGCGTAGGTGAACATCGGCATGCGGCCATAGCGGCCCAACCCACGAAACGCCTTGAAATCCACCAGCTTGACCCCGGTAAACACCAGCACACCCGCCAGGCTAGCCACCGGGATCTGCTGCAGCACACTGCTCAGCGCCACCACGAACGCCAGCAGCCACAGGCCATGGAAGATCGCCGAAGCCCGGGTCTGCGCACCCGCCTGCACATTGGCCGAGCTACGCACGATCACCCCGGTCATCGGCAACGCGCCGAGCACCCCGCACAGCATGTTGCCGATGCCCTGGGCCGACAGCTCACGGTCGAAGTCCGAACGCTGGCCGCTGTGCATGCGGTCAACCGCAGCAGCCGACAACAAGGTTTCGGCACTGGCGATGAAGGCCAGGGCAAAAGCGGCGACCAACAGGGTAGGGTCGGCCAGTTGCATCAGGTCACCAGGGCGGATCCAGTCGATGGCTTCGGACAGGTCGGCCGGCACCTGTACGCGGTTCACCGGCAAGGCCAGCCACATGCTGATGGCCGTCATGGCCGACACGCCCAGCAGGGCACCCGGGACGAAGCGCAGCCGCTGCGGCCGCAGGCGCTCCCAGCCCCACATGATGGCGATGGTGCCCAGGCCCAGCGCACCGGCCATCCAACCGGAGCCGGCGCTTTCCTGTGGCAGGGCCGCGGCCACGGTCGCCGGGAACTCCAGCAGGTTCTGCATGCCGGATGGTTGCGGCGCGGTATCGAACATCACATGCACCTGCGACAGCACGATCAGCACGCCAATCCCTGCCAGCATGCCGTACACCACCGCCGGCGCGGTAACCCGGAACCAGCAGCCCAGGCGCAGGCGCCCAGCCAGCAACTGCAGCAAGCCGGCCAGCAGCAGGATCGGCCCGAGCATGGCCATGCCATGCTGGCGTACCAGCTCGAACACCAATACCGCCAGGCCGGCGGCCGGGCCACTGACCTGCAGCGGCGAACCGGCAAGGAAACCTACTACAATGCCGCCGATAATGCCGGTAATCAGGCCTTTGGCCGGCGGCATGCCCGAAGCGATCGCAATGCCCATGCACAACGGCAAGGCCACCAGGAAGACCACCACCGACGCCAGCAACTCACGCGGCAGGGCCGCTTTCAACTGTGTAATGTTCACCGTGTTTCTCCTTTCTCTGTCACACAGCCATTCCGCTGGCCGTGGGCACGTTTGCCCCTGACGAGCGCGCAGGCGCGGGCCGCCAGCGGGCGTGCCGGCAGGCAGTCAGGGAATTCAAGGCAGCCGAAGGCCGCGCCACACCCCTGCAGGGTGCAGCCGGCTATCAAGGTTCAAGCGGGTGGATGGGTCGCTTAGTAGCGGCCTCTCGGAGTAGCGCAGGGGACCGGCTCGCCAGCAGCCAGGGGCAGGAAGGTGTCGCTGGCGGCGTCGTAGGCTTCGATCTTGCTGGTCTCGATGTCGTAGACCCAGCCATGGATGTACAGCTCACCGGCTGCCAGGCGCGAAGCCACCGAAGGGTGGGTGCGCAGGTGATGCAGCTGGGCGATGACGTTTTCCTTGGTCAGCACTTGCATGGTTTCGTGTTCGCTGCCGCACGAGCAGTTGTTCTCGACCACGGTGCGGGCCACTTCGGCGTGGCGCAACCAGGCGGACACGGTCGGCATCTTGGTCAGCGATTGCGGGTTGAGTACCGCGCGCATGGCGCCACAGTCGGAGTGGCCGCAGACGATGATGTGATGCACTTTCAACGCCAGCACGGCGTACTCGATGGCGCTGGAAACGCCGCCGTTCATCTGGCCATAAGGCGGTACCACGTTACCGACGTTACGGGTCACGAACAGGTCGCCAGGCGAACTCTGGGTGATCAGCTCGGGAACGATGCGCGAGTCGGCGCAGGTGATGAACATGGCACGCGGGGTTTGCGCGGTGGCGAGCTTCTTGAACAGCTCTTGCTGCTCGGGGAAAACGTCATGGTGAAAACGCAGGAAGCCGTCGACGATGTGCTTCAGGGCGGCATCGGCGCTCTCCGCGGGGACCTGCGGTACGACCTTGGATGGGTCCTTGACGGGCATGATTCATCCTCTTGACGGTGTGTAGGTAAATCCATTTTACCGGTGAAAGATTCTGGCTATGCAGGGATTTAGATGACACGCACGGGCCATAGATCACAGTCGGTGAAGACTGATTTCCTACGCTAGCGGGGAAAACTTAACTGAAACTTAATTCGAAGGCTCTAGAACGGGTGTTCCAGATAGGAAAGGCGGGTATTGGATAATAGCAAAAAAACATCAACTGCCAAGAGCCATTACTGCAATTATCACTTTGCATTAGTTGAATCATGGGTTAGGTGTGGGAGCGGCCTTGTGTCGCGAAAGGGCTGCAAAGCAGCCCCTGGGCTTCTGCGCCGGAACACAAGTTGCTGGGGCTGCTTTGCAGCCCTTTCGCGACACAAGGCCGCTTGTGTCTTGATGAGGGATTAAAATCTGGAGTGAGAGCGGTGAATGACAAGCTGAATGCCGCAGGTGCCATGAGCACGAGTGGGAGCACAAGCTGTCA
>NZ_NEJM01000021.1:0-77427 GCF_002113725.1 Pseudomonas sp. B23(2017) | reverse complement strand
TAAGAAACCCTAAACTTGGCTCAGCAATCTCAAATGACTATGTGATTTCTCGCATGGCCACTTGTGATGCTGATAATCTTTGTGACTATCAGTCCGTACTCACAAGCACCCACACGAATTGCTTGATTCGATTTGTTAAAGAGCGTTTGGTTAAGAGCTTTTCGTCTCAACCGAGGCGCGCATTCTACGCTTTCCTCATTTGCTGTCAAGCGTTTATTTTGAAGTTTTTTGCGAGAAACTCGTTTAGCCTCAAACACTTGACTCGCTGCGATCTCTCGTAGCGGGAGGCGAATCATACAGCGTTTAGAAGCGCTGTCAACCATCATCTCAACCGCTGCCGATCATTAGATCGTAGCCCTTCCAACTTCGCTTCAACTATCTAACTCATTGAATTTCAAGGAGTTTGTCGTTCCGGCGTCGCTGGAAGTGGGGCGCATTATAAGGGGATTCGAAACCCCGTCAACCCTTAATTTCAAGAAACTTTAATATCTCTGAAAAACGAAAGCGGGGAGACCTATCGGCCTCCCCGCTTCTATATAGCTACACCTACCGACTATCACTCAGCCTTGAGGGTAACCCGGGCAAACGACTTCTTGCCCGCCTGGCACACATGGGTAGCACCCAGCGCAAACACGAAGTCACGATCAACCACCGCACCATCGACCTTCACCGCACCACCACTCAGCAAGTCCCGCGCCTGAGCCGAGTTCTTCACCAGGCCAGCCCGGTTCAGTACGGCAGCAATCGGCAGGCTTTCGCCCGCAGCCACTTCGATTTCCGGCAGATCTTCCGGCAGCTCGCCTTCCTTCATACGGTTACCCGCAGCACGGTGAGCATTGGCCGCAGCCTCCTCGCCATGGAAGCGCGCAACGATCTCTTCCGCCAGCTTGATCTTGATGTCGCGCGGGTTGGCACCATTGGCGACGTCGGCACGGAACTGCTCGATCTCTTCCATCGAACGGAAGCTCAGCAGTTCGAAGTAGCGCCACATCAGGGTATCCGGGATCGACACCAGCTTGCTGTACATCACCCCCGGCGCTTCCTGGATACCTACATAGTTACCCAGCGACTTGGACATCTTCTTCACGCCGTCGAGCCCTTCGAGCAGTGGCATGGTCACGATGTTCTGCGCTTCCTGGCCATAGGCGCGCTGCAGCTCACGCCCCATCAGCAGGTTGAACTTCTGGTCGGTACCACCCAGCTCGACATCCGCCTTCAGCGCCACCGAGTCATAACCCTGCACCAGCGGGTACAGGAACTCATGGATGGCAATAGGCTGGTTGGTGGTGTAGCGCTTGTCGAAGTCATCGCGCTCGAGCATGCGCGCCACGGTGTACTGCGACGCCAGGCGAATGAAGTCGGCCGGGGTCAGCTTGTCCATCCAGGTGGAGTTGAACGCGACCTCGGTCTTGGCCGGATCGAGGATCTTGAACACCTGCTGCTTGTAGGTCTCGGCGTTTTCCAGCACCTGCTCGCGGGTCAGCGGCGGGCGCGTGGCGCTCTTGCCGCTCGGGTCACCGATCATGCCGGTGAAGTCACCGATCAGGAAGATGACCTGGTGCCCAAGGTCCTGGAACTGGCGCAGCTTGTTGATCAGCACCGTGTGCCCAAGGTGCAGGTCAGGCGCGGTCGGGTCGAAGCCGGCCTTGATGCGCAGAGGCTGGCCGCGCTTGAGCTTCTCCACCAGTTCCGACTCGACCAGTACTTCTTCCGCACCGCGCTTGATAAGCGCCAGCTGCTCTTCAACCGACTTCATAGACAAACCCGCAAGGCTCAGATTCAGGGGGAGCCAACCATACAAGATCGGCCGTCAATTACAAGTTTCGCAAAGGAATGTGACCCGAACCCGGGCTTGCGGCGTCTACGCGCCCTTGCGTGAAAATGGATTTGGTTATATTTTATACAGTTATTTCATCTTCATCATGTCATTCATCTTTTCCATTTCACCTTTTTCAAAGTCACCTTGCCCATGACCAACGAACCGCCTAAAGCGCCCCCGCTTTATCCGAAAAGCCATCTGTTGGCCGCCAGCGGCATCGCCGCCCTGCTCAGCCTGGCCCTGCTGGTGTTCCCCTCCAGCGAAGTGGAAGCCAAGAAAACCACCCTCAACCTCGAGCTGGAGAGCCCTGCCGAGCAGTTGAAGGACGAATCCCGCGCTGCGCCCCTGGTGCAGGCAGAAGGTGAGCAAGGCTCGCCATTCGCCCAGATCGAAGAGGCCACCCCCGAGACCCAGAAGGCCGAGCAGGAAGCCCCTGCCGCCGAACCGGTCGTCGAAGCCGCCAAGCAACCCAGCCACCGTGAAGTCACCGTGGCCCGGGGCGATACCCTGTCCACCCTGTTCGCCAAGGTCGGCTTGCCGACCAATGCGGTGCACGACCTACTGGCCAGCAACAAGCAGGCCAAGCAGTTCAGCCAGCTCAAGCACGGCCAGGTGCTGCAGTTCGAGCTCGACAAGGACGGCCAGCTGGCCAGCCTGCACAGCAAGGTCAGCAACCTCGAAACCATTCGCCTGACCAAGACCGACAAGGGCTATACCTTCAACCGCCAAATCAGCAAGCCGGTAGTGCGTACCGCCTACGCCCACGGCGTGATCAAAAGCTCGCTGTCGGCCTCGGCCCAGCGCGCCGGCCTGTCCCACAGCATGACCATGGACATGGCCCGCGTGCTGGGTTACGACATCGATTTCGCCCAGGACATTCGCCCGGGCGATGAATTCGACGTGGTCTACGAGCAGAAGGTAATGGACGGCAAGGTCGTCGGCACCGGTAACATCCTGTCCGCGCGCTTCACCAACCGCGGCAAGACCTACACCGCCGTGCGCTATACCAACAAGCAGGGCAACACCAGCTACTACACCGCTGATGGCAACAGCCTGCGCAAGGCCTTCATCCGCACCCCGGTCGACTTCGCCCGCATCAGCTCGCGCTTCTCCGCCGGCCGCAAGCACCCGATCCTGAACAAGATCCGTGCCCACAAGGGCGTCGACTACGCCGCCCCGCGCGGCACTCCGATCAAGGCAGCCGGTGACGGCCGCATCGAGCTGGCCGGGCGCCGCGGTGGTTACGGCAACACCGTGATCATCCAGCACGGTAACCGCTACAAGACGCTGTACGGCCACATGCAGGGCTTTGCCAAGGGCATCAAGACCGGCGGCTCGGTCAAGCAGGGCCAGATCATCGGCTACATCGGCACCACCGGCCTGTCCACCGGTCCGCACCTGCACTACGAGTTCCAGGTCAACGGTGTGCACGTCGACCCGCTAAGCCAGAAAGTGCCGATGGCCGACCCGATCGCCAGGAACGAGCGCCAGCGTTTCCTGCAGCAGAGCCAACCCCTGATCGCCCGCATGGATCAGGAAAAGGCCACCCTGCTCGCAGCGAACAAGCGCTAAGCCCATGGCGCTCTACCTGGGGGTGATGTCCGGCACCAGCCTCGATGGCCTGGACATTGCCTTGATCGAACAAGGCGAGCAGCTCGAACTGCTCGCCACCCACTACCTGCCCATGCCCGGCGACCTGCGCCAGGAACTGCTGGGCCTTTGCAGCAGCGGCCCTGACGAGATCGCCCGCGCTGCACTGGCGGAAAATCGCTGGGCCAGCCTGGCAGGCGAAGGCATCCGCCAACTGCTGGCCAGGCAAGGGCTGCAGGCCGGAGCCATCCGCGCCATCGGCAGCCACGGCCAGACCATCCGCCACGAACCTGCACGCGGCTTTACCGTGCAGATCGGCAACCCGGCGCTGCTAGCCGAGCTTACCGGTATCAGCGTGGTCGCCGACTTCCGCCGTCGCGATGTGGCCGCCGGCGGCCAAGGTGCGCCACTGGTGCCGGCCTTCCATGAAACCCTGTTCAGCCACCTGGGCCAGCGCCTGGCCATTCTCAACGTGGGCGGTTTCAGCAACCTCAGCCTGATCGAACACGACAAGCCAGTCCACGGCTTCGACTGCGGCCCGGGCAACGTGCTGCTGGATGCCTGGATCGAGCGCAAGCGCGGCCAGGCCTACGATGCGGATGGGGCTTGGGCTGCCTCGGGCGTGGTGCAGGCCGACTTGCTCAGTGCACTGCTGGCCGACCCGTTCTTCGCCGGCAGCGGCCCGAAGAGCACCGGCCGCGAAGTATTCAACCTGCCCTGGCTGGATGGCCACCTGACCCGCCTGCCCGCTTACCGCGACGAGGACGTACAGGCAACATTGCTGGAACTGACCGCACGCAGCATCATCGACTCGTTGAGCAACGCCCAGCAAGGCACCGAAGCGCTGCTGGTCTGCGGGGGCGGTGCGCGAAACGGCGCCCTGATGGCACGCCTCGGCCAGTTGCTGCCCGACGCCCGTGTCGCCAGCACCGGCGCCCATGGCGTGGACCCGGACTGGGTGGAAGCCATGGCCTTCGCCTGGCTGGCCCACTGTTGCCTGGAAGGCATCGCTGCCAATCGCCCTAGCGTGACAGCGGCCAAGGGCCTGCGCGTACTCGGCGCAATCTACCCGGCCTGAACGTTACGCCAGAAAGCAAAACGCCGCGCAATTGCGCGGCGTTTTCATATGGCCAGGCCTCAGATCGAGAACGAGGAGCCGCAGCCACAGGTGGTAGCAGCGTTCGGGTTCTTGATCACGAAGCGCGAGCCTTCCAGGCCTTCCTGGTAATCCACCTCGGCGCCGGCCAGGTACTGGAAGCTCATCGGGTCGACCACAAGGGAAACACCTTCGCGCTCGACGATGGTGTCGTCTTCGGCCACGTCTTCATCGAAGGTGAAGCCATACTGGAAGCCCGAGCAGCCGCCACCGGTGACGAACACGCGCAGCTTCAGACGATCGTTGCCTTCCTCGGAAACCAGGTTCTTCACCTTTTGCGCAGCGCCGTGGGTGAATTCCAAAGCGGTGGGGGTGAAGGTTTCGACGCTCATGTTGATTCTCCCGGCGTGGTAGCCGCCATAAAACTCGATGACGCGCATTATCCGCTTTCCCGAGAAAATCGGTCAAGAATTGTGCGGCTTTAGTCGCGACCTACAAAAAGGCCCGCACGACGCGGGCCTTTTCGAACGCTGGCGGCTTACGGCAGCAGGCCCGCGTGTGACAAGCCCATGCGCTCGTCCAGGCCGAACAGGATGTTGAGGTTCTGCACCGCCTGGCCGGACGCGCCCTTGACCAGGTTGTCGATCACCGACAGCACCACCACCAGGTCACCACCTTGCGGGCGATGAACGGCAATGCGGCAGACGTTGGCGCCGCGCACACTGCGGGTTTCCGGGTGGCTGCCAGCCGGCATCACATCGACGAACGGTTCATCGGCGTAACGCTTCTCGAACAGCGCCTGCAGGTCGACCGAGGTGTCGGCGACGGTAGCGTACAGGGTGGCGTGGATGCCACGGATCATTGGCGTCAGGTGCGGCACGAAAGTCAGGCCGATATCCTTGCCAGCGGCCAGGCGCAGGCCCTGGCTGATTTCCGGCAGGTGGCGATGGCCCTTCACTGCGTAGGCTTTCATGCTTTCGCCGGCCTCGCAGAACAGCGAGCCCACCGCCGCACCACGGCCAGCGCCGCTGACACCCGACTTGCAGTCGGCGATCAGGCGCGACGGGTCGGCCAGGCCAGCTTCCAGCAGCGGCAGGAAGCCCAGTTGGGTGGCGGTCGGGTAGCAACCCGGCACAGCGATCAGGCGCGCCTGGCGAATCTTCTCGCGGTTGACTTCAGGCAGGCCATATACCGCGCCCTTGAGAAGCTCTGGCGCACCGTGCGGCTGGCCGTACCACTTGCCCCACTCGGCGGCGTCCTGCAGGCGGAAGTCGGCCGACAGGTCGATCACCTTGGTACCGGCCGCCAGCAGTTCGCCAGCCAGGGCGTGGGCAACACCGTGCGGGGTGGCGAAGAACACCACGTCGCAGGCGGCCAGGGTCTTGCTGTCCGGCACGCTGAACGCCAGCCCGTCATAGTGGCCGCGCAGGTTCGGGTACATGTCCGCCACTGCAACGCCCGCCTCGGAGCGCGAAGTGATGACCGCCACTTCGGCCTGTGGATGCTGTGCCAGCAGACGCAACAGTTCGACGCCGGTGTAACCCGTGCCGCCGACGATACCGACCTTGATCATAACGCTTGCCCCTTATCAACGAGCCGTCTGGAAAGCGCACGATAATAGGGGCGCAAGGCGCCTGTAACAACTCTTCGGGTGACCCTTCGGGCGCTTGACCACTACTATCTGACGACCGTGAATATCTGAAGGAACTCCCCCATGCTTTACCTATGGATCAAAGCGCTGCATATCGTCAGCGTGGTCTGCTGGTTCGCCGGCCTGTTCTACCTGCCGCGGCTGTTCGTCTACCACGCCCAAAGCCAGGACAGCATCAGCCAGGAACGCTTCGTGACCATGGAGCGCAAGCTGTTTCGCGGCATCATGAACCCGGCGATGATCGCCACCTACGTGTTCGGCGCGTGGATGCTCTACCTCACGCCCGGCTGGCTCAGCCAGGGCTGGCTGCATGCCAAGCTGACCCTGGTCATCTTGCTGACCGTCTACCATCACATGTGCGGCGCCCAGCGCAAGCGCTTCGCTAGCGGCAGCAACACCCGCAGCCACGTCTACTATCGCTGGTTCAACGAAGTGCCCGTGCTGTTCCTGCTGGGTATCGTGATTCTGGTGGTGGTCAAACCGTTCTGACATAGCCACCCGCTCAAGGAGCCTTGCCATGTCGTTACCTGCCTCCCTCGAACAACGCCTGCGCCTGCCCGTGGTTGCCGCACCGATGTTCCTGATCTCCAACCCCAGGCTGGTACTGGCCTGCTGCTCCAGCGGCGTGGTCGGCAGCTTCCCGGCCCTGAACCAGCGCGATAGCGCCGGCTTCAAGGCCTGGCTGGAGGAAATCGAGGCAGGCCTGGCACAGCTGCAGGCGCCAGCCCCCTATGCCGTCAACCTGATCGTCCACCCGACCAACCCGCGCCTGCAGGCCGACCTGGCGTTGTGCGTGGAACACCGCGTGCCGATCGTCATCACCAGCCTCGGCGCGGTGAAGGAAGTGGTCGATGCCGTGCATGGCTACGGCGGCCTGGTGTTCCACGATGTCACCACCCGCCGCCATGCCGAGAAAGCCGCCGAAGCCGGTGTCGATGGCCTGATCGCCGTTGCTGCAGGCGCAGGCGGCCATGCGGGCACCTGGAGCCCGTTCGCCCTGGCCGCGGAGATTCGCCAGTTCTTCGACAAGACCCTGCTGCTGGCCGGCTGCCTCAACCACGGCCACGAGATCCTCGCCGCGCAAATGCTGGGTGCGGACCTTGCGTACATGGGCACCCGCTTCATCGCCACCGCAGAAAGCCAGGCCCCGAGCGCCTACAAGCAGATGCTGCTCGATTCCCATGCCGCCGACATCGTCCACACCCCGGCGGTGTCCGGCGTCCCCGCCAGCTTCCTGCGCCCGAGCCTGGAACAGGCCGGCTATGACATGAACGCCATCAAGGGCGGCCATGAGCAAGGCAAACTCAAGCCGGTCGACGACGAAGCCAAGGCCTGGAAGACCGTGTGGTCGGCGGGCCAGGGGGTCGGCGGTATAGACGACCTGCCCAGCGCCAGCGCGCTGATCGGACGGCTGCATGACGAGTACCGGGACGCCCTGGAACGCTGCCAGGCCCTGCACGCCCGCACCCTGTAGCAAAAGGCAACACCTTGCCCGGCCAAGCTGTACACTAGGCGCCCTCTTCAGCCCCCAGGAGCCTTGCATGACCCGTTACGCCATGATCACTGGTGCTTCCAGCGGCCTGGGCCTGGCCCTGGCGGAAGCCCTGGCGCGGCGCGGGCGCAATCTGATCCTGGTGGCACGCCAGCGTGAAACGCTGGAACCGGTGGCCATCGAGCTGACCCAACGCTTCGGTGTCGAGGTGCTGTTCCGTGCCTGCGACCTCAGCCAGCCGTTGCGCCTGTCGGGCTTCGTGCTGGAACTGGAGGAAGGCGAGCGGCGCATCGACCTGCTGGTCAATTGTGCCGGCCTGCGCACCTACGGGCCATTCCTGGCCCATGAGTGGGCCGACGAACAGGACCTGCTGGAAGTCAACGTGCTGGCCCTGAGCCGCCTGTGCCACGCCATCGGTAACCTGATGGCCGTGCAGGGCGGCGGGCAGATCCTCAATGTCGCCGGCCTGGCTGGGGTGGCACCTGGCCCGTGGATGGCCGCCTATGCTGCCAGCAAGGCCTATGTGCTGAGCTTCTCTCAGGCCTTGCGTGAAGAACTCAAGCGCACCGGCATAAAGGTTTCGGTACTGTGCCCCGGCCCGGTGCGCTCCTCGCGCCGGCGCATTCCGCGGCTGGATGGCAAGCCACGCTGTCTCAGCCCTGAGGAAGTGGCGCTATACACCGTGCGCGCGCTGGACAAGAACCGCGCACTGATACTGCCCGGCCGTCGCAACCGCTGGCTGGCGTTCGCCCCGCGCCTGCTGCCACGGTGGCTGGTGCGCAAGCTGGCAGGGGCCATCCACCGCCGCTATTGCCCGGTCGGCATGGAATAGCCACTGGGCGAGCGGCGCCCGGCTGAGTACACTCGGCCCGACCCTCACCATGGAGCAAGTGCTGTGGACGATTTATTCATCAAGATCATCAACCGGGAGATCCCGGCGAAGATCATCTACGAGGACGACCAGGTTCTGGCGTTCCACGATATCGCCCCCCAGGCGCCCGTGCATTTTCTGGTCATCCCGAAAAAGCACATCCGCACCCTAAATGACTTGACCGAAGAAGACAAAGGCCTGGCTGGTCACATCTTGTTCACCGCCCAGCGTCTGGCCAAGGAACTTGGCTGCGAGGAAGGCTTCCGCGTAGTGATGAACTGCAACGAGCAAGGCGGCCAGACCGTCTACCACATCCACATGCACGTGCTTGGCCAGCGCCAGATGCACTGGCCACCGGGCTGATCCACGGCAAGCGACCCTGCCACTATTGCGGTAAACTGTCGGGCACATTCTTGCGGAGGTGCCCGATGGCTACCGAACGTCACTACTCGCCGCTCGACCGCTTGTTGCTGCAGGCCGATACCGCCATGCGCACCTTGCTGCCCTTCAGCGGCCAACCCGCCCGCCCATCGCCGGCCATCGTCCAGCCGGACGTCGACCTGGACGAACAGCAGGCTCGTCATGTTGCCGGGCTGATGCGTATCAACCACACCGGTGAAGTCTGCGCCCAGGCGCTGTACCAGGGCCAGGCCCTGACCGCCAAGCTGCCCGAAGTGCGCAAGGCCATGGAACACGCCGCCGAGGAAGAAGTGGACCACCTGGCCTGGTGCGAACAGCGCATTCGCCAGCTGAACAGCCACCCCAGCGTGCTCAACCCGTTGTTCTACGGCATGTCGTTCGGTATCGGCGCACTCGCCGGGCTGGTCAGCGACAAGGTCAGCCTGGGCTTCGTCGCCGCCACCGAGCACCAGGTTTGCAAGCACCTCGACGAGCACCTGGAGCAGATCCCGCAGGAAGACGAAAAGTCCCGGGCCATCCTCGAGCAGATGCGCATCGATGAGGAACAGCACGCCGAGTCTGCACTGGAAGCCGGCGGTTATCGCTTCCCCGCGCCTGTTCGCTTTGGCATGAGCCTGTTGGCCAAGGTCATGACCAAGAGCACCTACCGTATCTGAAGGCATCACCATGACGGACCGTTTCGACGCCAAGGACCTGGCGCGCGCCGTGCAAGCCGGCATTCTCCAGCCGGGCCAGGACCAGGCCCTGCTGGCCTTCCTGCGCCAGCAGCCGGCACAGCGCGGCAGCTTCCAGCTGGCCCATGTGGCTTTCTACTTCGGCGCCATGCTGATCATGGCAGCCATGGGCTGGCTGCTCACCGAAGCCTGGATGCGCATCGGCGACTGGGCGCTGCTGGTCATCGCCAGCCTCTATATCCTGCTGCTCACGCTGTTCGCCGTTAACCTGCAACGGCGCGTACAGCCCGTCGCGGCCGGCGTGCTGGCGGCAGTCGCGGTCAGCATCGTGCCATTGGCGGTGTTCGCCATCGAACGGCTGGCTGGCTGGTGGCCAATGGATGATGCGCAGGCAAACTATCACCAGTACTACACCTACGTGCAGAGCGGCTGGCTGGCAATGGAAGCAGCCACGGTGCTTGCCGGGCTGTTGATGCTGAGGCTGATCCCCTACCCGTTCATCGTCATGCCGATTGCCGTGGCCTTGTGGTTCATGTCGATGGACCTGAGCGAATGGTTCTTCGGCTCGCCATTCAGCTGGGAACAGCGCCGCGAGGTTTCGCTGTGGTTCGGGCTCGGGTTGCTGGTGGTGTTCGTCGGGGTGGACGGCCGCACCCGCGAAGACTACGCCCACTGGGGCTACCTGGCCGGGCTGGCGGCATTCTGGGGCGGGCTGACGCTGGTGGACAGCGGCAGCGAGCTGGGCAAGGCCTTGTACTGCCTGATCAATATTGCCCTGATGGGTATGGCGGTGCTGTTGCGTCGGCCGGTGTTCATGGTTTTCGGGGCGTTGGGCGTGGCGGCTTACCTGGGGTACCTGTCGTACGAGGTGTTTGCCGACTCGCTGCTGTTCCCGGTGGTGGTGACCTTGATCGGGCTGGGGGTTATCGGGCTGGGGCTGGTTTACCAGAAGCGGCGGGAGCGGTTGAGCCGGGTGATGCGCGATTGTTTGCCGGGGTGGGTGCGGGCTGCGCTGCCGGCGCTTCGCAGCTGAAATTGTCGGGGCCGCTCTGCGCCCCATCGCGACACAAGGCCGCTCCTGCAGGTGGTACGCGATCCCCTGTAGGAGCGGCCTTGTGTCGCGATGGGGCGCAAAGCGGCCCCAAAATGTCAGCCTTGACCCAGCTCTACAATCTCGTACCCGTGGGTAATCTCAACCCCGGCACGCTCGAGCATGATCGAAGCCGAGCAATACTTCTCCGCCGACAGCTCTACCGCTCGCTTGACCTGGGCCTCCTTCAGCCCACGCCCCTTCACCACGAAGTTCATGTGGATCTTGGTAAACACCTTCGGGTCTTCGCTGGCACGCTCAGCCTCCAGAAACGCCTCGCAGCTTTCCACCGCCTGGCGCGACTTCTTCAGAATGCTGACCACGTCAAAGCTGCTGCAGCCACCCAGGCCCAGCAACAGCATTTCCATCGGGCGCACGCCCAGGTTACGGCCGCCGGCCTCGGGCGGGCCGTCCATCACGACGACATGGCCGCTCCCCGATTCGCCGAGGAACATCGCCTCACCGGCCCACTGGATACGTGCCTTCATCTACCCGGACTCCTGATTTTCGGAAAAGGGTGTCAGCTTAGACCTTGTACGGCTGTGGGAAAAGCACGAGTCGTGTCGGTTTAGTACCGAAACATCCTGTAGTGTCTGATAAGCTGGCGCCAAATGACTGGCGCGTTCCGCCAGCAGACCTTTATAAAAAGCCTATGCGTCATATCGAACAGGATTTCGTGATGGTTGCTTCCGCCCTACCCGCCAAGATCAAGAACATCGACAAGCTGCTGGTGCACTGCCAGCGCCGTCGCTATACCGCCAAAAGCAACATCATCTGCGCCGGCGACCGGGCCGAGACACTGTCGTTCATCATCAAGGGTTCGGTCACCATCCTCATCGAGGACGATGACGGCCATGAAATGATCATCGCCTACCTCAACAATGGCGACTTCTTCGGCGAGTTGGGCCTGTTCGAACCGGTCGAGGGTGAACAGCAGCGCAGTGCCTGGGTGCGCGCCAAGACCGAATGCGAAGTAGCCGAAATCAGTTATGAGAAGTTTCGCGAACTGGCGCGCCAGGACCCGGAAATCCTCTATGCCCTGGGCAGCCAGATGGCCCAGCGCCTCCGCAACACCACGCGCAAGGTCGGCGACCTCGCGTTCTTCGACGTTACTGGGCGTGTCGCCCGCTGCCTGCTGGAACTGTGCAAGCAACCCGACGCCATGACCCACCCCGACGGCATGCAGATCAAGATCACTCGTCAGGAAATCGGCCGCATAGTCGGTTGCTCGCGGGAAATGGTCGGCCGCGTCCTCAAGGACCTTGAAGAACGCAGCCTGGTGCAGGTCAAGGGCAAGACCATGGTGGTCTACGGTACCCGCTAGTCCCTGGGCAGGTCGGCCAGTACCTTGGCATAGGCTTGCGACAGCCGCTCGAACCATGGGGCCGCAGGCGCCACTTCGTGCAGGGCGATGTGCGCATCGGCGCGGCAGCGCTGCTCCAGCTCGCAGCACTCGTTGAAGCGGTTGACCGCCGCCACCATCGATTCACGCTCGTTGTCCAGCAGCAGCGCACCGTGCACCAGCACCACCGGGCGCTTGCCACCCAGCCCCTGGCGCCAGCGCTGGGCGGTGCCCACCAGTTTGCGGCCATTGAGGTTGACGTTGTAGCGGCCATCGCAGAAGGCGCCGTCGATTTCGCCCACCGACGCCACCCCGCCCCACTCCCGCAGCACGTCACACAGCGGCAGGCACAGGCGCTCGTAGGCGTTTTCGATACGGCCGTGGTCGCCTTCGCTGCGGGGGGCAACATAGACCAGAGCAACGTTCACCGTGGCGTGTGATTGCGGCACCGGCTCGCCGCCGGTTTCGCGCAGCAGCACCGGCCAGCCGGCAATCGCCAGCTCCGAGCAGGCGGCTTCGAAATTGTCCAGACGGCTCATGCGCCGGGGCATGACCAGGGCGTGGTCGGTCGGGCGCCAGAACAGCACGCCACTGTCGCGCTCGCCGCGGCAGACGGCGGCCAGCAATTCCTGTTCGGCGTGCAGGCCTTGTTCTACGGTCAGGGCCAGGGGTTGATCGGTCATTGATCCACCTTTGATGTTGTTATTCAGGGCCTCTTCGCGGGCACGCCCGCTCCCACAGGGATTACCACAGGCCCCGAGGGTGATGGAGAACCTGTGGGAGCGGGCGAGCCGAAGCGTCGGACCGCCGCGAAGGGGCCATTACAGGCATACAAAAAAGCCGGCAATAACGCCGGCTTCATTTGATCAGTCCAGTTGCTGAACAGTCTTCTTCACCTGTTCCGGGAAGAACAACCGCTGCAGCTCCAGCCCCGGCTGCTCGGCGCGCATGAACGCCTCACCGACCAGGAAGGAGTAGACCTCATTGATCTCCATCAGCTCCACATCGGCCCGGTTCAAGATGCCACTCTCGGTAATCGCCAGACGATCACGCGGAATACGCGGCAGCAGGTCGAGGGTGGTTTCCAGGCTGACCTCGAAGGTGTGCAGATTGCGGTTGTTCACCCCCACCAGCGGTGTATCCAGGGTTTTCAACGCGCGCTCCAGCTCATCGCCGTCGTGCACTTCCACCAGCACGTCGAGGCCGACATCCTTGGCCGTGGCCGCCAGTTCGGCCATCTTCACGTCATCCAGCGCCGACACGATCAGCAGAACACAGTCCGCGCCCAGGGCCCGGGCCTCGACGATCTGGTACGGGTCGACCATGAAGTCCTTGCGGATCACCGGCAGCGACACCGCCGCGCGGGCCTGCTGCAGGTACTCGTCGGCGCCCTGGAAGTAGTCCACATCGGTCAGCACCGACAGGCACGTCGCCCCGCCCTTCTCGTAGCTGACGGCGATTTCCGCCGGCACGAAATGCTCGCGAATCACGCCCTTGCTCGGCGAGGCCTTCTTGATTTCGGCAATCACCGCCGGTTGCTTGCGCGCGGCTTGCTCGATCAGGGCCTTGGCAAAGCCACGCGGGGCGTCGGCAGCCTTGGCCAGGGCCTCCAGTTCGGCAAGGCTGACGCGCGCGCTGCGCTCGGCCACTTCCTGAAACTTGCGGGCGATGATCCTTTCCAGCACCGTCGGCACACTCATGCTTCGTTCTCCACCTTGAATACTGCAGTAAAGGCACCCAGCTCCTGCAGCTTCTCCCAGGCCAGCCCGGTGTGCAGTACGTCGTGGGCCAGTTCCACACCGGCTTTCAGGCTCATGGCATGGTCAGCGGCATACAGCGCCGCGCCCGCATTGAGCACGATCATCTCGGCGGCCTTCTGGCCGTTTTCGGTCTTGCGTCGGCCTAGCGCATCGCGGATCAGCTCCAGCGACGCCTGCGGGTTCTCGACGGCCAGGCCGTGCAGGCTCTGGCTCTTCATGCCGAGGTCTTCCGGCTCTACCCAGTATTCGCTGATTTCGCCATTCTTCAGTTCGGCGACGAAGGTCGGCGCAGCCAGGCTGAACTCGTCCAGGCCGTCCTTCGAGTGCACCACCAGCACGTGCTTGCTGCCCAGGCGCTGCAGTACTTCAGCCAACGGGCGGCACAGGGTCTGGGCGAATACACCGACCACCTGGTGCTTCACCCCGGCCGGATTCGTAAGCGGGCCGAGCATGTTGAACAGGGTGCGCAGCCCCAGCTCGCGACGCGGGCCGGCAGCGTGCTTCATGGCCGAATGATGGCTTTGCGCGAACATGAAGCCGATGCCCAGGCTGTCGATGCAGCGGGCCACCTGGGTGGGCGTCAGGTTCAGGTAGATACCGGCGGCCTCCAGCAGGTCGGCACTGCCGCTCTTGCCTGACACCGCGCGGTTGCCATGCTTGGCCACGGTGCAACCTGCAGCCGCCAGGACGAACGACGAGGCGGTGGACACGTTGAAGATGTTGGCGCCATCACCGCCGGTACCGACGATATCGACCACGCCATCGAGGCTCTGCAGTTCGACCTTGTCGGCCAGCTCGCGCATCACCGACACCGCACCGACGATCTCGTCGATGCTTTCGCTCTTCATGCGCATGCCCATCAGGAAGGCGCCGATCTGCGCTTCGCTGCACTGGCCGGTCATGATCTGGCGCATGACGTCGCGCATTTCTTCGGTAGAAAGGTCCAGCTGGCCGACGATACGGCTCAACGCACTCTTGATATCCATGTTCGATCCTTAGCGGCGGCCGCCAGTCTGCTTGAGGAAGTTGGCGAACAGTTCGTGGCCCTGTTCGGTCAGGATCGACTCGGGGTGGAACTGCACCCCTTCGATATTCAGCGTCTTGTGGCGCAGGCCCATGATCTCGTCGACCGAACCGTCAGCATGGGCGGTCCAGGCGGTCACTTCCAGGCACTCGGGCAAGGTTTCGCGCTTTACCACCAGCGAGTGGTAACGGGTCACGGTCAACGGGTTGTTGAGGCCGGCGAACACGCCCAGGTCACGGTGATGTACCGGGCTGGTCTTGCCGTGCATCACCTGGCGGGCACGTACCACATCACCACCAAAGGCCTGGCCGATGGACTGGTGGCCCAGGCATACGCCAAGGATCGGCAGCTTGCCGGCAAAGTGCAGGATGGCCTCGATGGACACGCCCGCCTCGCTCGGCGTGCACGGGCCTGGAGATACGACGATGCGCTCGGGGTTGAGGGCTTCGATCTGGGCGATGGTCATTTCGTCATTGCGAATGACCTTTACCTCGGCACCCAGCTCGCCAAGGTACTGAACGACGTTGTAAGTGAATGAGTCGTAATTGTCGATCATCAGTAACATCGGGTTAAACCTCTTGAATCTACTGACTTCAGAATTCGAACCTTTCTGCACCAGCCAACAGGCGCGGCTTTGCCACAAGGGGCGGTAGACAGGAAGGCAAACGGGGGCGGGCCGGACGGGCCGGCAGGGGATAAAGTCAGGCGCGCCAACGCCAACGGGCGTGGGCCTTGATTACGCGCATCAAGAGTTTGCTGACGATCAACACAGGATAGGTCTCGCTCATACGTCCCGGCACAGTAGCCTACCGGGGCGGCGGGCGCAATATGCCTGTAAACACGGGGAAACGAATGGACTTGGGAGGGATGCACTGCGATTTGCTAAGGTCGATCGGGTTGTCCTTCATAAAAACAAAGAAAAGGATGTTCACCGATGCGAAAAGCACCGTTATTGCGCTTTACCGTTGCCTCACTGGCACTGGCCTGCAGCCAGGCGTTCGCAGCACCCTCGCCCTACTCCAGCATGATCGTGTTTGGTGACAGCCTCAGCGACGCCGGGCAGTTTGGCGGGGTGCGCTTCACCAACCGCGATGCCAATGGCAATTATGCGCCCGTGTCACCGATGATCCTGGGCGGGCGGCTCGGTGTGAGCCCGACCGAGCTTGGCCCTTCCACCTCCCCGGTCAATCCGGTACTGGGCCTTCCCGACGGCAACAACTGGGCAGTCGGTGGCTACACCACCCAGCAGATCCTGGATTCGATCACCACTACCTCCGAGACCGTCATCCCGCCAGGGCGCCCCGGCGCCGGGCAGGTACTGCGTGATAAACCGGGCTACCTGGCCAACGGCCTGCGCGCCGACCCCAACGCGTTGTATTACCTGACTGGCGGCGGCAATGACTTCCTGCAAGGCCTGGTCAACAGCCCGGCCGATGCCGTGGCCGCTGGCGCCCGCCTGGCCGCCAGCGCCCAGGCCCTGCAGCAAGGCGGTGCCCGTTACATCATGGTCTGGCTGCTGCCCGACCTCGGGCAGACACCGAACTTCAGCGGTACGCCGCAACAAAACCCGCTGTCGCTGCTTTCCGGCGCGTTCAACCAGTCCCTGCTCAGCCAGTTGGGGCAGATCGATGCCGAAATCATTCCGCTGAACATCCCCGTGCTGCTGAGCGAAGCGCTGGCCAGCCCCGAGCAGTTCGGCCTGGCCAGCGGCCAGAACCTGGTCGGCACCTGCTACAGCGGCGAAGGCTGCTTGGAAAACCCGGTGTACGGCATCAACGGCGCCACGCCAGACCCGACCAAGCTGCTGTTCAACGACTCGGTGCACCCGACCATCGCCGGCCAGCAACTGATTGCCGACTACGCCTATTCGATTATCGCCGCCCCCTGGGAACTGACCCTGCTCCCGGAAATGGCCCACGCCAGCCTGCGTGCCCACCAGGACGAACTGCGCAACCAGTGGCAGACACCCTGGCAGGCAGTTGGCCAGTGGCAAGCCTTCGTTGCCACCGGAGCCCAGGACCTGGACTTCGACGGCCAGCGCAGCGCGGCCAGCGGCGATGGCCGCGGCTACAACCTGACCCTGGGCGGCAGCTATCGCCTGAACGATGCATGGCGCCTGGGCCTGGCCGGCGGCGTGTACCGGCAGAAGCTGGAAGCCGGCGCACAGGATTCGGACTACAAGCTGGACAGCTACCTTGCCAGCGCCTTCGCCCAATACCGCCAGGACCGCTGGTGGGCCGACGCGGCGCTGACCGCCGGGCACCTGGACTACAGCGACCTCAAGCGCACCTTCGCCCTTGGCGTGAACGACCGCAGCGAAAAGGGCGATACCGATGGCGAGGCCTGGGCTATGTCGGGGCGGCTGGGCTACAACCTGGCAGCCGAGAGCAGCAACTGGCAGCTGGCTCCGTTCATCAGTGCCGACTATGCGCGGGTGAAGGTGGATGGCTATGACGAGAAAAGCGGGCGCTCGACGGCGCTGGGCTTCGATGACCAGGAACGTACATCACGCCGTTTGGGCGTGGGGTTGCTGGGCAGCGTGCAGGTGCTGCCGAGTACCCGCCTGTTCGCCGAGGTGGCGCAGGAGCATGAGTTCGAGGATGACCAGCAGGATGTGACGATGCACCTGACCAGCCTGCCGGCGAATGACTTCACCCTGACAGGGTATACGCCGCACAGCGACCTGACCCGGGCGAGCCTGGGGGTGAGCCATGAAGTGGTGGCGGGGGTGCATTTGCGCGGCAACTATAACTGGCGCAAGAGTGATGAATTGACGCAGCAGGGGGTGAGTTTGGGCGTCAGCGTCGACTTTTGAATTGATGGGGCCGCTTTACGGCCCTTCGCGGGCTCGCCCGCTCCCACAGGTATTGCACAGGCCTTGCAGCATGTGATTTCCCTGTGGGAGCGGGCGAGCCCGCGAAGGGCTGCAACGCAGCCCCGATCAACTTATTTGGCCGAAGTCTGCTCGGCCAACGCCACCGCGCGGAACATTGCCCGGCGTTTGTTGATGGTTTCTTCCCACTCCAGCGCCGGCACCGAGTCGGCAACGATGCCGCCCCCAGCCTGCACATGCAGCTCACCGTCCTTGATTACCGCGGTACGGATGGCAATGGCGGTATCCATGTTGCCGTTCCACGCGAAGTAACCGACGGCACCACCGTAAACCCCACGCTTGACCGGTTCCAGCTCGTCGATGATCTCCATCGCGCGAATCTTCGGCGCACCCGAAAGCGTACCGGCCGGCAGGATCGCCCGCAGTGCGTCCATCGCCGTCAGCCCTTCGCGCAGCTGGCCAGTGACGTTGGACACAATGTGCATCACGTTGGAGTAACGCTCGATCACCATCTTCTCGGTCAGGCGCACGCTGCCGGTCGAGGACACGCGACCGACGTCGTTGCGGCCCAGGTCGATCAGCATCAGGTGCTCGGCAATTTCCTTGTCGTCCGACAGCAGGTCGTCTTCCAGCGCGCGGTCGGCCTCTTCGGTAGCGCCACGCGGGCGGGTGCCGGCAATCGGGCGTACGGTGACCAGGTTGTCCTCGACGCGTACCAGCACCTCGGGCGAGCTGCCGACCACATGGAAGTCGCCAAAGTTGAAGAAGTACATGTACGGCGTCGGGTTGAAGCAGCGCAGCGCGCGGTACAGGTCGATTGGCGCAGCCTTGAAGTCGATCGACATGCGCTGCGACGGCACCACCTGCATGCAGTCACCGGCCAGGATGTATTCCTTGATGCGGCCGACGGCGTTCTCGTAATCCTCGCGGGTATAGCTGGAGCGGAATTCCGGCTCGGCAGCCTGCGGGCCACTCAGGTCCAGGCCACGGCGTGGGGTGATCGGCTGACGCAGGGTTTCCAGCAGGCCTTGCAGGCGTGCCTGGCCCTGTTCGAAAGCCTGCTCTTCAGCCGGGTCGACCAGCACGATCGCGTGCATCTTGCCCGCCAGGTTGTCGAACACCACCACCGCATCGGACACCATCAGCAGGATATCCGGCACACCCAGCGGGTCCGGGTTGGGGCTGGCGCCCAGGCGCTTTTCCACATAGCGCACGCAGTCGTAGCCGAAGTAGCCGACCAGGCCGCCGTTGAAGCGCGGCAGGCCAGGGATATCGGCGACCTTGTAACGGTCCTTGAAGGTTTCGACAAAGGCCAGCGGGTCTTCGACATCGTGGCTTTCCACCTCCACGCCATCCTGCAGGATGCTGACGTGGTAGCCGTGCACACGCATCACCGTGCGCGATGGCAGGCCGATCATCGAGTAACGGCCCCATTTCTCGCCGCCCTGCACCGATTCGAGCAGGTACGAGTTGGGCTGGTCGGCCAGTTTCAGGTAGATCGACAGCGGCGTGTCGAAGTCGGCCAGGGTTTCGCAGGCCAGGGGAATGCGGTTGTAGCCGGCAGCGGCCAGGCGCAGGAATTCTTCGCGGGTCATGGGTAGCCTCGTGGCAAGCAGCAATAGGTCAGGCAAACGGACGGGCCGGCACGCGCCGGCAGGCTGAAGTCAGGCGCGCCAACGCCAACGGGCCAGGGCCTTGATGACTTTCATCCAGAATTTGCCGGTAACCGCCACGGTGGACTCTCTGTCTTGTGAGGCTTGAAGGTCCGCCAACGTTATCCCAGTGGCCGGGTCTGCGCAACCGGGCAGCAATGCGCGCAGGTCGTCGATCACCAGACTGGGGGCTTCGTCGTGGATCGGTCGGCCGTGGTTGTAGCCGTAGGTCAGGCCCACGCACTGCACGCCAGCCGCCTTGGCCGCCAGCACATCACTGCGTGAATCGCCGACAAACAGCGACTGCTGCGGGGTGACACCGGCCATCTGCATGACGAACAGCAGCGCCGCAGGGTCGGGCTTTTTCTGCGGCAGGGTGTCGCCGCCTATGATCCAGCGGAAGTAGTTGCCGATCTTCATCTGGTCCAGCAGCGGGCCAACGAAGCGTTCGGGCTTATTGGTGATCAGCGCCATTTCCACGCCCTGCTTGCGCAGCCAGCGCAGGGTGTCCTGCACACCGGGGTAGACCACGGTCAGTTCGTGGCTTTCGGCATAGGCGTCCATGAACAACGCCAACGCCTGGTCGGCCAGCGCATCGTCCACGGCAGCGTGGTCGATGCCACCGGCCAGCGCCCGGCGCACCAGCACCTGGGCACCGTTGCCCACCCAGTGGCGCACCGCCTCCAGGCCGGCAGGCGGGCGCCCCAGTTCGAGCAGCATGCGGTCCACGGCGGCGGCCAGGTCTGGCACGGAATCGATCAGGGTACCGTCCAGATCGAACATCACCAGCCTGGGCAGCGTCCCCGGGAACAGCTGCTCGAAGCCGCTCATGGGCGGGCCTGAGCCAGTTCGGAACGCATCCTGGCGATCACTTCCTGGTAGTCCGGGGCGTTGAAGATTGCCGAGCCGGCCACGAAGGTGTCGGCGCCAGCGGCAGCGATCTCGCGGATGTTGTTGACGTTGACGCCACCGTCGATTTCCAGGCGGATATCACGGCCGCTGGCGTCGATCAGCGCACGCGCCTCGCGCAGCTTGTCGAGGGTGCCAGGGATGAACTTCTGCCCGCCGAAGCCCGGGTTGACGCTCATCAGCAGCACCATGTCGACCTTGTCCATCACGTACTTCAGCGCGTCCAGGCTGGTGGCCGGGTTGAACACCAGGCCGGCCTTGCAGCCACCGTCCTTGATCAGCTGCAGCGAACGGTCGATGTGCTGCGAGGCTTCCGGGTGGAAGGTGATGTAGGTGGCACCAGCTTCGATGAAGTCGCCGATGATGCGGTCGACCGGGCTGACCATCAGGTGCACATCGATCGGGGCGGTGACGCCATACTTGCGCAGGGCGGTGCAGACCATCGGGCCGATGGTCAGGTTGGGGACGTAGTGGTTGTCCATGACATCGAAGTGGACGATGTCGGCACCCGCGGCCAATACCTTGTCGACGTCCTCGCCCAGTCGGGCGAAATCGGCGGAGAGAATGGAGGGGGCAATAGCGTAGGGCTGCATGGCGCACCTGTTGGCAGAATCACGGTGGCGCGCATTGTAACCCAGGGAAGCGGATGAAGGCTGATTAGCATCAACCTGTACCGGCCCCTTCGCGGCTAAAGCCGCTCCCACAGGGACCCCGCAGGCATCGAAAGCTGCGCAAATCCTGTGGGAGCGGCTTTAGCCGCGAAGAGGCCAGCACAGGCAACACACCTTCAACCAGGCTGCTGGGTCCTCAGCTTCTCGCTACGCCCACGCAACCACTCAAGGGTCAGCAGCAATACCACCGAGAAGGCAATCAGCAAGGTCGCCGCCGCGGCAATGGTCGGGCTCAGGTTCTCGCGAATACCACTGAACATCTGTCGCGGCAGGGTCGCCTGCTCCGGCCCGGCCAGGAACAGGGTCACCACTACTTCGTCAAACGACGTGGCAAAGGCGAACAACGCCCCCGAAATCACCCCGGGCGCGATCAGCGGCAGGGTCACCCGGCGGAAAGTCAGCAGCGGCGAGGCGCCCAGGCTGGCTGCCGCGCGCACCAGGTTGTAGTTGAAGCCCTGCAAGGTCGCCGACACGGTAATGATGACGAACGGCACGCCCAGTACCGCATGCACCAGAATCAGCGAGGTGAAGCTGTTGCCCATGCCCAGCGGGGCGAAGAACAGGTAGCTGGCCACACCGATGATCACCACCGGCACCACCATCGGTGAAATCACCAGCGCCATCACCAGCGACTTGCCAGGGAAGTCGCCACGGGTCAGGCCGATGGCCGCCAGGGTGCCGAACACCATGGCCAGCACTGTGGCTGCCGGGGCGACGATGATGCTGTTCTTCAAGGCCCGCATCCACTCGGCCGAGCCGAAGAAGTCCTGGTACCACTGCAGCGAGAAGCCCTGCAGCGGGTACACCAGGAAACTGCCACTGTTGAACGACAGCGGCACGATCACCAGCACCGGCAGTATGAGGAACAGCAGGATCAAACCGCAAAGAATGCGCAGGCTGTAGAACCACACCCGCTCCACGGGCGACATGTAAGGGCTCAGCATGACAAGGCTCCTCAGCTCAGGCGCAGGCGGCTGGCGCCGACCAGCCAGCTATAGATCAGGTACAACAGCACGGTCGCCAGCAGCAACAGCCCGCCCAGCGCGGTGGCCATGCCCCAGTTGATGCTGGTGTTGGTGTAGAAGGCCACGAAGTAGCTGACCATCTGGTCATTCGGGCTGCCCAGCAGTGCCGGGGTGATGTAGTAGCCGATGGCCAGGATGAACACCAGCAGGCAACCAGCGCCAACCCCGGCGTAGGTCTGCGGGAAGTAGACCCGCCAGAAACTGGCGAACGGGTGGCAGCCCAGCGAGATCGCCGCACGCATGTAACTTGGCGAAATGCCCTTCATCACGCTGTACAGCGGCAGGATCATGAACGGCAACAGGATGTGCACCATCGAGATGTACACGCCGGTGCGGTTGAACACCAGTTCCAGCGGCTGGTCGATGATGCCCATGGCCATCAGCGCGCTGTTGATCAGGCCACCCGACTGCAGCAGCACGATCCACGCCGCCACCCGCACCAGGATCGAGGTCCAGAACGGCAGCAGCACCAGGATCATCAGCAGGTTGCTCTGCCGGGTCGGCAGGTTGGCCAGCAGGTAGGCCAGCGGGTAGGCCAGCACCAGGCAGATGGCAGTAATCACCACACCCATCCACAGGGTGCGGGCGAAGATATCCAGGTAGATGGCCTGGTCCGGGGTGGCCTTGGCCAGTTCGCCAAGGTCATCGATGCGGTGGTCGAGCGAAGCCAGCAGGTAGAACGAGGTGACCGTACTGGTGTTGCGGCGGATCGCCTGCCAGTAGGCCGGGTCGCCCCAACGCTCGTCGAGGGCCTGCAAGGCATCTTTATAGGAAGCGGGTTCGCTCTTGAACGGCAGCGCCCGCGCGGTCTTGGCCAACAGGCTGCGGTAACCGGCCAGCTCCATGTTCAGGCGCTTGGAAAGGTCGCCCAGGGTCTGGTTCTTGCGCGACTCGGCCAGGTCCTGGCTCAACGCCTTGTACACGTCCTCGCCCGGCAGGCTCTTGCCATCCCACTGGGTGATGACGCCCACGGTGCGCGGCAGGCCGCCAACCACTTCTGGGTTGCCGACGCTCTTGTACAGCAGCGCCGCGATCGGCACCAGGAACACCAGCAGGAGAAACAGCGCCAGCGGCGCGATCAACGCCTGCGCCTTCCAGCGGTTGACCCGCTCGGCGTGCTTGAGGCGCTGCTTGAGACTTGGACCTGCGCCTTCTTTGAGGGGCACTGCAATGGCCATGGCGAACTCCGCGATACGAACTGAAAATGGGGCTGCTGCGCAGCCCATCGCAGGCAAGCCAGCTCCTACAGATACTCCGCTGGCTCCAGGGCAGCGGCCCCCTGTGGGAGCTGGCTTGCCGGCGATGGGCCGCAACGCGGCCCCCTACGCTGGTCGTTTACTTCTTCGCCGCCCAGGCGTTGAAGCGTTGCTCCAGCTGCTCGCTGTTGTCAGCCCAGAAGGCCACGTCGATCTGCACCTGGTTGGCGATGTTTTCAGGCGTGGTCGGCATGTCCTTCTTCACCGCGTCCGACAGCAGGCTCACGGCCTTGGAATTGGCCGGGCCGTAGGCGATGTTCTCGGAGTAGGTCTTCTGCTGCTCGGGCTGCACGCTGAAGGCGATGAATTTCTTCGCTTCCTCGGCATCCTTGGCGCCTTTCGGGATGGCCCAGGCGTCGAAGTCGTAGATGCCGCCGTTCCACACCACCTTCAGGTTGCTCTCTTTCTGCACCGCAGCGATGCGGCCGTTGTAGGCAGAGCTCATGACCACGTCACCCGAGGCCAGGTACTGCGGCGGCTGGGCGCCAGCTTCCCACCACTGGATGCTTGGCTTGAGTTCGTCGAGTTTCTTGAAGGCACGGTCCACGCCCTCTTTGGTGCCCAGCACCTGGTACACGTCCTTCGGCGCCACGCCGTCGGCCATCAGGGCGAATTCCAGGGTGTACTTGGCGCCCTTGCGCAGGCCGCGCTTGCCCGGGAATTTCTTGGTATCCCAGAAATCGGCCCAGCTGGTCGGTGCGGTCTTCAGCTTGTCGGCGTTGTAGGCCAGCACAGTGGACCATACGAAGAAGCCCACGCCGCATGGCTGGATGGCACCCGGCACGTAGTCGGCCTCATTACCGAACAGGGCCGGGTCGAGTTCTTCGAACATGCCCTCGTCACAGCCGCGGGCCAGTTCTGGCGACTCGACTTCCACCAGGTTCCAGGACACGCTCTTGGTGTCGACCATGGCTTTGACCTTGGCCATCTCGCCGTTGTACTCGCCTGCGACGATCTTGCCCTTGCCGGCCTTCTCCCACGGTTCGTAGAACGCCTTGACCTGGGCCGCCTTGTTGGCACCGCCGAACGAGACCACGGTGAGGTCTGCGGCCATGGCCTGGCCAGCGGCGAACAGCCCCAGGGCCAGGGCCAGGGCGGTCAGTTTCAACTGCTTGCGCATTATTATTCTCTCCACAGTACAGGGTTGGTGAAGCAATCGATCAATGGGCTTCGGCAATCGGATCGAGCGCGCGGGCGTGCTCCACCTCCCAGCCCAGCGGTACCACATCGCCCACGGCCAGGGCCGGGTCGAGCTCGGCAATCGGCTGTTTCACGAAGAAGTCGCCCTTGCCGCAAACCTCCAGGCGCACCCGCACGTGGTCGCCCAGGTAAATGAATTCGGCCACCCGGCCCGAGAAGCGGTTCACGCAGCTTTCGCTGTGGCCGTTCAGGCGCACGCGCTCCGGGCGGATCGACAGGGTCACCGGCTCGCCGGCCTGGCCGACATTCACCGCCAGCGCCTCGACCCGCTCGCCACGCGGCAACTGCACCTGGCAGCGCTTGCCATCACTGGCCAGCAAGGTGCCGTTGATGCGGTTGTTCTCGCCGATGAAGTTGGCGACGAAGGTGTTGCAGGGTTCTTCGTACAGCGTGCGCGGGTCGGCGATCTGCTGGATTTCACCCTGGTGGAACACGGCCACCCGGTCGGACATGGTCAGCGCTTCGCCCTGGTCGTGGGTCACGTACACCACGGTCACGCCCAGGCGCTGGTGGATGTGCTTGATCTCCATCTGCATGTGCTCGCGCAGCTGCTTGTCCAGCGCGCCCAGCGGTTCGTCCATCAGCACCAGCTGCGGCTCGAACACCAGCGCGCGGGCCAGGGCCACACGCTGCTGCTGGCCGCCGGACAGCTGGCCGGGGTAACGCTTGGCGAAGGCATCGAGCTGGACCATGTTCAGCACCCGCTTGACCCGCTCGCTGATGTCGGTCTTGCTCAGGTTGCGCACGGTCAGCGGGAAGGCCAGGTTCTCGGCCACGGTCATGTGCGGGAACAGCGCGTAGTTCTGGAACACCATGCCGATGTCGCGCTTGTGCGGCGGCACGTTGTTGATCGAACGCCCGGCCAGCTGGATTTCACCGGCGGTGGGGGTTTCGAAGCCGGCCAGCATCATCAGGCTGGTGGTCTTGCCCGAGCCGGACGGGCCAAGCAGGGTGAGGAACTCGCCCTTGCGAATATCCAGGTTGAGGTCTTTGACGATCAGCGACTCGCCGTCGTAGCTCTTCTGCACACCACGGAAGCTGACCAGCGTTTCGCTGGTTGCAGCGTTCGACTTCGCCTCGCTCATGCCTGCACCTTCTTGTTGGATGACTGCGTAGGCAAAGACTAGACAAGCGGCAAGCGCCGGAAAATCGGGGGTGCTGAGAGAATGCCATCATCCGGATGGAAGATTTGTTGTAGGGATTCCCCTACAAAGATGGCGGGTTTGGAACACTTCTTTCAGCCCTCCGGTACGCCCCTGTGGGAGCGGGTTCACCCGCGAAGAGGCCAGCCCAGGCACCGCAGATGGCAGGTCAGGCCCTTTCGCGGGTAAACCCGCTCCCACAGGGATTCGCTACAGGCGGCAGGAAGCGCATGTCGCATTCAGACCAGCTTGTGCTCCATGGCGTACTTCACCAGCTCAGCCAGCGAGTTCACTTTCAGCTTCTGCATCAGGCGCGCCTTGTGGGTGCTGATGGTCTTGCTCGACAGCGCCAGCTGCTGGGCGATGTCGTTGACGTTGGCGCCCTGGGCCAGGCGTTCGAACACCGAAAACTCCCGCTCGGACAGCAGCGTGTGCAACGGCCGCGACTCCGTCAGGCCCACTTCGAAGACCATGCGGTCGGCCAGCGCCGGGTCGATATAACGCCCGCCAGCGGCAACCCGGCGAATCGCGGTCAGCAACAGCGCCGGGTCGCTGTCCTTGGTGGCATAGCCCGCCGCCCCGGCCTTCAACGCCCGCGCCGCCATCTGCGCTTCATCGTGCATCGACAGCATCAAAATCGCCGGGGCGTCGTGCAACGCGCGGATCCGCGGGATCGCCTCCAGGCCATTCACACCCGGCATCGAGATATCCAGCAGTACCACCTCGCACGGCGTGTGGCGCAGGGTTTCCAGCAACTGCTCACCGTTACCGGCCTCCCCCGCCACCTGCATGTCCTTGGCCAGGCCAATCAACTGCTTGATGCCCTCACGGACAATGGTGTGGTCTTCGGCCACCAGCACTCGAATCACGATCGCTCTCCTACTCCAACGGTATGGCCACGCTCAGGCTGGTGCCTTCGCCCGGTTCACTGTCCAGCGCCATGCTGCCGCCCAGCATCAGTACCCGCTCACGCACCCCGACCAGGCCGAACGAGGTGGGCCGGGGCTGGTCGCGGCAAAAGCCCTGGCCGTCATCGCTGACAGTCATGCGCAATTGCCCGTGCTCACGCACCAGTTCGATCTCCACGCTGTGCGCCTGGGCATGGCGCATCACGTTGGTCAGTGCCTCCTGGAGGATACGGAACAGCCCGGTGGCCTTGGCGTCGCTCAATGCTGGCAGATTATCCGGTACTTGCACCAGGCAGGGGATCTGCGTGCGTGCTTCAAAACGCCGCGCCTGCCATTCGATGGCCGAGGCGATGCCGGCATCGAGAATCGGCGGGCGCAAGGCGGTGGCCACGTCGCGCACCAGCTGGAACAGTTGGGCGATCAGGCGTTTCATGCTGGTCAGGCGCTCGTTCAGGCCCGGGTCCAGCTCGGCGAAGGCCAGTTCGCACATCGACACCTCCAGCTTGAGCACGGTCAGCATCTGCCCCAGTTCATCGTGCACTTCCCGGGCGATGCGGGCCTTTTCTTCCTCACGCACGCTCTCCAGGTGGGCCGACAGTTCGCGCAGCTGCTCCTGGGACCTGGCCAGCGCCAACTCGGCCCGCTTGCCCTGGGTGATGTCCCACACCACGCCGTCCCACACCACCTGGCCGTTGCCCAGGCGCCGGGTGCTGGCCTTGATGTCGGCCCAGCGCTGTTCACCCTGGCGGGTGAGGATGCGCCCCTGCCAGGACCAGTCCTGGTCGCTGGCCAGGGCCAGGTCCTGCACTCGGTGGTAATCGGCGCGGTCCTCGGGATGGACCAGGTTGCGCAGGCCCATCTGCGGGTGCTGGATCTCGCTGGGCGAATAGCCCACCAAGGCCTCGCTGCCCTCACTGATGTAGGGGAATTCCAGGTCGCCCTCGGCCGGGTCGCGCTCCAGGCGGAACACCAACCCCGGCACGTTGCCGGCAATGCCCTTGAGGCGCGCCTCGCTTTCGCGCAGGGCCGCCAGGGCACGGTGGCGCTCGGTGACATCGGCGAGGTACACCACCAGGTACTCGGAGTCACGAAAGCGCAGAAAACTCAGCGACAGCTCGACCGGCAGCAGGCTGTGGTCAGCCCGGCGGCACTGCGTCTCGAACTGGCCGACACCGCCCGACCCGGTGCGCGCGCCCTTCCACAGCTCCAGCCAGCGGTCCATGGTCAGGCTGGGTTCAAAGTCGCTCAGCGGACGCTCCAGCAGCGCGCCTTCGCCGTAGCCCAGCATGCGCTCGGCGGCATGGTTGGCGTAGCGTACGTGGCTGTCCCAGTTGACCCAGAGGATGCCCACCGTGCTCTGGTCGATGGCGAACTGGCTCAGGCGCAACGCTTCTTCGCGCACCTGCCGCTCCACCAGGCTTTCGCGCGTGGCCAGCAGGCTGCGCTCCAGCTGGCGCTGCTGCCGACGCTGCCACAGCAGGGTGGCCAGCGCGCACAACAGCAGCATGCCGAACAGCAGGGCCAGGTTCTGCCAGAACCCCGTCGACTCGCTCAGGCGTGGGTACTTTGGCTGCAGCCAACGCTGGTGCAGTTGCTCCAGTTCCTTGGCCGGCAGCGTCTGCAGGCCACGCTCGAGCACATCGGCCAGCAGCGGCCAGTCGCGCCGCGAACCGATGCGCAACAGCTGCGGCAGGCCGATATCGCCGACCACCGCCAGCTCGCCGAACTCGCTTTCGCGCGACAGGCGGCTGAGCTGGGCTTCGTCCAGCACTGCGAAACTGGCCTGGCCGCCCACCACCAGTTGCAGGGCCTCGCGCTCGTTGGGCACCCCTTGCAGGTTGAGGTTGCTGTAGTTGCCACGCAGGTAGTCCGCCAACTGGCTGGGCATGCGTACCGCCACCCGCTGCTCGGCCTCGAGCGTTTCCAGTTCCACGGCCATGGTCCCGGTGCGCGGCCCAACCACCAGTTGCGGCACGCGCATGTAAGGGTCGCTGAACAGCCACAGACGCAAGCTGGCAGGGGTCTGGGTAAGCCCCGGGGCAAAGTCGATTTCGCCGGCCTGCAGGGCATGCTCGAGGCTGGCCTGGTCGGCGAAGTTGCGCCAGGTAAGGTCCAGCCGCAGCGCCTGTGCCAGGCTGCTCACCAGCTCCACGTTGGCCCCGTACAACTGCTGCAGGCGCCGGTCGAACTGAGCGTAGGGCGCCTGCAACACCAGGCCGACACGCAGGCTGCGGTGCGTATCCAGCCATTGCTGCTGGGCCGGTTCCAGGGCAACCGTGGGCACCGCCTCGGGCCTGGCCAATGCAATCAAGGGCAGCCAAAAGCAGCCGATAACCAACAGGCGACGCACTCGCTTCATCTACACGCTCGTCTTGGCAAGGCGGCCATGCAGCATGGCCGTCACGGGCAAATACTATTAGGCTTCCGGTATCATTCTGGCCCTGGGTTGATCATGTCCACACTTTATCGCACGACGCTGGCAATGTGCTGCCTGGCCTCGATCCTTCCACTCGGCGCCCTGGCCGCCGATGCCGAAAAACCATCCACCACCACCGAGGCACCCGCTGCCCAAGCCCCTCGCCCGCCGCTGCTGGAGCGCAGCCAGGAGGACGCCCAGGCGCTGGAGCGGCTGGTGCCCAAGGCCGAACAGCAGACCCTGCAGGCCGGTGCCGACAGCTTCCTGGCCCTGTGGAAACCGGCCAACGACAGCGACCCGCAGGGGGCGGTCATCATCGTCCCGGGGGCTGGCGAAACGGCTGACTGGCCAAATGCGGTCGGCCCGCTGCGGCAGAAGTTCCCCGATATCGGCTGGCACAGCCTGAGCATCAGCCTGCCCGACCTGCTCGCCGACAGCCCGCAGGCGCGGGTCGAGGCCAAGCCGGCTGCCGAGCCGCAGCCAGACAAGGGCGAAAGCGCCCCGGCCAAGGACATGCCGGCCGATGCCAATGCCAACGTCGCCCAGGCTACCGCAGCTGATGCCGACACCGCGGAAAGCACTGACGCCAAACAGGTCAGCGAGCAAACCGACCCGGCCGATGCCGAGCGCATTTTCGCCCGCCTGGATGCTGCGGTGGCCTTTGCCCAGCAGCACAACGCCCGCAGCATCGTGCTGATCGGCCATGGCAGCGGCGCGTATTGGGCGGCCCGCTACCTGAGCGAGAAACAGCCACCGCAGGTGCAGAAACTGGTGATGGTTGCCGCGCAGACACCGGCGCGGGTGGAGCATGACCTGGAAAGCCTGGCGCCGACCTTGAAAGTGCCGACTGCCGACATCTACTACGCCACCCGCAGCGCTGACCGCAATGCTGCCGCGCAGCGCCTGCAGGCCAGCAAGCGGCAGAAGGACAGTCAGTACCGGCAGTTGTCGCTGATTGCCATGCCGGGGAACAAGGTGGCCGAGCAGGAGCAACTATTCCGCCGGGTGCGGGGGTGGATGAGCCCACAGGGTTGATCCAGGAATGCTGGGGCCGCTTTGCGGCCCTTTCGCGACACAAGGCCGCTCCCACAGGTGCCGCGCAAAAACCGAGGGCTGCGCTGTACTTGTGGGAGCGGCCTTGTGTCGCGAAAGGGGTGCGAAGCGCCCCCGCTTTTACAGGCCGCGCCGCTTACGGATCATTGCATAGGCCTGATGCAACTCCCGGGTCCGCTCGGTCGCTTCACGCACCTGCGCCTCACTGGCACCAGTGCCCGCCAGCTTGTCCGGGTGGTGCCGGCTGACCAGCCGACGATACGCCTGCTTGACCTTGTCGGCATCGGTATCCGCCTCGACCGCCAGCAAGCGCAACGCCGCCGCATAGGTCATGGCGACCCCTTCCGGCCCCGCCGCCTTGCGTGGTTCGTACTCCAGCGACATGGCTTGCACCTGCCGCCGGCTCAGGCCCAGTTTCTGACCCCAGTCCAACAGCAGTTCACGCTCCTTGTTGCCCATCTTGCCGTCGGCCCAGACCATGCGCCAACAGGCACGCAGGGTGCCCTCGGCCGCATGCGGCTGCTGGCGAATGCGCCGCAGGTGCCCACTCAGCCTGTCCTTGCCCGCCTTGCCACGGTTGAACGCGGCAATCGCACGCAGCCGGGCCGCTTCGGCCAGGTCCAGGCGCACCATCTCCTGGCGCGCCTGCTGGATATGCTGCTCGCCCACCCGGCCATCGCACTTGGCCAGGCGCCCGAGCATAACGAACAGCAACTCATCGTCCTGCAAGGCCGAACGCCCGCCCAGGCGTTCGCGCATGTCCTCCCAGCCTTGCAAACGCAGGCGGCGGTCCATGGCCTGGCCGAGCAACGCGCCGAGCAAGGCCCCGGGGATGCTGGCAACGGCAAAGCCGGCACCGGCACCAATCACCGTGCTTGGCCACCACATGTCAGGCGCGCTCGCCGATCAGGCGCTCGGCCTCGGCCAGGCGCTCGATAGTACCGACATCAACCCAGTGCCCACGGTAGTGCTCGCCACTGACCTGGCCCGCAGCCATGGCCTGGCGCAGCAACGGCGCCAGCTTGAAGGCGCCAGGCTGGCAGCCTTCGAACAGCGCCGGGTGCAGCACCGAAAGGCCGCTGAAGGTCAGCGTGCCAGGGGCATCATCACCATCGACCACCCGCTCGCCCACCAGGCGGAAGTCGCCGCGGCCGTGATGGCCTGGGTTATCGACCAGCACCAAATGGGCCAGGCCTTGCAGGGGAGCCAGCAGGCGCGCGAAGTCGTAGTCGGTCCAGACATCGCCGTTCACCAACAGGAACGGCGCGTCACCCAGCAATGGCAGGGCCTTGAAGATGCCACCGCCGGTTTCCAGCGGCTCGCCTTCGGGCGAATAGCGGATGCTCAGGCCGAAACGGCTGCCGTCACCCAGGTGGTCCTCGATCTGCTGGCCGAGCCAGGCATGGTTGATCACCACCTCGGTGACGCCCGCCGCAGCCAGGGCACGCAGGTGATACTCGATCAGTGGCTGGCCGGCGACCGGGACCAGCGGCTTGGGGGTGTGCAGGGTCAGCGGGCGCATGCGCTCGCCTTTGCCCGCTGCCAATATCATTGCCTTCATGCACGCGCTCCGGCCTGCAACTCGGCAATCAGCTCACCCAGCTCCGCCAATTCGGGCCGGCGGCTGATCACTTCTTCTATATAGGCGAAGAAGCGCGGCACGTCGCCCAGGTAACGGGGTTTGCCGTCGCGGTGGCAGATACGGGCGAAGATACCGATCACCTTCAGGTGGCGCTGCACACCCATCAGGTCGCTGGCACGCTGGAACGCCTCGAAGTCGGCCTGCACCGGGATGCCGGCAGCCTGCGCCTTCTGCCAGTAGTCGCGCAGCCAGCCTTCGACCCGCGCCTGGGGCCAGCTGAGGAAGGCGTCCTTGAACAGGCAGGTGATGTCGTAGGTGACCGGGCCGTACACGGCATCCTGGAAGTCCAGCACGCCGGGGTTGGGCGTGCTCTGCATCAGGTTGCGGGGCATGTAGTCGCGGTGCACCAGTACCTTGGGCTGGGCCAATGCGCTGTCGATCAGCAGCTGACTGATTCGTTGCCAGGTGGCTTTCTGGGCATCGCTGAAGGCCAGGCCAAGCTCACGGCCCACGTACCACTCCGGGAACAACTCGACTTCACGGCGCAGCAGCGCATCATCGTAGCTGGGCAGCGGCGCGTCCATCGGCAGGCGCTGGAACGCCAGCAACGCGTCGATGGCATCGGCGAACAGGCCGTCGGCGTTGTCGGCATCAATGATATCAAGGTATGTCTGGTGGCCCAGGTCACCCAGTAGCAGGAAGCCACGCTCCAGGTCCTGGGCATGGATCAGCGGCACATGCACGCCGGCGCTGGCCAGCAAGTGGTCGATGGCGACGAACGGTCGGCAGTTTTCCTGCGGAGGTGGTGCATCCATGATCACGAAGCTGTGGCCGGCGCCCTGCCAGCGAAAGTAACGACGGAAGCTGGCATCGCTGCTGGCCGCGGTCAGGCTGCCTGCGGGCACTTCGCCCCAGGCGTTTTTCCGGGAAAGATCATTGAGCTGCTCATCGAGCCAGACCGTCAGTTGTTGCAGGCGTACATCGTGTTCAGGCATTACAAGGGTCTCCGACGGCCCTAGCCGTCAAGCGGGTCATGCTTTATTATCCAGCATCTTTTTCAGACCATCGAGAGGCGTGCGGCCCCACACGCGGGCAGATGGCACGCAGGAAGCCCGGACTAATAAGATGGCATTGAAATCCCCCGCGTTTCGTAGAAAGTTTCCGTTGCTGGTAACCGGCGGTTTGCTGGCCCTGCAACCTCTGGCCACGTCTTACGTGGTGGCAGCCGAACAGTTCGACTGCCAAGTGTCCGCCTCCGGTGGTTGGGACTGCAAGCCCAAGACCCCAGCCAACAACCTGCCGCCGCGCCCGGTGCACGAGGGTGCTGCCGTCAGCACCGGCACCGAAGCCGCGAGCGAAGGCGAAACCGCGGACCGGCCGATGCTGGTCACCGAGGCCAAGGGCCGTGGCCTGAAGTCGCGTAGCGAAGACTACAGCCACCTGGACTGGGTTCCGCGTGAAAAGCTCACTGCCGCACAGCTGGCCGAAACCGGCCCGTACTGCGGTGGCGCCTACATCGAACCAACCCGCCCGGGCATGGCCGACACCACGCCGAAGGACGAGTCGCCGACCTACATCAACGCCAAGGTATCCAAGTACCAGCAGGAGCAGCAGATCGCTACCCTCGCCGGTGACGTGGTGATGCGCCAGGGCAGCATGCAGGCCGAGGCCGACGAGGCCAACCTCTACCAGACCGAAAACCGTGGCGAGCTCAAGGGCAACGTCAAGATCCGTGACAACGGTTCGCTGGTGGTCGGTGACGAGGCACAGATCCAGCTCGACACGGGCGAAGCCCAGGTCGACAACGCCGAATACGTGATGCACAAGTCGCACATCCGCGGCAGTGCCCTGTACGCCAAGCGTGGCGAGAACGCCATCATCCGCCTCAAGGACGGTACGTACACCACCTGCGAACCGGGCAGCAACGCCTGGCAGCTAAAGGGCAACAACATCACCCTGAACCCGGCCACCGGTTTCGGTACCGCGACCAACGTTACGCTGCGGGTCAAGGATTTCCCGGTGTTCTACACACCGTACATCTACTTCCCGATCGACGACCGTCGCCAGTCCGGCTTCCTGCCGCCATCGTTCAGCAGCACCAGCGACACCGGCTTCATGCTGGTCACGCCGTACTACTTCAACCTGGCGCCGAACTACGACGCCACGTTGTACCCGCGCTACATGACCAAGCGCGGCCTGCTGATGGAAGGCGAGTTCCGCTACCTGACGCCTTCCAGCGAAGGCCAGTTCGGTGGCGCGTATCTCAACGACAAGAACGACGACCGCAAAGACCAGACTGACTACAAAGAGCAGCGCTGGATGGTCAACTGGCAGCACAAGGGCGGGCTGGACGAGCGCCTGATGACCGAGGTGGACTACACCGACATCAGCGATCCGTTCTACTTCCAGGACCTGGAATCCGACCAGATCGGTATTGAAACCCAGGACCTGCTGAACCAGCAGGGTGCATTGACCTACCGTGGTGACAACTACACCGCGCGGTTGAATGTGCATGCCTACGAGATGGCGACCATCTCGAAGATCACCCCGTATGATCGCCTGCCGCAGATTACCTTCAACGGTAAGCTGCCGTACGAGCCAGGTGGGCTCAATATTGCCTACGAAACCGAGGCAGTCCGTTTCGATCGTGACCTGAAAGACGACTTCGTATTGAACGAAGATGGCCTTCCCGACACTTCGGCGGGTGCGCCTGGTCGCCGCCTGGACCAGAACGTCAGCGGCATCGCTCGCGCCAACGGCAACCGTTTCAACGTCGCACCATCGATCAGCCTGCCGATGGAAGCCAGCTACGGCTTCCTGACCCCCAAGCTGAAGTATGCGTATACCCACTACGATCTGGACTTGGACAGCCAGGGTAAAACCCAGGCTATCGCGCAATCGGCCAACCCGGCGTACGGCAGCTACAACAGCTCGCTGAACCGCGACGTACCGATCTTCAGCGTGGACAGCGGCCTGTACTTCGACCGCAAAACTTCGCTGTTCGGCACCAACTACAAGCAAACCCTCGAACCGCGTATGTACTACCTCTACGTCCCGTACAAGGACCAGAAGGACATCCCGCTGTTCGACTCGGGTGAAACCCTGTTCAGCTACGATTCGCTATTCCGCGACAACCGCTTCAGCGGCACCGACCGTATCGGTGACGAGAACAAGCTGTCGCTGGGCGTAACCACCCGCTGGATCGAAGAAAACGGTTTCGAACGCCAGAACTTCAGCATCGGTCAGGCCTTCTACTTCAAGGACCGCAAAGTTCAGCTCCCTGGTATCGATTACCGTACCCGCAGCGACTCGCAGTCCGATGTGTCGCCATACGCGTTGGTGTACAACTACTACTTCAACCGCGACTGGCGCTTCAATTCGGACTTCAACTGGGACCCGGACAGCCGCAGCACCCGCTCGGGCAGCGCGATGTTCCATTACCAGCCTGAAGACAACCCGAACAAAGTGGTCAACCTCGGTTATCGCTACCGTAACGACACCATCTCCTACGACTCCACGACCGGTACCTGGAAAGTGGGCGGTGGCGACTACGGCGTCCCAGGCAGCGAGAACTACATCAAGGACTACTACAAGATCCAGCAGCATGACTTCTCGGTCATCTGGCCGATCGTTCCGCAGTGGAGCGTCATCGCTCGCTGGCAGCATGACTACAACCGCAATCGCACCCTGGAAGCCATGGGCGGTTTCGAGTACGACAACTGCTGCTGGAAGCTGCGTCTGATCAACCGTTACTGGATCGACTACGACGACTTCAGCCAAGCCCTCCCGGCGAACGAAAAAGGCGACCACGGCATCTTCCTTCAGATCGTCCTGAAAGGCCTCGGTGGTGTAGTCGGCAACAAGGTCGAATCTTTCCTCGACCAAGGCATTCAAGGTTATCGTGAACGTGAAGACCAAGCTTATTGATCGACTGCGCCCGGCGTTGCTGGGCGTTGCATTGCTGAGTGGCGCGGTGCATGCCGCGGTGCAACCTCTTGATCGCGTGGTGGCCATCGTCGACAACGACGTGGTCATGCAAAGCCAGCTGGACCAGCGTGTCCGCGAGGTCCAGCAAACCATCGCCAAGCGCGGCGGCGGCATGCCGCCTGCCGGTGCGCTGGACCAGCAGGTACTGGAACGCCTGATCGTCGAGAACCTGCAGCTGCAGATCGGCGAGCGCTCCGGCATCCGCATCACCGACGAAGAACTGAACCAGGCCATGGGCACCATTGCCCAGCGCAACGGCATGTCGCTGGACCAGTTCCACGCCGCCCTGGCCCGTGACGGCATGTCGTTCGACGACGCCCGCGAGCAGGTCAAGCGCGAGATGATCATCAGCCGCGTGCGCCAGCGCCGCGTGGCCGAGCGTATCCAGGTGTCCGAGCAGGAAGTGAAGAACTTCCTCAACTCCGACCTTGGCAAGATGCAGATGTCGGAAGAGTACCGCCTGGCCAACATCCTGATCCCGACCCCGGAAGCGGCCAACTCGGAAGCCATCCAGGCCGCCGCGCGCCAGGTTGGCGATGTGTACCAGCAGCTCAAGCAGGGCGCGGACTTCGGCCAGATGGCCATTGCCCGCTCCGCCAGCGAAAACGCCCTGGAAGGCGGCGAGATGGGCTGGCGTAAAGCCGGCCAGCTGCCGCCAGACTTCGCCAAGATGCTCAGCAACATGCCGGTTGGCGAAATTACCCAGCCTATCCGCATCCCCAACGGCTTCATCATCCTCAAGCTCGAGGAGAAGCGTGGCGGCAGCGAGAACGTGCTGCGTGATGAAGTGCACGTTCGCCACATCCTGATCAAGCCTAGCGAGATCCGCAGCGAGGCTGCTACCGAGCAACTGGCCGAGCGCCTGTACGAGCGCATCAAGAACGGCGAAGACTTCGGCGAGCTGGCCAAGAGCTTCTCGGAAGACCCGGGTTCGGCGCTCAACGGCGGCGACCTCAACTGGGTTGACCCGAACAGCCTGGTACCGGAGTTCCGCGAGCAGATGGCCAACGCCGCCCAAGGCGAAGTCACCCGTCCGTTCAAGACCCAGTACGGCTGGCATGTCCTGGAAGTGCTGGGCCGTCGCGCCACCGACAGCACCGAGCAGGCTCGTGAGCAACAGGCCATGAACGTACTGCGCAACCGCAAGTACGACGAAGAGCTGCAGACCTGGCTGCGCCAGATCCGCGACGAGGCCTACGTTGAAATCAAGCTGCCTGGCGCTGACCAGGCCGCCCAGTGAAGCCCCTGCGCTTCGCCGTCACCCCCGGCGAGCCGGCCGGCATAGGCCCCGACCTGTGCCTGCTGCTCGCCGCAGACGCCCAGCCCCACCCCCTGATCGCCATCACCAGCCGTGACCTGCTCGCCGAGCGGGCCACGCAGCTGGGGCTGGCCGTCAACCTGCTGCCGGTAGCGCCGGGCCTATGGCCCGAGCAGCCGGCGCCAGCGGGTAGCCTGTACGTCTGGGATACCCCCCTGGCGGCCCCGGTAGTGCCGGGCCAGCTCGACAAGGCCAATGCCGCGTTCGTGCTGGAAACCCTGACCCGTGCCGGGCAAGGCTGCCTGGACGGGCACTTCGCCGGGATGATCACCGCCCCTGTACACAAGGGCGTGATCAACGAAAGCGGTATCGCCTTCTCCGGGCATACCGAATTCCTTGCCGAGCTGACCCACACCGCGCAAGTGGTGATGATGCTGGCCACCCGTGGCCTGCGCGTGGCCCTGGTGACCACACACCTGCCACTGCGCGACATTGCCGACGCCATCACTGCCGAGCGCGTCGAGCGTGTAACCCGTATCCTGCATGCCGACATGCGCGACAAGTTCGGCATTGCCAACCCGCGCATCCTGGTGTGCGGCCTCAACCCGCACGCGGGCGAGGGCGGCCACCTGGGCCGCGAGGAAATCGACATCATCGAGCCGACCCTGGCCCGCCTGCGCACCGAAGGCATGGACCTGCGCGGGCCGCTGCCGGCCGATACCCTGTTTACCCCCAAATATCTGGAGCACTGCGACGCGGTGCTGGCGATGTACCACGACCAGGGCCTGCCTGTACTCAAGTACAAAGGCTTCGGCGCTGCGGTCAACGTGACCCTGGGCCTGCCGATCATCCGCACGTCGGTCGACCACGGCACCGCCCTGGACCTGGCCGGCACCGGCAAGGTCGACACCGGCAGCCTGCGCGTCGCGCTGGAAACCGCCTACCAGATGGCCGAGAACCGACCATGAACGAGCAATACCAACACCGGGCGCGCAAGCGCTTCGGCCAGAACTTCCTGCACGACGCCGGCATCATCGACCGCATCCTGCGTGCCATCAACGCCAAGGCCGGCGAACATCTGCTGGAAATCGGCCCCGGCCAGGGCGCCCTGACCGAAGGCCTGCTGGGCAGCGGGGCACAGCTGGACGTGGTGGAACTGGACAAGGACCTGGTGCCGATCCTGCAGCACAAGTTCGCCGGTCGCAGCAATTTCCGCCTGCACCAGGGCGACGCCCTGAAGTTCGACTTCAACCAGCTGGGTGTGCCACCGCGCAGCCTCAAGGTGGTGGGCAACCTGCCCTACAACATCTCCACCCCACTGATCTTCCACCTGCTCAGCCATGCCGGGCTGATCCGCGACATGCACTTCATGTTGCAGAAGGAAGTGGTCGAGCGCATGGCCGCCGGCCCTGGCGGTGGTGACTGGGGGCGTCTGTCGATCATGGTGCAGTACCACTGCCGGGTCGAGCACCTGTTCAACGTTGGCCCTGGCGCCTTCAACCCGCCGCCGAAAGTGGACTCGGCCATCGTCCGCCTGGTGCCGCACGAAGTGCTGCCGTACCCGGCCAAGGACGCAAAGCTGCTGGAGCAGGTGGTACGCGAAGCCTTCAACCAGCGCCGCAAGACCCTGCGCAACACCATGAAAGGCCTGCTCGACAGCGCGGCCATCGAAGCTGCCGGCGTGGACGGCAGCCTGCGCCCTGAACAGCTGGACCTGGCCGCCTTCGTGCGCCTGGCTGACCAGTTGGCTGACCAACAAGCCTGATATCTCCTGTACCGGCCTCTTCGCGGGTAAACCCGCTCCCACAGGTACTGCACAGCTCTCAAAATCTGCGCAGTACCTTGTAGGAGCGGGTTTACCCGCGAAAGGGCCGGGACAGACAACACAATCCCCAAGCCCCTCACCGCTGGCCCTCCCCCCTCCCAATGGCCTAGACTGCATTATTGCGTCAGTTCGCCCAAGGCCCTTGCATGTCCGACCCCCGCTATCAGATCGACGTCAGCGTCGTGACCCGCTACCTCAAAGAACAATCCGACCCCGAAAACAGTCGTTTCGCTTTCGCCTACACCATCACCGTGCAGAACAATGGCTCGCTCAAGGCCAAGCTGCTGTCGCGCCACTGGCTGATCACCAACGGTGACGGCGAGGTCGAGGAGGTGCGTGGCGCCGGCGTGGTCGGCCAGCAGCCCAATATCGACCCGGGCCAGAGCCATACCTACAGCAGCGGCGCGGTCATCAGCACCCGCGTGGGCACCATGCAGGGCAGCTACCAGATGTTCGCCGAAGACGGCAAACGCTTCGATGCCGAGATCGCCCCCTTCCGCCTGGCGGTGCCCGGGGCGCTGCACTGATGGCTACCTACGCCGTCGGTGACCTGCAGGGCTGCCTGCAGCCACTCAAGTGCCTGCTCGAACGGGTCAACTTCAACCCCGCCGTCGACCGCCTGTGGCTGGTCGGCGACCTGGTCAACCGCGGCCCCGAGTCACTGGAAACCCTGCGCTTCCTTTATTCGATCCGCCAGTCGCTGGTGTGCGTGCTGGGCAACCATGACCTGCACCTGCTGGCCGCCTGGCACAACGTCGAACGCCTGAAGAAAAGCGACACCCTGCGCGAGATCATCGAAGCGCCGGACGCCGACCAGCTGTTCGACTGGCTGCGCCAGCAAAAGCTGCTGCATTACGACGAACCCCGTGGCATTGCCCTGGTTCACGCCGGCATTCCACCGCAATGGACCTTGGGCAAAGCCCTGGAGCTGGCCGCCGAGGTCGAGGAAGTGCTGCGCGACGACGAGCGCCTGAAACTGTACCTGGACGGCATGTACGGCAACGAGCCGAACAAGTGGAGCAAGAACCTCAGCGGCATCGAACGCCTGCGTGTCATCACCAACTACCTCACACGCATGCGCTTCTGCACCGCCGAGGGCAAGCTCGACCTCAAGAGCAAGGAAGGCCTGGATACCGCCCCCAAGGGCTACAAGCCCTGGTACGCACACAAAGGCCGCCGCTCACGCCACGTGAAGATCATCTTCGGCCACTGGGCCGCCTTGCAGGGGCAGGTCGACGAGCCCGGCATCATCGCCCTGGACACCGGTTGCGTGTGGGGCGGTGCCATGACCCTGTACAACGTCGACAGCGGCGAATACCACCGTTGTGACTGCAGCGACGACGGCAACTTACGCCTCCCCACCCAAACGCCTACACTGAACGATCAATCCTGAAGGAAGCCGTACCCATGAGCGAATTCAAGCGCATCCCTCCCGAACAGGCCCTGGCCCTGCGCGCGCAAGGTGCGGTAGTCGTCGACATTCGCGACCCGCAGGCCTTTGCCGCCGGCCACATCACCGGTGCCAAGCATCTGGATAACCATTCGGTCGCCGAGTTCATCCGCAATGCCGACCTCGATGCCCCAACCCTGGTGGTGTGCTACCACGGCAACTCCAGCCAGAGCGCCGCAGCCTATCTGGTGAGCCAGGGCTTCTCGGACGTATACAGCGTGGACGGCGGCTTTGAGCTGTGGCGCGCCACCTACCCGGCCGAAACCGCCCAGGGCACTGCCGAATAATTTTTTCATTTTTACTGCAGCCCGCGCCCCATGCGGGCTTGCGGCTTATCTGACGAACGGTCGTTCGCAACTTCTCCGCCCCTCGCCCTTGACCTTGCGGATAACCAACTATTCTTAAGCGCAGGCCATCCAGAAAAAGGGGAGAGCCGGTACACCGGCGTGCGGGTCATCGGTAGCGTTACAGGGTGTTCTGGGGGGTATACAGCAATCGGCAACCCCGGTTGCATGCCAGCATCAGCTGACTGATCCGGCGTCGTCTCCACGTATCGAGCGAGGTGACGTCATGAGTATTTTTAGCCACTTCCAACAACGTTTCGAGTCTACGCGCCAGGAAGAACTCTCGCTGCAGGAGTACCTCGAGCTGTGCAAAGAGGATCGCAGTGCCTACGCATCGGCGGCCGAACGGCTGTTGCTGGCCATCGGTGAGCCGGAGCTGATCGACACCTCAACCAACTCCAGACTGTCGCGAATCTTCTCCAACAAGGTTATCCGCCGCTATCCGGCCTTTGCCGACTTCCATGGCATGGAAGAGTGCATCGACCAGATCGTGTCCTACTTCCGCCACGCCGCCCAAGGCCTGGAGGAAAAGAAACAGATCCTCTATCTGCTGGGCCCGGTGGGCGGCGGTAAGTCGTCGCTGGCCGAGAAACTCAAGCAGCTGATGGAAAAGGTGCCGTTCTACGCCATCAAGGGCTCGCCGGTATTCGAATCGCCCTTGGGCCTGTTCAACGCCACCGAAGACGGGGCCATCCTCGAGGAAGAGTTCGGCATCCCGCGGCGCTACCTGAACACCATCATGTCGCCCTGGGCCACCAAGCGCCTGCAGGAGTTCGGCGGCGACATCAGCAAGTTCAAGGTGGTGAAGCTGTACCCGTCGATCCTCAACCAGATCGCCATCGCCAAGACCGAACCCGGTGACGAGAACAACCAGGACATTTCGGCGCTGGTCGGCAAGGTGGATATCCGCAAGCTCGAGGAATTCCCGCAGAACGACGCCGACGCCTATGCCTATTCGGGCGCGCTGTGCCGGGCCAACCAGGGCCTGATGGAATTCGTCGAGATGTTCAAGGCCCCGATCAAGGTCCTGCACCCGTTGCTCACCGCCACCCAGGAAGGCAACTACAACAGTACCGAAGGCCTCGGCGCCATCCCCTACTCCGGGATTCTGCTGGCCCACTCCAACGAATCGGAATGGCACACCTTCCGTAACAACAAGAACAACGAGGCGTTCATCGACCGGATCTACATCGTCAAGGTGCCGTACTGCCTGCGCGTCAGCGACGAAATCAAGATCTACGACAAGCTGCTGATCAACAGTTCGCTGGCCAAGGCCCACTGCGCGCCAGACACGCTGAAGATGCTCGCCCAGTTCACCGTACTATCGCGCCTGAAAGAGCCGGAAAACTCCAACATCTATTCGAAGATGCGGGTGTACGATGGGGAAAACCTCAAGGACACCGATCCGAAGGCCAAGTCGATCCAGGAGTACCGCGATGCCGCCGGCGTCGACGAAGGCATGAACGGCCTGTCGACCCGCTTCGCCTTCAAGATCCTGTCCAAGGTGTTCAACTTCGACCCGCATGAAGTGGCCGCCAACCCGGTGCACCTGCTGTATGTGCTGGAGCAGCAGATCGAGCAGGAACAGTTCCCGGCCGAGGTGCGCGAACGCTACCTGCGCTACCTGAAGGAGTACCTGGCCCCGCGCTACATCGAGTTCATCGGCAAGGAAATCCAGACCGCCTACCTGGAGTCCTACAGCGAATACGGCCAGAACATCTTCGACCGCTACGTGCTGTACGCAGACTTCTGGATCCAGGACCAGGAATACCGCGACCCGGAAACCGGCGAAATCCTCAACCGTATCGCCCTCAACGAAGAACTGGAGAAGATCGAGAAGCCGGCCGGCATCAGCAACCCGAAAGATTTCCGCAACGAAATCGTCAACTTCGTGCTGCGTGCCCGGGCCAACAACAACGGCAAGAACCCGAGCTGGCTGAGCTACGAAAAGCTGCGGGTGGTGATCGAGAAGAAAATGTTCTCCAACACCGAGGACCTGCTGCCGGTCATCAGCTTCAACGCCAAGGCAAGCAAGGAGGACCAACAGAAACACAACGACTTCGTCACGCGCATGGTGGAGCGTGGCTACACCGACAAACAGGTTCGTCTGCTGTCGGAATGGTACCTGCGGGTCAGGAAATCGCAATAAAGCGACAAGCTACCCACCGCGCGCCCAGGGCTGCTATGCCAGCCCTGGGCGGCGGCAGCTGCTTTGCTGCCTTTACGTGCAGCAACTCGTAGCTTGAAGCGTGCAGCTGTTCCCAGCTACCGGAGGGACCATGAGCTACGTTATAGATCGACGCCTGAACGGCAAGAACAAGAGCACGGTGAACCGCCAGCGCTTCCTGCGGCGGTACCGCGAACACATCAAGAAAGCCGTCGAAGAGGCGGTAAGCCGCCGTTCCATCATGGACATGGAACATGGCGAGCAGATCAGCATTCCGGGGCGCGACATCGACGAACCGGTGTTGCACCATGGTCGCGGGGGCAAGCAGACCATCGTGCACCCAGGCAACAAGGAATTCACCGCCGGTGAACACATCCCCAGGCCACAAGGCGGTGGCGGTGGCAGCGGCCGAGGCAAGGCCGGCAACTCCGGCGAAGGCATGGACGACTTCGTCTTCCAGATCACCCAGGAAGAATTCCTCGAGTTCATGTTCGAGGACCTCGAGCTACCCAACCTGGTCAAACGTCACCTGACCGGGGCCGACACCTTCAAGACCGTGCGCGCCGGTATCGCCAACGAAGGCAACCCGTCACGCATCAACATCGTGCGCACCCTGCGTTCGGCCCATGCCCGGCGCATCGCCCTGACCGGCAGCAGCCGCGCACTGCTGCGCGAAGCGCAGAAGGAACTCGCCCGCCTGAAGGTCGAGGAGCCAGACAACTTCACCGATATCCAGGAAGTCGAACACGAAATCGAACGCCTGAAGGCACGCATCAACCGCCTGCCCTTCCTCGACACCTTCGACCTCAAGTACAACCTGCTGGTCAAGCAGCCCAACCCCAGCTCCAAGGCAGTGATGTTCTGCCTGATGGACGTGTCCGGCTCGATGACCCAGGCCACCAAGGACATCGCCAAGCGCTTCTTCATCCTGCTGTACCTGTTCCTCAAGCGTAACTACGACCGCATCGAAGTGGTGTTCATCCGCCACCACACCAGCGCCCGTGAAGTCGACGAGGAAGAATTCTTCTATTCGCGGGAAACCGGCGGCACCATCGTTTCCAGCGCGCTGAAGCTGATGCAGGAGGTCATGGCCGAACGCTACCCGGCCAGCGACTGGAACATCTACGCCGCCCAGGCTTCCGACGGCGACAACTGGAACGACGACTCGCCGATCTGCCGCGACATCCTGGCCAAGCAGATCATGCCGCATGTGCAGTACTACACTTACGTTGAAATCACCCCGCGTGAACACCAGGCGCTGTGGTACGAATACGAGCGCATCGGCGAAGCCTTCCCCGACACGTTCGCCCAGCAGCAGTTGGTATCGGCCGGCGATATCTACCCGGTCTTCCGTGAACTCTTCCAGCGCAGGTTAGCCACATGACCGCCAGAGCACAGAGACGCCAACCTATTTCCACCGGGTCCGAGTGGACGTTCGAACTGATCCAGACCTACGACCGGGAAATCAGCCGCCTGGCCGAGCGTTACGCCCTGGACACCTACCCCAACCAGATCGAGGTGATTACCGCCGAGCAGATGATGGACGCCTACGCCTCGGTCGGCATGCCGCTGGGTTATCACCACTGGTCCTACGGCAAGCAGTTCCTCAGCACGGAGAAGTCCTACAGCCGTGGCCAGATGGGCCTGGCCTACGAGATCGTGATCAACTCTGACCCGTGCATCGCCTATCTGATGGAAGAAAACACCATGTGCATGCAGGCACTGGTGATCGCCCATGCCTGCTACGGCCATAACAGTTTCTTCAAGGGCAACTACCTGTTCCGCACCTGGACCGACGCCAGTTCGATCATCGACTACCTGGTGTTCGCCAAGCAGTACATCGCCCAGTGTGAAGAGCGCCATGGCATCGATGCCGTGGAAGACCTGATCGACTCCTGCCACGCCCTGATGAACTACGGCGTCGACCGTTACAAGCGGCCTTATCCGATTTCCGCCGAAGAGGAGCGGCGGCGGCAGAAGGAGCGCGAGGAGCACCTGCAGCGGCAGATCAATGACCTGTGGCGGACCATTCCGAAGAGTGCCGACAAGGGTAACGAGCGCGATGATGCGCGCTTCCCCGCCGAACCGCAGGAAAACATCCTGTATTTCATCGAGAAGAACGCCCCGCTGCTGGAGCCCTGGCAACGTGAAGTGGTGCGCATCGTGCGCAAGATCGCCCAGTATTTCTACCCGCAGCGCCAGACCCAGGTGATGAACGAAGGCTGGGCGACGTTCTGGCACTACACACTGATGAACGACCTGTATGACGAGGGGCTGATCACCGAAGGCTTCATGATGGAGTTCCTGCAGTCGCACACCAGCGTGGTGTTCCAGCCCGGCTTCGACAGCCCCTACTACAACGGCATCAACCCCTACGCACTGGGCTTTGCGATGTACACCGACATCCGCCGCATGTGCGAAGACCCGACTGAAGAAGATCGCCGCTGGTTCCCCGACATTGCCGGCAGTGACTGGCTTTCTACCATCAAGTTCGCCATGAGCAGCTTCAAGGACGAGAGCTTCATCCTGCAGTACCTGTCGCCGAAGGTCATGCGCGATCTGAAGCTGTTCAGCATCCTGGATGACGACCAGCGCGACGACCTGTATGTACCTGCCATCCACGACGAGGCCGGCTACCGGACCATTCGCGAACTGCTGGCGGCGCAGTACAACCTGGGCAACCGCGAACCAAACGTGCAGATCTGGAGCGTCGACCGCCGCGGCGACCGCTCGCTGACCTTGCGTCACCAGCAACACAACCGCAAACCGCTGGGCGACTCTACCGATGAAGTGCTCAAGCACCTGCACCGCCTGTGGGGCTTCGACATCCACCTTGAGACCGTACAGGGCGAGCAGGTGATGAAGACCCACCACATGCCACCACGCGGCGAGCACGGCGAAAGTGCCGACTACGGCCGAATGGACCTGGCCGTCATCCACCACCTCTAGTGCCACGCCATGAGTGCCGACAGGGTATCCTGTCGGCAGTTATGGAGAGCTGCACATGCACATCTACAAAGTCGGCGGCGCCGTGCGCGACCGCCTGCTCGGCCGCCCTGTCAGCGATATCGACTGGCTGGTGGTCGGCGCCACGGTCGAGGAAATGCACGCCAAGGGCTTTCGCCCGGTTGGCGCTGATTTCCCGGTGTTCCTGCACCCGAAAACCGGCGAGGAATATGCCTTGGCGCGCACCGAGCGCAAGAGCGGGCGCGGCTACGGCGGCTTCACCTTCCACGCCAGCCCCGATGTGACCCTGGAAGAAGACCTGATCCGCCGTGACCTGACCATCAATGCGATGGCCGAGGACGAGACGGGTACGGTGTACGACCCCTATCACGGCCAGAGTGATCTCGATCAGCGCCTTTTACGTCATGTTTCTCCGGCATTCGCCGAAGATCCATTGCGCGTACTGCGTGTTGCGCGCTTTGCTGCTCGTTATGCGCCGCTGGGTTTTCGGGTTGCCGATGAGACGCTTGAGCTGATGCGCCAGATCAGCGCCTCGGGCGAACTGCAGGCGCTGACCGCCGAGCGCAGTTGGAAGGAAATCGAGCGGGCGCTGATGGAGGCGCAGCCGCAGGTGTTCTTCCAGGTGCTGCATGCTTGTGGCGCCCTGCAGGAGCTGCTGCCAGAGCTTGATGACGCCCCCCAGGCCCTGGCGGCGCTGGAACAGGCGGCAATGCACGAACAGCCCCTGCATGTACGCTGGGCCTGCCTGCTGCAGTCGCTGACACCGGCCGCGATCAAAGCCATCAACCAGCGCCTGAAGGCGCCGCGGGAGTGCCAGGAGCTGGCGTTACTGACGGGTGAGTGCCTGAAGCTGGGCAACCAGGCGCAGGAGCTGCCTGCCACGGCACTGCTGGGGCTGTTGCAGAAGTTCGATGTGTACCGGCGGCCACAGCGGTTCGAAGACTTCCTGATCGCTTGCGAGATGACAGCGCTGGGCGGGGGCAAAGCGGGTTATCCACAGGCCGACTACCTGCGAGGGGCAGCGGCGGCGGCGCGGGCAGTGGATGTCAAGCCGTTGGTGCAGGCTGGGCTGACTGGCCAGGCCTTGGGGGAAGCGCTCAAAGGTGAACGGCTGAGAGCGCTCGAGGCTTACAAGCTCGGCTGAACATACCGGCCCTTTCGCGGGCTCGCCCGCTCCCACAGGACCCGCGCATTTTCTGAGCCTCGCACCTAACCTGTGGGAGCGGGCAAGCCCGCGAAGGGCCGCAAAGCGGCCCCAATTTTCTTGACTGACCGGCATTAAGGCTCGCCCGCTCCCACAGCGATTGCATGATGCCAAGTGTCGTGCGATCCCTGTGGGAGCGGCTTTAGCCGCGAAAGGGCCGGTACAGGCTTACGCGGGAGTCAGCTGCAGCCCACGCCACTCAAAGGCAACCGGGGCCAACACCTGATCAATCCGCGCCTCCTGCCACAACTGCGCCATTGTCTTGCCTACCCCCGGATGCACCAAATCTGGCGCCAGCAGCGACAGCGGCCACAGCACAAAGGCGTTCTTCAGGATCTCGGCCCGAGGCAACACCAGCCCATCGAACGTGCCGTGCAGGCCGTCATACATCAGCACGTCGATATCCAGCGGAAGGCCCTTGCGGTCCGGCGCATAGCGGCCATTGTCGGCCTCGATGAACTTCAACCGGCGGTCCAGTTCGATCAACGGCAACGCAGTCTGCCCGGTCACCACGAAGTTGATGAACGGCCCGCTCTTGATCCCCACTGCCTGGCTTTCGAACGCCGGCGAACAGCGCATGTCGGTCAGGATACCCGCCAACGCATCGAGCCCGGCGCACAAGTGCGCCTCGCGGTCGATGTTGCTGCCAAGGCCCAGGTAAACCGTGCTCAGAGACATCCGCGCTCGATCTCCACGCCAACACCACCACGGGCCGCCGGCACCGCACCCGGCTTGGTCAGTTTCAACCGCACCCACGGGATGTGGAACTCTTCCATCAACGTCGCCACCAGGCGCTCGGCGAAGGTTTCCACCAACTCGAAACGGGCCTGTTCGGCAAACGCCTGGATGCGCGCCGACACACTGGCATAGTCCAGCGCCAGGTTCAGGTCGTCACCGGCCGCAGCCGGGCGGTTGTCCCAGGCAAAGCTCAGGTCCAGGCGCAAGCACTGGCGAATATCCCGCTCCCAGTCATAGGCACCAATGACGGTATCGACTTCCAGGCCTTCGATGAACACTCTGTCCAAGCACTTCTCTCCACAGCACGACAAGGGCGACTGGCGCCGTTAGAATCAGGGCGTCCTCGCCCGGAATAGTTAGCATGTTTTGGTTACTGGCGTTGCTCGCCTACCTGCTCGGCTCGCTGTCCTTCGCCATCGTCCTCAGCCGCCTTACGGGCAGCCCGGACCCGCGTTCCAGCGGTTCAGGCAATGCCGGCGCCACCAACATGCTACGCCTGGCAGGCCGCAAACTGGCGATCCTGACCCTGCTTGGCGACCTGTGCAAGGGCCTGTTGCCGGTATTGCTCGCCCGCGGTGCCGGGCTGGACCTGCATGCGCAGGCCTGGGTTGGCGTGTGCGCAGTGCTGGGCCACCTGTTCCCGCTGTACTTCCGCTTCCAGGGCGGCAAGGGCGTGGCAACCGCCGCCGGCATGCTCATGGCCCTGTACTTCCCGGCCGCGCTGCTGGCCATCGGTGCCTGGCTGCTGACCTTCTACCTCACCCGCACCAGCTCGCTGGCGGCGCTGATAGCCACACCGCTGACCTTGCCATTGCTGGCCTGGCGCGAGCCAGAGGCCCTGCTGCCGATCACTGTGCTGACGGCGATGATCGTATGGCGCCACCGCAGCAACCTGCGCGACCTGTTCGCCGGCCGCGAACGGCACTTCTAACGCTTAAACCGGCGGCAACTGCTCCATCGGCCAACGTGCCTGCACGCTGATTGCCAGGTCCTGCTTTTGCCCGGCCAACAACCGCTGGCAGCCGGCATAGGCGATCATCGCGCCGTTGTCAGTGCAGAACTGCGGGCGCGCGTAGTACACGTTGCCCTTGATGCTGCCGAGCATGTCCTCGAGGGATGCACGCAGGGCCTTGTTGGCGCTGACGCCACCAGCAATGACCAGGCGCTTGAGGCCAGTCTGCTTCAACGCCCGCTTGCACTTGATGGTCAAAGTCTCCACCACCGCCTGCTGGAATGCCAGGGACAGGTCGCAACGGGTTTGCTCACTGTCGTCGCCGGCATCGCGGCACTGCTGCCAGGTGTTCAGGGCAAAGGTTTTCAGGCCGCTGAAGCTGAACTCCAGGCCCGGGCGGTCGGTCATCGGCCGCGGGAACACGAAGCGACCAGGCACGCCGCGCTCGGCCAGGCGGGCGATTTCCGGGCCACCGGGGTAGTTCAGGCCGATCAGCTTGGCGGTCTTGTCGAACGCTTCGCCGGCGGCGTCATCCAGGCTCTCGCCCAGCAGCTCGTACTGGCCGATGCCATCGACCCGCACCAACTGCGTGTGGCCACCGGAAACCAACAAAGCGACGAACGGAAACTCCGGCGGGTTTTCTTCCAGCATGGGTGCCAGCAGGTGGCCTTCCATGTGGTGTACGCCAATCGCCGGGATGTCCCAGGCAAAGGCCAGCGCCTGGGCGCAGGAGGCCCCCACCAGCAGGGCACCGACCAGGCCAGGGCCCGCGGTATAGGCGATGGCGTCGATCTCGGTGGCGACGCAGCCGGCCTCATCCAGCACCTGGCGGATGAGTGGCAGCATGCGCTTGACGTGGTCACGCGAGGCAAGCTCTGGCACCACACCGCCGAACACGCGGTGCAGGTCGATCTGGCTGAACAGCGCGTCGGCCAACAAACCGCGTTCGCTGTCGTATAATGCGACGCCAGTTTCGTCGCAGGATGTTTCCAATCCCAGTACTAGCATGGGTTCGTCCCTTGTGGGGGCTGAATTCGAAGCCGCGCATGATAGTCCCCGTGTCGGATGCCGACCAGCGGTTTTCGATCAGAGGCTTTGCATTCCGGCTTGCTAAGGGTTAACATCCGCAACCCTTGAAAACCGACGTTCTCCAGCACACCTTTGTTTTGCCAGGAGCACGTCTACCCCGGTAATGAATTAAGGTAGCCCTGGATGCCAGCCGTCAAAGTTAAAGAGAACGAACCCTTCGACGTAGCTCTGCGTCGTTTCAAGCGCTCCTGCGAAAAAGCCGGTGTACTGGCTGAAGTTCGTAGCCGCGAGTTTTACGAGAAGCCGACCGCCGAGCGTAAGCGCAAAGCAGCTGCTGCTGTTAAGCGTCACGCCAAGAAAGTTCAGCGCGAACAGCGCCGCGCCGTTCGTCTGTACTAATACAGACGTTCTACGCAAAGCTTCTGCCCTGCCCGGCTAACCGCCGGGCGATGGCAGTGGTCGTTTCAAACTTGAGCAGCTAGCTCAAGGCCCTGCACAAGCTTCATGCGAACTGCACATGGGCAACCTGCCTGAAACGTCAGAGCTGGTCCTCCTTGTTGTATGACCAGACGTGCACGTCCGACTGACGGGCCCTCAGGGGCCGGCGACGAGCACACATTCCCTCGCACTTTCCCAAGCGGCACTCGCCCCATCCGGCGCGTGAGCGATTAGACTTGCCAGCTGCCAGATGACGAGACTGCCATGGCCGGGCTGATTCCCCAGAGTTTCATCGACGACCTTATCAACCGCCTCGACATCGTCGACGTGGTGAGTTCGCGCGTCCAGCTGAAAAAAACCGGCAAGAACTACTCCGCCTGCTGCCCGTTCCACAAGGAAAAGACCCCTTCCTTCACGGTCAGCCCCGACAAGCAGTTCTACTACTGCTTCGGCTGCGGTGCCGGCGGCAATGCCCTGGGCTTCGTCATGGACCACGACAACCTGGACTTCCCCCAGGCCGTCGAGGAGCTGGCCCGCGCCGCCGGCATGGAAGTGCCCCGCGAGCAAGGCCGCCGCGACCACAAGCCGCGCCAGCCAACCGATTCGCCGCTGTACCCGCTGCTGGACGCCGCCTCGGAGTTCTACCGCCAGGCCCTGCGCAGCCACCCGACCCGCAAGGCGGCGGTGGATTACCTCAAGGGCCGCGGCCTGTCCGGGGAAATCGCCCGCGACTTCGGCCTGGGCTTCGCCCCGCCAGGCTGGGACAACCTGCTCAAGCACCTGGGTGCCGACACTCTGCAGCAGAAGGTGATGATCGATGCCGGCCTGCTGATCGAGAACGCCGAAAGCGGCAAGCGCTACGACCGCTTCCGCGACCGGGTGATGTTCCCGATCCGCGACAGCCGCGGGCGCATCATCGCCTTCGGTGGCCGGGTGCTCGGCGACGACAAACCCAAGTACCTGAACTCCCCGGAAACCCCGGTGTTCCACAAGGGCCAGGAACTCTACGGCCTGTACGAGGCACGCAAGCACAACCGCAACCTCGACGAAATCATCGTCGTCGAGGGCTACATGGACGTGATTGCCCTGGCCCAGCAGGGCCTGCGCAACGCCGTGGCCACCCTCGGTACAGCCACCAGCGAAGAGCACCTCAAGCGCCTGTTCCGCGTGGTACCCAGCGTGCTGTTCTGCTTCGACGGTGACCAGGCCGGGCGCAAGGCCGCCTGGCGCGCCCTGGAGTCGACCCTGTCGAACCTGCAGGACGGCCGCCGCGCGCGCTTCCTGTTCCTGCCCGAAGGCGAAGACCCGGACAGCCTGGTGCGCGCCGAAGGCACCGATGCCTTCATGGCCCGCATCAACCAGCACGCCCAGCCGCTGGCCGATTACTTCTTCGAGCAACTAGGCGTCGAAGCCGACCCGCGCTCGCTGGAAGGCAAGGCGCACATGGCGACCCTGGCCGCACCGCTGATCGAAAAGATCCCCGGCGCCAACCTGCGCCAGCTGATGCGCAACCGCCTGAAGGAAATCACCGGCCTCGACCCGCAGCAGGTCGAACAACTGGCGCAACACGCCCCGGCCGCCAGCAGCGTGCCGGACTACGACCCTGGCTACGACTACGATGCCATGGCCAGCTACACCCCCGACTACGGCGACATGCCGCAGCACGACTTCGCCCCCGTTCATCAGGAACAGGAGTGGAAGCCGAACAAGGGCGCTGGCAAGAAGCAGTGGAGCGACAAACCCTGGGACAAGAACCGCAAGGGTGGCAAGCCATGGCAGCAACGTGACGAAGCGCCACCACGCGTACCGGCCCCGGTCGAGCCGCCCACCCTGGCCGCCCTGCGCACCCTGCTGCACCACCCGCTGCTGGCCGGCAAGGTGGAGGATGCCAGCCACTTCGCCGACGAAGAGCACCTGTACAGCCAGCTTCTGGTGGCACTGATCGAAGCCGCGCAGAAAAATCCTGGGCTAAGCTCAATGCAGTTGATCGCACGTTGGCACGGCACCGAACAGGGGCGCCTGCTGCGGGCTCTGGCGGAAAAGGAATGGCTGATCGTGGCCGACAACCTTGAACAACAGTTTTTCGACACTATAACTAGCTTGTCCGCCCGCCAACGCGAGCGCAGCCTGGAACAACTGCTCAGGAAATCACGTCAAAGCGAATTGACCAGCGAGGAAAAAACCCAGCTCCTCGCCCTGCTGAGCCGGAATGTTCCCGCACAAACGCCGACCTCATCTGGCGCGTGAGGCCCATGCTCGGGTATAATCCTCGGCTTGTTTTTTGCCCGCCAAGACCTTCAGTGGATAGGGTGTTATGTCCGGAAAAGCGCAACAGCAGTCTCGTATCAAAGAGTTGATCACCCGCGGTCGTGAGCAGGGCTACCTGACTTACGCGGAGGTCAACGACCACCTGCCTGAGGATATTTCAGATCCGGAACAGGTGGAAGACATCATCCGCATGATCAACGACATGGGGATCAACGTATTCGAGAGTGCTCCGGATGCGGATGCCCTTCTGTTGGCGGAAGCCGACACCGACGAAGCCGCGGCCGAAGAAGCCGCTGCTGCGTTGGCGGCAGTTGAAACCGATATCGGCCGCACGACCGACCCGGTGCGCATGTACATGCGCGAAATGGGTACCGTCGAGCTGCTGACCCGCGAAGGCGAGATCGAAATCGCCAAGCGTATCGAGGAAGGCATCCGTGAAGTCATGGGCGCCATCGCCCACTTCCCGGGCACTGTCGACTACATTCTCGGCGAATATGACCGTGTCACCACCGAAGGTGGCCGTCTGTCCGACGTTCTCAGCGGTTACATCGACCCTGACGACAATATCGCCGCGCCGACCGAAGAAGTGCCGATCCCGGGCACCAAGGCCGCCGCCGCGAAGGAAGAGTCCGACGACGACGAGGAAGAATCCGAAAGCGGTGACGACGAGGAAGAGGCCGAGAGCGGCCCGGACCCGGAAGTCGCTCGCCAGCGTTTCGGTGCGGTCAACGACCAGCTTCAGGCCACCAACAAGGTCCTGAAGAAGAACGGTCGCGCCCACAAGGAAAGCATCGACGCCCTGCAGGCCCTGGCCGACCTGTTCATGCCGATCAAGCTGGTACCGAAGCAGTTCGAGGTACTGGTAGAGCGTGTTCGTGACGCCCTGAACCGCCTGCGCCAGCAGGAACGCGCCATCATGCAGCTGTGCGTGCGTGACGCCCGCATGCCGCGTGCCGACTTCCTGCGCATGTTCCCGAGCAACGAAACCGACCAGACCTGGAGCGGTGACCTGGCCAAGCGCAACACCAAGTGGGCTGCCGCCCTGGGTGAAAAGGACGCTGCCATCGTCGCTTGCCAGCAGAAGCTGATCGACCTTGAGACCGAAACCGGCCTGACCGTTGCCGAGATCAAGGAAATCAACCGTCGCATGTCGATCGGTGAAGCCAAGGCCCGCCGCGCCAAGAAAGAAATGGTCGAGGCGAACCTGCGTCTGGTGATCTCCATCGCCAAGAAGTACACCAACCGTGGCCTGCAGTTCCTCGACCTGATCCAGGAAGGCAACATCGGCTTGATGAAAGCGGTGGACAAGTTCGAATACCGTCGCGGCTACAAGTTCTCGACCTACGCCACCTGGTGGATCCGCCAGGCGATCACCCGTTCGATCGCCGACCAGGCGCGCACCATCCGTATTCCGGTGCACATGATCGAGACGATCAACAAGCTCAACCGTATTTCCCGCCAGATGCTGCAGGAAATGGGTCGCGAACCGACCCCGGAAGAGCTGGGCGAGCGCATGGAAATGCCTGAGGACAAGATCCGCAAGGTACTGAAGATCGCCAAAGAGCCGATCTCCATGGAAACCCCGATCGGTGACGACGAAGATTCGCACCTGGGCGACTTCATCGAGGACTCGACCATGCAGTCCCCGATCGACGTGGCCACGGTCGAAAGCCTCAAGGAAGCCACCCGTGACGTGCTCTCGGGCCTGACCGCACGCGAAGCCAAGGTGCTGCGCATGCGTTTCGGTATCGACATGAACACCGACCACACCCTCGAAGAGGTGGGCAAGCAGTTCGACGTGACCCGCGAGCGGATCCGTCAGATCGAAGCGAAGGCGTTGCGCAAACTGCGCCACCCGACTCGCAGCGAGCATCTGCGCTCCTTCCTCGACGAGTGATGACAAACCCCGGCCCAGGCCGGGGTTTTTCTTTTCCGGCCCTGCGCGATCCCTGTGGGAGCCGGCTTGCCGGCGATGGGCTGCGCAGCAGCCCCATTTCCTCATTACCTCCCCCTTCCGACAGCCAGAACACAAAGCCCGCCCTTCCACCGCACACCTGCAGCAATGCCCGTCTACACTCGACTTCATACCACTTGAATGTGAGGCCGCTATGCCGCTGATGCCGGCCATCCTGTTGCTGCTCCTGATTTTGTGGAACACAGCGGCCGGCGCCCTGACCCTGACAGACGAGGAGAAAGCCTGGTTGGCTGCCCACCCGCAGCTGAGCCTGGGTGTAGACGCCTCTTGGCCACCGTTCGAGTTTCGCGACCAGGAGGGCCGATACCAGGGATTGGCCGCCGATTACATCGCCACGATCCAGCAACGCCTGGGTGTGACGCTCAAACCGGTCGAACCCAGCAGCTGGACCGAGGTACTGGCGCAAGCCCGCGAAAGCCGCATCGACCTGCTGCCCGGCATCATGTCCACCCCCGAACGCCAAGGCTACCTGGCCTTCACCCGGCCGTACCTCGACTTCCCGATCGTCATCCTCGCCCACAAAGGCGGCGCACAGCCGCGCAACCTGGACGACCTGTACGGTCTGAAGATTGCCGTGGTCGAAAACTACGCCCCGCACGAACTGCTGCGCACCCACCACCCGGACCTCAACCTGGTGGCCCTGCCCAACGTCAGTTCCACCCTGCAGGCCCTGGCCACCGACGAAGTGGACGCGGTGGTCGGTGACCTCGCGTCAAGCATCTGGAGCCTGCGCCAGCTCAAGCTCGATGGCCTCTACGTCAGCGGTGAAACGCCCTACCGCTACCAGCTGGCCATGGCCGCCCCGCGCGACAAGAAGGTGCTGGTCGGCATTCTCGACAAAGTGATGGCCGACATGAGCAGCGCTGAAGTCAGCCAGATCCAGCAACGCTGGGTAGGCAATGTGGTCGACCAACGGATGTTCTGGTCGGACCTGCTGGTATACGGCCTGCCCGCGGTGCTGGTATTGATGGCCGTGCTGGCAGTGGTCATCCGCATCAACCGCCGGCTCAGTTCGGAAATTTCCCGGCGCATCGCCCTGGAACAGGAACTGCGCAGCAGCGAGTACCACTATCGCAGCCTGGTCGAGAGCCTGTCCGCCATCGCCTGGGAGGCCGACGCCAACGACTTCACCTACAGCTACGTCTCACCCCACGCCGAAGGCCTGCTCGGCTACCCATTGACCGACTGGCTCAAACCCGGCTTCTGGCGCAGCATCCTGCACCCGGAGGATGCCCTCTGGGCCCAGGCCTACTGCGACAGCGAAACCGCCGCCGGGCGCGACCACAGCCTCGACTACCGGGTAATCCGGGCCGATGGCCAGCCATTGTGGGTACGCAACATCGTCAGCATGATCGAGCATGGCCACCAGCCGGTGATGCGTGGCCTGATGATCGACATCAGCGAGACCAAGCGCACCGAGGACGCCCTGCGCCTGTCCGAGCAGAAGTTCGCCTCGGTGTTCCAGCAGTGCCCCGACATCCTGCTGATCGCCCGCCACAGCGACGGCTGCCTGCTGGAGGTGAACGAAGCCTTCGAAGAGCAGATCGGCCTCACCCCGGGCCAGGTAATCGGCCGCACCGCCACCGAGCTCAACCTGTGGGGCGTCGAAGGCACCGGCCCGCGGCTGCTCGAACGCCTGCACCAGGGCGGCATCCGCAACCTGGAAATGAGCTTCCGCCGTAGCAACGGCCAACTGTTCACCGGCCTGACCTCGGCCGAAACCTTCGAACTCGACGGCAACCTCGCGCTGGTGGTAGCGGTACGCGATATCAGCCAGCTCAAGGAAACCCAGGAGCAGCTGCAAACTTCGGAAGAGAAATTCGCCAAGGCCTTCCATGCCTCGCCCGATGGCCTGCTGCTGTCGCGCCAGAGCGACGGCTTGCTGCTTGAAGTGAACGAGGGCTTCTGCCGCCTCACCGGCTATGACCTCAGCCCGACGCTCGACCAGACCTCGCTGGACCTGGGCATCTGGGTCGACCTCAACGAGCGCAAGCGCCTGGTCGAACAGCTCAACCGCGACGGCTTCGTACGCGACTTCACGTGCCACCTGCGCCGCAGTGATGGGCAGATTCGCCTCTGCGAGCTCTCTGCACGGCCGCTGCCGATTGCCGGCGACGACTGCATGCTGACCATCGCCCGCGACATCACCGAGCGCCACCTGATGCAGGAAAAACTGCAGCTGGCCGCCACCGTGTTCGAGAACACCGCCGAAGGCGTGCTGATCACCGACATCGACCAGCGCATCAGTGCCGTCAACCGCGCCTTCAGCGAAATCACCGGCTACAGCGAGATCGAAGCCCTCGGCCAGACCCCGCGCCTGCTTGCCTCCGGCCAGCACGACAGTGCGTTCTATGTCGCCATGTGGCACCAGCTGACCGACGAAGGCCACTGGCAAGGCGAGATCTACAACAAGCGCAAGAACGGCGAGCTGTACCCCGGCTGGCTGACCATCAGCGCCGTGCGCAACAGAGAGCGCGAGATCACCCACTTCGTCGCCGTGTTCGCCGACATCTCCAGCCTAAAGCACGCCCAGGCCAAGCTCGACTACCAGGCCCACCACGACCCGCTGACCGGCCTGCCCAATCGTGCCCTGTTCGAGAACCGCCTGCAGGCCGCGCTCACCTGCTCGCAAGTGTCCAACCGCAAGGGCGCGGTGCTGTTCCTCGACCTCGACCGTTTCAAGCACATCAACGACAGCCTCGGCCACCCGGTCGGCGACCTGCTGCTCAAGGGCATCGCCCAACGCCTGAAGGAGCAGGTGCGTGATGTCGACACCGTGGCCCGCCTGGGCGGCGACGAGTTCATCATCCTGCTGCCCGGCTTGCACAAACCCAGTGACGCCAGCGCCATCGCCAACAAGCTGCTGGCCTGCTTCAACGCGCCGTTCCAGGCCGGCGAGCACGAGTTCTTCACCAGCGCCAGCATCGGCATCAGCCTTTATCCACAGGACGGCACAGACGTTGCCACACTGATTCGCAACGCCGACGCAGCCATGTACCGCTCCAAGGCCAAGGGCCGTAACCGCGTCGAAGCCTACACCCTCGACCTCACCGCCCAGGCCAGCGAACGCATCGCCCTGGAGCACGAACTGCGCCGCGCCATCGAGCGCAACGAACTGAGCCTGTGCTTCCAGCCCAAGCTCAGCCTCAAGACCCAGAGCCTGGTCGGCGCCGAAGCGCTGATCCGCTGGAGCCACCCGACCTTTGGTGAAGTGCCGCCAGAGCACTTCATCCACCTGGCGGAAGAGAACGGCACCATCCTCCAGATCGGCGACTGGGTACTGGAACAGGCCTGCCGGCAGATGCAGGCCTGGAAGATGCACTACGACCCCTTTGGCCCGCTGTCGATAAACCTCGCCGGCGCCCAACTGCGCCACCCCCACCTTGCCCGGCGCATCGAACAGTTGCTGAAGCACTACCAGCTCAAGGCCGGCGACCTGCAGCTGGAAATCACCGAAAACTTCATCATGAGCCAGGCAGAGGAAGCCCTGGCCGTGCTGTACCAGCTGAAGAAGCTGGGCGTGCAGCTGGCCATCGACGACTTCGGCACTGGTTATTCATCGCTGAGCTACCTCAAGCGCCTGCCGCTGGACATCCTCAAGATCGACAAATCCTTCATCCGCGGCCTGCCCGACGACCCCCACGACGCCGCCATCGCCCGCGCGATCATCGCCCTGGGCCGCAGCATGCAGCTGACCATCATTGCCGAGGGTGTGGAAAACCAGGCCCAGCAACGCTTCCTCGCGGCTGAAGGCTGTGAGCAGATCCAGGGCTACATCGTCAGCCTGCCCCTGCCCCCGGACGACTTCGCGGCGACGTTTCTTCGCATAGCACTATCGGATCTTTCAGATGGCACAGGTGCGAAACCCTCGTTATAATCCGGCCACTTACTGAGGGCCTATAGCTCAGTCGGTTAGAGCAGAGGACTCATAATCCTTTGGTCCACGGTTCGAGTCCGTGTGGGCCCACCAGATGCGAAAAAAGCCGCGCGATTGCGCGGCTTTTTTTGTCTGTGTTCAGGCGGTGAATCACGCTCGCTTCTTCGGGGCATGCCCGGCCGCCTCATTTGCGAAGCTTCCAGGCAGGTGATAGGGCACACGGCTCACTTCCATGTCAGCCATTCGAAGTGCTTCCCATCCCTTCATCGCCAAAGCGACCGTCCTCGGCACAGGTTTTTCTCCACTACGATAGTAAGCCAACATGCGCCTGCTCAAGCCCAATTCCCGAGCTGCGCGATCCAATGTCAGCTCATGCTTAGCCATCCAGTTCCAGATGAGCTCATGTGAACACTCCCCTGCCTGCTCCACCGCCCGTGCGCGCAGGTTGTCCGCAGCAAGTTCAAGACTGTCGTCATTGGCCCAGATGACTGTGTCTTGCCACTCACCAATCGCAGCCGTTGCAAATACCTTGGGATCCGCAAGCGGGCCCAGAGTCGCGTGCTTCTCAATGATTTCATCCAGCGCCACGGTGAATTGCTGCCCATCCGCAAAAGTCAGTAGCAAGGTGCAAGGGGCAGTGACGGCCACCTCTGTGAGTTGAAAATGTTTGTTGGTCATGGATTCAGCTCCTCCCACATTGCTAGTAGTCGAGCCCTGTTCCGCGATGCCCATTCAAGCGCCTCGCTCATTTCGCGCAAGGAAACCCGTGAACCACCGAAACCGGCCAGCGGGGACAGGTCATTGATCCCAATCAGTGCCTGACGGCCATCACTGAAACGCAGATGGAAATGCGGTGGTAGATGGTCGTTTGCATAGAGATAGATTACGCAATTGGATAATCGATGGATCGTGGGCATGAGCTCATCATATAGTGCAATGGTTGCACCAAACAATACCATCCGACCAATCTGTTCACAGCCCCAAAAATGTAACTCTTTTGGTTATTCCCCTCTCGACCGCGTCTCAGCCTGCCGCCGATTGCAGAAGGTCATACCCGCCGTAAAGTCCTGCGCGCCCAGCGACATCGCCCCGATCATCAGGTCGCCCCAGATTGGACCGCGTCAGCGTGGCCAGCTGTGACTGCCCTTGCTCTGGCCTGCACTGGCTGGCTAGGCTAGCGGGTCAACCGTAGAGACTCGCCATGTCGGATTCCCGCTCCATCACGCTGGATGAAATCGATCGCCAGCTGATCGCCCTGCTGCAGATAAACGCCCGCGAAAGCGTCGCCACCCTCGCCCGTCAGTTGGGCATCGCCCGCACCACCGTCAACTCGCGCCTGGAGCGGTTGGAGAAGAACAAGGTCATCTCCGGCTATGGCGTGCGCCTGGGCCAGCGGGTGATGGGTGGTGGGCTGCAGGCGTATGTGGGGATCAAGGTGCAGCCGCGCTCGGGCAAGGAGGTGGTGCGGCGCCTGAGTGCCATGGGCCAGGTGCAGCAGCTGTGCGCAGTGAGCGGGGAGTTCGACTATGTGGCCTGGCTGCGTACGGATTCGCCCGAGCAACTGGACCAGTTGCTCGACCAGATCGGCAGTGTCGACGGGGTGGAGAAGACCACCACGTCGATCATTCTCAGCAGTAAGGTGGACCGCGGGCAGCCGCTCTGAACCTGGCTGGCGGTCAGGCCTCCTGGCCGTCGAGCAGGCCTTCCAGAATCGCCGAAAGGCTTTCGGCGGAATGCTGCATCGACCAGACAATGTCACGGCTGCGCTCGGGGGCGTGATGCTGGGCGTAGTCGGTGGCGATCTGATTGAGGCCACGGGCTAGCAGGCAGGCGTGGACCAAGGCGTCTGCGGCATCGATGCCGGGGCGTATGGCGAATAATGGCGGGTGGCTGGATTCGCAGTTGCAGAAGGTTTTTTCTGCGGTGGGTTTCAGTTTTTCGGGTTGGTCGGGTAAGCGTTTGGTCATGGTATAGCCTCCAAATCACAAGGGTGATCGGCGGCCAATCGCATCCTTCTCACGGGAATTGGGTGGCAGCCATGCACGAGGTGAGAACCGGCGAACTTGGAGGCGCGTACCCGGCCAGGCAAAGCCTGCCCGCGCACAGCTGCCATAGCAGTGCGCCTCCAGAATGGTCCGCGGGTTCTCACGCCCGATCACCGAATTTCCGGCGACCCAGTGAGGTTAACGATGAAGCGATTCCCGCGATGCCAGACCGAGGCGGTAGAGGCCGTAGGGTAATTCCCTATTTCATGGCATGGGTGTAGGCAATGTCTGATCGACCGCATGGCAAGGGCAACACAGCCCCCTGTGGGAGCGGGTTTACCCGCGAATGCGTTGGTAGATTCACTGCAGCATTCGCGGGTAAACCCGCTCCCACATAGACCGGTTCCACTCTTGGATTAGTCAATCGCCTGCTTCGTCGTAATGCGCCTAAATAGTTCTATTTCGACGATACAAGCTACATTCAGACAACAATCTGCGCCTTAATAACGAACACGCCACTCCCTAAAATGGCCCCCAGGCATCTCCTATACTCAGGCTCCGCCCGCTGCGCAGCCTCTCTGGCAAGGTCACTTCATGAACAAGAAAAACCGCCACCCCGCCGATGGTAAAAAACCCGTCACCATCTTCGGCCCGGACTTCCCCTTCGCCTTCGACGACTGGCTGGAACACCCCGCAGGCCTCGGCAGCATCCCGGCCGAGCGCCATGGTGAGGAAGTGGCAATCGTGGGCGCCGGTATCGCCGGCCTGGTGGCGGCCTACGAGCTGATGAAGCTGGGCCTCAAGCCGGTGGTGTACGAAGCATCCAAGCTGGGTGGCCGGCTGCGCTCGCAAACCTTCAACGGCACCGACGGGATCATCGCCGAACTGGGTGGCATGCGCTTCCCGGTGTCGTCCACTGCCTTCTACCATTACGTGGACAAGCTGGGCCTGGAGACCAAACCGTTCCCCAACCCGCTGACCCCGGCCTCGGGCAGCACGGTGATCGACCTGGAAGGCCAAACCTACTACGCCGAAAAACCCACCGACCTGCCCAAGCTGTTCCACGAAGTGGCCGATGCCTGGGCCGACGCGCTGGAAAGCGGTGCCCGGTTCGCCGACATCCAGCAGGCCATCCGCGACCGTGACGTACCGCGCCTGAAAGAGCTGTGGAACAAGCTGGTACCGCTGTGGGACGACCGCACCTTCTACGACTTCGTCGCCACCTCGCGCTCGTTCGCCCAGCTGAGCTTCCAGCACCGCGAAGTGTTCGGCCAGGTCGGCTTCGGCACCGGCGGCTGGGACTCGGACTTCCCCAACTCGATGCTGGAAATCTTCCGCGTGGTGATGACCAACTGCGACGACCACCAGCACCTGGTAGTCGGCGGTGTGGAGCAGGTACCGCAAGGCATCTGGCGCCATGTACCGGAGCGCTGCGTGCATTGGCCGGAAGGCACCAGCCTGAGCGGGCTGCATGGCGGCGCACCGCGTACCGGGGTCAAGCGCATCGCCCGCGCCGCGGATGGCCGCCTGGCGGTCACCGACAACTGGGGCGACACCCGTCACTACAGTGCCGTGCTCGCCACCTGCCAGACCTGGCTGCTGACCACCCAGATCGACTGCGAGGAATCGCTGTTTTCGCAAAAGATGTGGATGGCCCTGGACCGCACCCGCTACATGCAGTCGTCGAAGACCTTCGTCATGGTCGACCGGCCGTTCTGGAAGGACAAGGACCCGGAAACCGGCCGCGACCTGATGAGCATGACCCTCACCGATCGCCTCACCCGTGGCACCTACCTGTTCGACAACGGTGACGACAAGCCGGGGGTGATCTGCCTGTCCTACTCGTGGATGAGCGATGCGCTGAAGATGCTGCCGCACCCGGTGGAAAAACGCGTGCAACTGGCCCTGGATGCACTGAAGAAGATTTACCCGAAGACCGACATTGCCGGGCACATCATCGGCGACCCGATCACCGTTTCCTGGGAAGCCGACCCGCACTTCCTCGGCGCCTTCAAGGGCGCGCTGCCTGGGCACTACCGCTACAACCAACGCATGTACGCGCACTTCATGCAGCAGGACATGCCTGCCGAGCAGCGCGGCATGTTCATCGCCGGTGATGATGTGTCGTGGACGCCGGCCTGGGTGGAAGGCGCGGTACAGACATCGCTGAATGCGGTGTGGGGTATCATGAATCACTTCGGTGGCCGCACCCACCCGGACAACCCCGGCCCAGGCGACGTGTTCGACGAAATCGGCCCGATCGCCCTGCCGGACTGAGACAAGGAGGCAGCATGCGCATCGCTCTGTTCCAGGGCGCACCCAAGCCACTGGACGTTCCCGGCAACCTGCAACGGTTGCGCCACCAGGCGCAACTGGCGGCCGAACGCGGCGCCAGTTTGCTGGTGTGCCCGGAGATGTTCCTGACCGGCTACAACATCGGCCTGGCCCAGGTCGCTCGCCTGGCCGAGGCCGATGATGGCCCGGCGGCCATGGAGGTGGTGGAGATCGCCCAGGCGCACCGCATCGCAATCGTCTATGGCTACCCGGAGCGTGGCGATGATGGCGCCATCTACAACAGTGTGCAGTTGATCGATGCGCACGGCCGCAGCCTGAGCAACTATCGCAAGACCCACCTGTTCGGCGAGCTGGACCGCTCGATGTTCAGCGCAGGTTCCGATCACTTCCCGGTGGTGGAGCTGGATGGCTGGAAGGTCGGCCTGCTGATCTGCTACGACATCGAGTTCCCGGAGAATGCCCGGCGCCTGGCGCTGGACGGTGCCGAGCTGATCCTGGTGCCGACGGCGAACATGTCGCCGTACGACTTCATCTGCCAGGTGACCGTGAGGGCGCGGGCGCAGGAGAACCAGTGCTACCTGGTGTATGCCAACTATTGCGGCTCGGAAGGCGAGATCCAGTATTGCGGGCAGAGCAGCATCATCGGCCCGGATGGCAGCCTGCTGGCCATGGCCGGGCGGGACGAGTGCCAGTTGCTGGCGGAGCTGGAGCATGAGCGGGTGGTGCAGGGGCGGGGGGCGTTTCCTTACCTGAGCGATCTGCGCCAGGAGCTGCATCTGGGTAAAGGCTGACAGGGGCCGCTGTGCGGCCCATTCGCGGGTAAACCCGCTCCCACAGGGTAAATCACAGGCCTGAAAGCTGTGCAGTGCCTGTGGGAGCGGGCGTGCCCGCGAAGAGGCCGGGCCTGCAAACAAATGGGTTAGCATGGACAGCAGTTACCGGAGCCCCCATGCCTGACGCCACCCGCCACCTCACCCTCGCCAACGGCCTGCAGTTGACCCTGCGCCACGCCCCGCGCCTGAAGCGCTCGGCCGCGGCCCTGCGGGTGCACGCGGGTAGCCACGACGCGCCGACCAGATGGCCCGGCCTGGCCCACTTTCTGGAGCACCTGTTCTTCCTCGGCACCTCGCGCTTCCCTCTGGACGACGGCTTGATGCGCTACGTGCAGGCCCTCGGCGGCCAGGTCAATGCCAGTACTCGCGAACGCACCACCGACTTCTTCTTCGAGGTCCCGCCCAGCGCCCTGGCCGGGGGGCTGGAGCGCCTGTGCCAGATGTTGGCCGAGCCAGACCTTTGCATCGAGCGCCAACGCCGCGAACGCGAAGTAATCCATGCCGAGTTCATTGCCTGGTCGCGCAGCCCTCAGGCCCAGCAGCAGTTCGCCTTGCTGCAATCGGCAGCGCCCGGCCATCCATTGGGCGCTTTTCATGCCGGTAACCGGCACACCCTGGCCTTGCAGGATCCTGCCTTCCAGCAAGCGCTCGGTGGCTTTCACCAGCGCTTCTACCAAGGCGGCCAGGTCACCCTGAGCCTGTGCGGCCCACAATCGCTGGATGAACTGGAATTGCTGGGCCGGCAGCATGCCAAGCTGTTCGCAACGGGTGAACGGGTGCCACAAGCTCTGCCACCGCCTTTATCGACGACCGACACGCACCTGATGTTCAGCCACGAAAACCTGCCGGCAGGTGCCGAGCAGGCCCTTGAGTTGCTGATCGCCTGCCTCGGCGATAGCCGCCCGGGCACCTGGCTGCATGCGCTTCGCCAGCGTGGTTGGCTGCAAGGCTTCAAGGCCGAGGCGCTGTATGCCTTCGCCGGGCAGTTGCTGTGGCACATTGACCTGAAGCTGAGCGAGGACGCCTGCCCAGAGGAAGTCGATGCCCTGTTGCAGGGCTGGTTCGGCTTCATCCGCCAGGCCGCCCCTGAGCAAATGAGCGCCGAGTTCGAGCTGCTGCAGCAAAGTCGCGAACGCAGTGCCAGTGCGCTTGAGCTGGCCCGCCGGGACAGCGCCGGCCAGCCGTTCAGCGGTTTGGACACACAAGGCTTGCAGGCACTTCGTGCCCTGCTGGAAGGCCTGCCGGGCCGCGCACATGGGCATTGGCAACTGCCCGCCGTCGACCCCTTGCTCCTGGCCGACTTGCCTGATGCCAGTCCGCACCCGCTGCCAGCGGCACTGAAAGTGAGCGACCAGCTGCCTGGCGCCCGTCAGTACGCGGCGCTGTACCTGCGCTGGCATGTCCCGTCCCCCTTGCGCCAGCGCCTGCATGCGCTGCTCGAACGCGCCTTGCACCCCCTGCAGGAGCGCTGCGAGCGCGTATCGGTGCAGCTGCAGTTCAGTACCGCTGGCGAATATTGGCAACTGCGCTGCGCCGGGCTGCCGGCAGCGGTATTGCGCACTGTGGAACAGGCCTTGGCACTGATGCTCAAGCCCCCGGCAGGCAGCTGGCTGCCCAGTTCGACGCAGCCTCCAGCACTGATCCCCATCCGGGCCCTGCTCAAGCAGCTGCCCGACGCCGTGTTGGGCGCCGCGCCTGCACCTGCGCCGGCCTGCCCCCTGGCCCAGACGCATCTCGACAGCCTGTGGCAGCAAGCACGCTGGCACGGCCTGGCTGCCGGCTTCGACGATGCCGCCCTGAACGCATTGGGCACCGCGCTTCAGCACTGCCCTGGCCAAGGCTCGGCGCCTGGCCCTCTGCCCGCCTGGGCCAACCACCGTTGGCAACATGCCGAAGTACCTGGCAGTGAGCATGCCCTGCTGCTGTTCTGCCCACTGCCGGCGGCCATGGAAGCCGCTGGCCGCCTGCTCGCCCAATTGCTGCAAGGGCCGGTTTACCAACGGCTGCGGGTAGAATTGCAACTCGGCTATGCGGTATTCAGTACCTTTCGTCAGGTCGAGGGGGTCGGCGGCCTGCTGTTCGGGGTCCAGTCGCCTCATGCCAGCCAGGTACAGATCCTCGACCACCTGCTCACCTTGCTGCGCCAGGGCGTCACCCTGGCCCCTGCCGCTGGTCAGGCCCTGGCCGGGCAATTCGATGAACCGGCGATGGGCAACGCCGAAGTCGCCGAATGGGCGTGGCAGACATTCCTGGCCACACAACCCGGCAAGCTGGATGCGTTGCGCAGGTCTATCCTGAAAACGCGGCAGACGGATCTGGACCAGCTGCTGAGCCACTTGCTCGATAAGGGCTCCACTTGGCTATGCCTTGCCAACGCTGCCGCACCAGATGCTTCCTGGCTGGGTTCAACCCCATGATTGTTACGAAAACCGCAACGGAGTTTTCGAATAATTAACCTTTCGGTACAAATTTTTCTTGTAAGATAGCGCAATCCCAGCCATGGGAACCTCCAGCCAATGGCGGTACCCAAGTAGTAGCTGACAAACCCACCCCCTCATCCGGAAGGAGTAATTCCATGTGGACCAAACCTGCATACACTGATCTGCGCATCGGCTTCGAAGTCACCATGTACTTCGCCAACCGCTAAGCCCGGCTTACGGTTCAACGCCTCGGCCTGCCGGGGCGTTTTCGTTTTTTCGCTACGGTTTCTGCAGAGAGAGTGGCCATGTACATCCAGGTTCTCGGTTCCGCCGCCGGCGGCGGGTTCCCACAGTGGAACTGCAACTGCGTCAACTGCAAGGGCTTGCGCGACGGCACCCTGCGGGCCACGCCACGCACCCAGTCGTCCATCGCCCTGTCCGACGACGGCGTGCACTGGGTGCTGTGCAATGCCTCACCCGACATTCGCGCCCAGCTCCAGGCCTTTGCGCCGATGCAGCCGGCCCGCGCCCTGCGCGACACCGGCATCAACGCCATCATCCTGCTGGACAGCCAGATCGACCACACCACCGGCCTGCTCAGCCTGCGCGAAGGTTGCCCGCACCAGGTGTGGTGCACCGACATGGTCCACCAGGACCTGACCACCGGCTTCCCGCTGTTCAACATGCTCAGCCACTGGAACGGCGGCCTGCAGTGGAACCGCATCGAGCTGGAAGGCAGCTTCGTCATCGACGCCTGCCCCAACCTGCGCTTTACCCCGTTCCCCCTGCGCAGCGCCGCGCCGCCCTACTCGCCGCACCGCTTCGACCCGCACCCGGGCGACAACCTTGGCCTGCTGGTCGAGGACACCCGCACCGGCGGCAAGCTGTTCTACGCCCCGGGCCTGGGCCAGGTGGACGACAAGCTGCTGACGATGATGCACGACGCCGACTGCCTGCTGGTCGACGGCACCCTGTGGGAAGATGATGAAATGCAGCGCCGTGGCGTGGGCACCCGTACCGGCCGCGAGATGGGCCACCTGGCGCAGAACGGCCCCGGCGGCATGCTGGAGGTGCTGGATGGCTTCCCGCGCCAGCGCAAGGTACTTATCCACATCAACAACACCAACCCGATTCTCGACGAAGACTCGCCCGAGCGTGCCGAAGTGCTGCGCCGGGGTGTGGAAGTGGCCTTTGATGGCATGAGTATCGAGTTGTAACAGCCAGATTGCACAAGCAACACAGGCCCTGTGGGAGCGGGTTCACCCGCGAAGAATCCCACACAGTGTATGGCACCGGCTTCGCCGGTGTTCGCGGGTAAACCCGCTCCCACAGGGATCGCGCCGAGACTCAGCTATACAGGAGCCAGCCGAATGAGCGACGCACTGCCAATGTCCCCTGCCGAATTCGAGCAGGCCCTGCGCGCCAAGGGCGCCTACTATCACATTCATCACCCGTACCACGTGGCGATGTATCAGGGTCGCGCCACCCGCGAACAGATCCAGGGCTGGGTGGCCAACCGCTTCTACTACCAGGTCAACATCCCGATGAAGGATGCCGCGATCCTGGCCAACTGCCCGGACCGCGAAGTACGCCGCGAGTGGATCCAGCGCCTGCTCGACCACGATGGCGCGCCCGGCGAGGACGGTGGTATCGAAGCCTGGCTGCGCCTGGGCCAGGCCGTGGGCCTGGACCCGGACCAGCTGCGCTCCCAGGAGCTGGTACTGCCCGGTGTGCGCTTTGCCGTGGACGCCTACGTCAACTTCGCCCGCCGGGCCAGTTGGCAGGAAGCAGCCAGCAGCTCGCTGACCGAGCTGTTCGCCCCGCAGATCCACCAGTCGCGCCTGGACAGCTGGCCGCAGCACTACCCGTGGATCGACCCGGCCGGCTACGAATACTTCCGCACCCGCCTGGGCCAGGCCCGGCGTGACGTGGAGCACGGCCTGGCGATTACCTTGCAGCACTACACCACCCGCGCGGGCCAGGAGCGTATGCTGGAGATACTGCAGTTCAAGCTGGATATTCTCTGGAGCATGCTCGACGCCATGAGCATGGCCTACGAGCTGAACCGCCCGCCCTATCACTCCGTCACCCAGGAACGGGTGTGGCACAAAGGGATCACCCTATGAGTTTCGACCGTAATCAAGTGCCAGCCTGGCGCCCCGGCTACCGCTTCCAGTACGAGCCGGCGCAAAAGGGCCATGTGCTGCTGTACCCCGAGGGCATGATCAAGCTCAACGACAGCGCGGCCCTGATCGGTGGCCTGATCGACGGCCAACGCGACGTTGCCGCGATCATCAGCGAACTCGAACAACAGTTCCCCGGTGTCCCGGAAGTGGCCGATGACATCGAGCAGTTCATGGAGGTGGCCCGTGCCGAACACTGGATCGTCCTCGCCTGAGTTACCGCCCACGCCCGCAGTCGGCCTGCCGCTGTGGCTGCTGGCCGAGCTGACCTACCGCTGCCCGCTGCAGTGCCCGTACTGCTCCAACCCGCTGGACTTCGCCGCCCAGGGCCAGGAGCTGAGCACCGCGCAGTGGTTCAAGGTGATGGCCGAAGCCCGGGAAATGGGTGCCGCGCAAATCGGCTTTTCCGGCGGAGAACCGCTGGTACGCCAAGACCTCGCCGAACTGATCGGCGAGGCCCGCCGGCTGGGCTACTACACCAACCTGATCACCTCGGGCATCGGCCTGACCGAGGCGCGCATCGCCGACTTCAAGAAGGCCGGCCTGGACCATATCCAGATCAGCTTCCAGGCCAGCGACGAGCAGGTCAACAACCTGCTGGCCGGCTCGAAGAAGGCCTTTGCGCAAAAGCTGGAAATGGCCCGTGCGGTAAAGGCCCATGGCTACCCGATGGTGCTCAACTTCGTCACCCACCGGCACAACATCGACAAGATCGACCGCATCATCGAACTGTGCATCGCCCTGGAAGCCGACTTCGTCGAGCTTGCCACCTGCCAGTTCTATGGCTGGGCCCACCTCAACCGGCTGGGCCTGCTGCCGACCCGCGCGCAGCTGGAACGGGCCGAACGCATCACCAACGAGTACCGGGACAAGCTCAAGGCCGAGGGCAACCCGTGCAAGCTGATCTTCGTCACTCCGGACTACTACGAGGAGCGCCCCAAGGCCTGCATGAATGGCTGGGGCAGCCTGTTCCTCACCATCACCCCGGACGGCACCGCCCTGCCCTGCCACGGCGCGCGCCAGCTGCCGGTGCAGTTCCCCAACGTGCGCGACCACGACCTGCACCACATCTGGTACGACTCGTTCGGCTTCAACCGCTTCCGCGGCTATGAGTGGATGCCCGAACCCTGCCGTTCCTGCGACGAGAAGGAAAAGGACTTCGGCGGCTGCCGCTGCCAGGCCTTCATGCTCACCGGCGATGCCAGCAACGCCGACCCGGTGTGCGCCAAGTCGGCCGACCACGGCATCATCCTCAAGGCCCGCGACGAGGCGGAAAGCGCCCAGCTCACCATTGAAGAGATGACCTTCCGCAATGAACGAAACTCCCGTGTCATCGTCCGCGGCTGAGTTCAGCGCGGCCCAGGCAGTTGCCGCCGGCACCGACTTCGCCGAACTCAAGGTCAGCGCCGCGGGGCTGTTCTGGAACGAGTTTCGCCCGGCCGATGGTGCCTGTCGCATCTGGCACTGGCAGCACCAGCAGGCCCGCTGCCTGACCCCCGATGGCTTCAGCGTGCGTAGCCGGGTGTACGAATACGGCGGTGGCAGTTTTTGCCTGGGTGGTGACGGGCTACTGTTCGTCAACGAAAAGGACCAGCAGGTCTATACCCAGGCCCTGGAAGGCGCGGTACCGCGTGCCCTGACCGATGATGCCAGCTGCCGCTATGGCGATGTGCAGTGGCACGACGGCCTGGTGCTGGCGGTCGAGGAGCAGCATGGCGAACAGGTCGAGCATCGCCTGGTCGCCCTGGGTGAACAAGCCCGCGAAGTGCTCGCCGAGGGTGCCGACTTCTATGCCTCGCCTACGGTGAGTACCGACAGCCAGCGCCTGGCGTGGGTCGAATGGGACCGCCCGGCACAACCCTGGACCGTCACCAGGCTGATGTGCCGCACACGTGATGCAAGTGGCCGCTGGGGGCCCGCGCAATGTGTGGCCGGCGCTGACGAATCGCTGCAGCAGCCGCGCTTCGATAGCGAAGGCCGACTCTACTGCCTGTCTGACCGCAATGGCTTCTGGCAACCCTGGGGCGAGGTCGATGGCTGCTGGCAGGCCCTGCCTGCCGAGCCCGCGGACCACGCTGCGGCACCCTGGCAACTGGGCGCCAGTACCTGGTTGGCGCTGGGGTCGCAAAGCTATCTGGCCAGCTGGTTCGAGGACGGCTTCGGGCAACTGGGGCTGCGTACTGCCGATGGCCGCCTGGAGCGTTTCGCCAGCGCCTACACGCGTTTTCGCAGCCTGGCCATGGATGCCGAACACCTGTATGCCATTGCCGCCTCGCCGATCAGCCCGCCGGCGGTCATCGCCATCGCCCGCAGCAACCACGAGGTCAGCGTATTGGCTGGTGGCGCCGAAGTGCTGCCGGCAAGGCATATCAGCCTGCCGCAGTCGATCCACTACGGCAGTGACGGCCACCGCGCCCATGGCTTCTTCTACCCGGCAGCCCGCTCGCAAGGGGCCGCGCCGCTGGTGGTGTTCATCCACGGCGGGCCGACTTCGGCCTGTTATCCCGTGCTCGACCCACGCATCCAGTATTGGACCCAACGCGGCTTCGCCGTCGCCGACCTGAACTACCGGGGCAGCACCGGCTATGGCCGTGAATACCGCCAGGCCTTGCATCTGCGCTGGGGCGAAAGCGATGTGGCCGATGCTTGCGCGGCAGTGGAATACCTGGCCGGACGTGGGCTGATCGACAGCCGCAAGGCGTTCATCCGCGGCGGTAGCGCGGGCGGCTACACCACACTGTGCGCCCTGGCATTCCATGATGTGTTCCGCGCCGGCGCCAGCCTGTACGGGGTCAGCGACCCGGTTGCCCTGGGCCGGGTCACCCACAAGTTCGAAGGGGACTATTTGGACTGGCTGATCGGCGACCCGCTGCAGGATGCCGAGCGCTATCGCCAGCGTACGCCGCTGCTGCATGCGGGGCAGATCAAGGTGCCGGTGATTTTCTTCCAGGGTGAGCTGGATGCGGTGGTGGTGCCGGAGCAGACGCGGTCGATGCTGGCAGCGTTGCAGGCTAACGGGATAGAGGCCGAAGGGCACTTCTATGCGGGGGAGCGTCATGGGTTCCGCAAGGCGGAGAACCTGGCGCATGCGCTGGAAGAAGAATGGAAATTCTATTGCCGGGTGTTGGGGGGCTGAGATTCTGGGGCCGCTTTGCGGCCCATCGCGACACAAGGCCGCTCCTACAGGGATCGGACAAGCCCGAATGTGGCGCTGTACCTGTAGGAGCGGCCTTGTGTCGCGATGGGCTGCAAAGCAGCCCCAAAAATCTCAGCGCTTGGCGATGATATACACCGCATGCACGATCCCCGGAATGTACCCCAGCAAGGTTAGCAAGATATTCAGCCAGAACGCCCCGCCAAACCCCACCTGCAGGAACACGCCCAGCGGTGGCAGGATGATGGCGATGATGATGCGAATAAAGTCCATGCGAGTCTCTCCTGAAGGGGTTACATCAGAGACTAGCCGCCCGCCACAGAGGTTCAACAGGCAAAAAAAAACGCCCCGGGCCGAATGAAACAGGCCAAGGGCGATGCGCAGGAACGCCAGACGGTTCGTAGAATTCTCGATGTCACCAGGCCGCTAGGCTGGCATTTCGCGGCGGGCCTGCTGCTGGGCGTGCAGGCGGGCAAAGGCACGGGCCAGACGCAGCAGCATTTCGTCGATGTTGCCCTTGCTCACGGTCAGCGCTGGCGAAAAACGCACCACATCCGCCTGCGGTGCGTTGAGCAACAGGCCTTCGTGCAAGGCAGCCACCACCAGCTCGCGGGCCAGGTTTTCTTTCATCTGCAGGGCCCACAGCAGGCCTTGCCCGCGCACTTCGCCCTGGCCATAGCGCCCGGCCAGCCGGCTCAGGCCTTCACGCAGGTGGCGGCCGCTGTCCTGCACGTGGGCGAAGAAGCCAGGCTCCAGCACGGTATCCAGCACGGCCAGGCCGGCTGCGCACATCAGTGCGTTGCCATGGTGGCTGCCTTCCAGTTCGCCAGGCTCGGCGCAGCACGCCGTGCCCCGGGCCAGCAAGGCCGCCAGCGGCACGCCACCGCCCAGGCCCTTGCCCAGGGTGATGATGTCGGCGCGCACGCCGTAGGTTTCCTCGGCCAGCAGCGCGCCACAGCGGCCGATGCCGGTCTGCACCTCGTCGAGGATCAGCAGGATGCCCAGTTCGCGGCACAGCGTTTCCACACCCTTGAGGTATTCCTGCGTGGCCGGGATGACACCTGCCTCGCCCTGGATCGGCTCGAGCATGATCGCCACGGTGCGCGAGTCCACCTCGGCGTGCAGCGCCGCCAGGTCGTTGAACGGCACCTTGCTGAAGCCCGGCAGGCCCGGCTCGCAGCGGTTGCATGGCAGCGGGTCGGACGCCGACAACGCGCCCAGGCTGCGGCCATGGCAGGCCTGGCTGGCGGTAATGATGTGATAGGCGCCGTTGCGGTGCAGTTGGCCCCACTTGCGCGCCAGCTTGATCGCACCTTCGCAGGCTTCGGCACCGCTGTTGAGCAGGTAGGCCTGGTCGCTGCCGGTGCTCTGGCACAGGCGGTTGACCAGCCCCAGCAGGCCACGGCTGTGGAAGCCCGAACCCGGGTTGATCAGCGCCTGGGCCTGGTTGCCCAGCGCCTTCACCAGCACACTGGGGCTGTGGCCCAGGCTGTTGACTGCACCACCTTGGGTGAAGTCCAGGTAGGCATGCCCTTCGTTGTCCCACAACCAGGAGCCCTGGCCACGCACGAACACCTGCGCTGCGCGTTCGGTGCTGGGCATCAGGCGCTCACGCGACAGCTGCGGCGCTTCCGGCACGATCACCGGCGCACGCTTGGGCTCGGCGACGGCGGCAGGGGCCGGGCGGCGCAGGTTGAACAGGTTCATCAGGGCTCCAACCAATCACGACAGGGGCGGCCACGGTGCGGTCTGGGTGCCGGCACTCGATATTTTGCCTTGCCTATCAAAAGTGTTTTTCATCCGGGGTAACAATCGATCGATTCATCGCTGTAACCCGTTGGAATACGGCGATAGACTAGGCCTCGCGAGGGTTTTCGACCATTTCGTTTTTCCAGCATTTTCGATAAGCATCACTTATGGATTTCCGCCAACTGCGTTATTTCGTCGCGGTGTATGAAGAAGGCCACGTGGGCCGCGCCGCCGAACGCCTGTCGCTGTCCCAGCCAGCGCTTTCCCAGCAGATCCGCCAGCTGGAGCACAGCCTCGACCTGAGCCTGTTCGAACGCAGCAACAAGCGGCTGCTGCCGACTCTGGCCGCCCACACCCTGTACAACCACGCCCTGCCGTTGCTCGACGGGCTGCAGCGAGCCCACGAGGCCATGCGCAACTTCAAGGGCCAGTCGCTGCGTACTTTGGCCATCGGCGTGCTGCAGACCGTGCGACCGAGCCTGGTGCCGCAGCTGCTCGAGCGCCTGCGCAGGGCACAGCCGCACCTTGTGGTGCAGATCTACGAATTGTCGGGGCTGGAGATCGAACGGCGCTTGCTCAATGGCAGCCTGGACATCGGTATCAGCTACCTGCCGCCACGCCAGCCGGGGCTGCATGGTCTGCTGCTGTACGAAGATGAGCTGCAACTGGTCATCCCCGCTACCCACCCGTTGAAGGACTTCAAGAAGGTGTCCATCCGCCAGGCCGCCGAGCTGCCCATGCTGATGCTGGGCGAGGAGTTCCAGATCCGCCAGATCTGGCAGGCGCAGCTGGCCAGCCAGGGGCGTCGGCCGCAGGTGCAGGCAGAGATGAACAACATGGCGGGGATTCTCGACAGCCTGGCCCATACCGCGCTGGCCACCATCCTGCCGGGGCGGGCCAAGGAGGCCGCGGAGGATGACCAGGGGCTGCTGTGGAAGCCGTTGAGCGAGCCGCGGGTACCGCTGAAGGTTGGCTTGGTGTTCCGCGATGCCCAGCGCCAGCAGGCCTCTGTGGAGCTGCTGCGCACGCTGCTGGAGGAAGAGACGGACGCCCGCCTGTTGGGCGCATCACCGCTGGATGTGCTGGGTTGAAAAACACGCGCACAAAGAAAACCCCGCCGAAGCGGGGTTTTCCAGACTGTTTCCCTGTGACATCCGTATCGCCCCGCCGTCCTGGCAGGTGGTCCTTCGTCGTCGTCCTTGATCTGTCCTTTGCGCTTCCTGCGCAACGTCCATGTGGTAAAGAATAGCCGTGGATCCAATCTGAGAACAGTGGTGAAAAGTCACCACGTTGTGTAGGAAAAAGCTTACACGACAGGGGCCGCTTGGCGGCCCATCGCGACACAAGGCCGCTCCTACAGGGGAACGCATAGCCATTCGAGCTTGCGCGGTACCTGTAGGAGCGGCCTTGTGTCGCGATGGGCTGCAAAGCAGCCCCCCAAAATCCCTCAGAACTGCTCGGCATCCAGCAGATACAACGACTCACTCCCCGCCTTCACCGAAGCCACCAGCGAATCCACCCGCGGCAGCAACCGCGCAAAGTAGAACCGCGCCGTACCCAGCTTGCCCGCATAGAACGCTTCATCCCCCTCACCCGCCTGCGCCGCCCGCGCCATCAATGCCCACATGTAGGCATAGGCGACGTAACCAAAGGCATGCAGGTACTCGACCGAAGCCGCGCCAATCTCGTTCGGGTTGCCCTTGGCCTGTTCCAGCACCCACTCGGTCAGCCCGTCGAGTTGATCGAGACCGGCAGCCAACGGCTTGGCGAATTCATCCAGCTCGCTACCCGCGCTGGCAATGAACTGGCGAATCTCGTCGGAGAACAGCCGGTAGTACGCCCCACCACTGGCCACCACCTTGCGCCCCATCAGGTCGAGGGCCTGGATGCCGTTGGTGCCTTCGTAGATCTGCGTGATACGCACATCGCGCACCAGTTGCTCCTGCCCCCATTCGCGAATGTAGCCATGCCCGCCGAACACCTGCTGGCCGTGCACCGCGCACTCCAGGCCCAGGTCGGTTAGGAAAGCCTTGGCCACCGGCGTCAGCAGTGCCACCAGCTCTTCGCTGCGCTTGCGCACGGCGGGGTCTTCGCTGTACTTGGCACTGTCCAGCTGCATGGCCACGTAGCTGGAGAAGGCACGGCCACCCTCGATCAGCGCCTTCATGGTCAGCAGCATGCGGCGCACGTCCGGGTGGACAATGATCGGGTCAGCGGCCTTGTCCTTGGCTTGTGGCCCGGTCGGGGCGCGGCTTTGCAGGCGGTCGCGGGCGTACTCCACGGCATTCTGGTAGGAGCGCTCGGCCGAAGCCAGGCCCTGGATACCAACACCCAGGCGCTCGTAGTTCATCATGGTGAACATGGCCGCCAGGCCCTTGTTCGGCTCACCGACGAGATAGCCGACCGCTTCGTCGAAGTTCATCACGCAAGTGGCCGAGGCCTGGATGCCCATCTTGTGCTCGATCGAGCCACAGGTGGCCGGGTTGCGCGCCCCCAGGCTGCCGTCTTCATTGACCAGGAACTTCGGCACCAGGAACAGCGAAATGCCTTTCGGCCCCGCCGGTGCGTCCGGCAGCTTGGCCAGCACCAGGTGGATGATGTTCTCGGTCAGGTCGTGCTCGCCGCCGGTGATGAAGATCTTGGTGCCGCTGACCTTGTAGCTGCCGTCGGCCTGGGGCTCGGCCTTGGTGCGGATGATGCCCAGGTCGGTACCGGCATGCGGCTCGGTCAGGCACATGGAACCGGCCCACACGCCGGCGTACATGTTCGGCAGGTACTTTTCCTTCAGCGCTTCACTGGCGTGGGCATTGATCGACAGGCAGGCGCCGGCAGTCAGCATCGGGTACAGGCCGAAGGACAGGCTGGAGGCGTTGACCATTTCCTCGACCTGGGCCGAGATGACCTTGGGCATGCCCATGCCGCCGAACAGCGGGTCGCCGCCCACGCCCACCCAACCGCCTTCGGCGTAGGTGTTGTAGGCCTCGATGAAACCGGCTGGGGTACTTACCGCGCCGTTTTCCCAGTGACAGCCCTCTTCGTCGGCGGCACGGCTGAGCGGTGCGATGGACTTGGCAGTGACCTTGCCGGCTTCTTCCAGCACCGCCATGGCCGTGTCGGCATCGACAACCTCGGCCAGCCCGGGCAACTGCGCCCACTGCTCGGCCACGTTGAAGACTTCATTCAGTACGAAGCGCATGTCGCGCAGGGGCGCTTTATATTCAGCCATGACAACCTCTCGCTAGTCGGTTCGGGGCGGTCTCGGGGAACCGCGACACTGGGTTGCAGGCAGTGTAACCGAACAACTTTTACGAGACATAGGGTCATCACTAGACCGTACAGTCTATTTCGGTCACGCCGTGCGTACTGCCCCTCGCTGCGATTGTTGCCCATGCACCATGACACAATTGCGCCCCGCGCCCTTGGCGCTGTACAGCGCCTGGTCGGCGGATTTCAGCACGGCTTCGGGGTTACGATGATCGGCCTGGCGCTCGGCCACGCCGATGCTGATGGTGACCGACACCGTGCCGCCACTGCTGCCCGCCCGCCGTTGGCGCCCGGTGGTATCGTCCTGCGGGCGGTTGTGCTGGTCGCGCAGGTGCATCACGTAATTGGCGATCACTTCGCGCACGGCCTCCACGTGCGGCACGCATTCCTCCGCGGTCTTGCCAGCAAACACCAGGGCGAATTCCTCGCCGCCATAGCGGTAGGCGCGGCCACCCCCGGTGACCTTGGACAGGCGGCTGGCGACCAGGCGCAACACCTGGTCGCCGACGTCGTGGCCGTGGGTGTCGTTGAATTTCTTGAAGTGGTCGACATCGGTCATGGCGATCACATAGTTGCGCCCCAGGCGCTGCATGCGCTCGTTCAGCGCACGGCGCCCCGGCAGGCCGGTCAGCTCGTCGCGGAAGGCCATCTGGTAGGCCTCGTGCGCCACCGCTGCGGCGATCATCAGCATCACCTGGCTGCACATGATGTTCAGGGTGAACGGCAGGATGAAGGTTTGCGGCAGCATCCAGAAGATGCCCAGCAGGCCCATCACCTGCGCAGCGTGTAGCGGCCGTGGCGCACGCAGGTATTGCACCACCAGCAGGATGAATACGCCGAGGAACAGCGGGTAGACCATCTGGATCAGGCTCATCCACTGGCCATGCAAGGTTGGCCAGCGAATTTCGGCCAACCAGGTCAGCAGCGCTTCGGGGTAGCTTTGCTCCAGGGCCACTGCCACGCTACCCACGGCAAACAGCACGGCGCCACGGGCGACCAGGTCCTGCAGCAGGTGTGTGCGCTCCTGCCAGGCACCATACAGCCCGAACAGGGTGGGCAGCAGCAGGCACACCAGGTGGAAGATCACCGCCGCGTCCTCGCGCACGCGGCCATGGTCACGGTAGAAGTCGGTCTGGGTGTCGAGCAGGTAGTAGGCGATGTACACCGTGAGCATCAGGAACAGCTCGCGCTGGCGACGGTACACCGCACAGTAGGCTCCGCCCAGCAGCAGGACCAAGGTGGGCAGGACGTTGAACAGCGATGTGAAAAAGACACTGAGGTCTCTCACATAGGCCGCGGCGAGGCCTGCCAGCAAAAGAATCAGCGAAGGCAGGAAGTGGCTCGCGCGAACAGCGTTAAAACGAAACAAGGGTAATCTCCAACCCGGCAGATCAATGGTGGCATTGTGCCCTTACTTCATCGGCAGTGCACATGAACAGTTGAATATGCGGATGGAATGAGCAGGAAATTCCGGCGTGCACGCGATCATTGTGGGAGCAACTGTCTTGCTCAATTTCTAAAATCTAGCGCGTCACCTGTGGGAGCGGGCTTGTCCCGCGAACACGGGCGAAGCCCGTGCCATCCAGCGC
>NZ_NEJM01000020.1:0-81260 GCF_002113725.1 Pseudomonas sp. B23(2017) | reverse complement strand
TTGGCCAGCTGGCCAACCTTCTGTTCGTCTTCCGCCAAAGTGGTGTTGGGCGCATAAATATAGGGCATCGTTGTTACCTCGTTCCTGATGGTGGGCAGCGCCCGTGCAGTTCAGGAACAATGGTAAGAGCGGCAAAACCCCCGATTTCGCGGGGGTTTGCATGGTTTGCACGCTCGAAGCGATTACTTGCGCAGCACGATCAGACGGGCATTTGCAGAGGTTTGCGCCAAAAGTGCGTTGTCCTGGAACGTGCCGCCCTCCAGTTTCTCGACCTCGGCGCCGTGCTGGTCCAGCCAATCCCGGAAGTGCTGAGCGGCCTTGTCCGAACCAAAGAACACGCCTTCACCAGCGATGGCTACCAGGGTGCCGCCAGCGGCCAGCATCCCGAAGGCGCGCATGATGTGCTCGGCGTCCTGGCGCTTGCTGAAAGGCGGGTTCATCAGGATGGCCTGGTAAGGTTGCTCCGGGGTGAAGCCCATGAAGTCGTGGTCGACCACGGCATAGCCCTTGGCAGTCAGGATGTCCCGCAGCTGGCTGCTGATTTCGATGACATCCACTTCGCCGCCGGCAGCCGCCGCGGCGTCAGCCAGGTTGCCATTGCCCGCGCTTGGCTCAAGCACCCGGTCACCCTTGCTGATCCGCGCCAGCTTGGCCATACGGTGCGCGACAGCTGCCGGGGTCGGGAAGAAGTCGATACCGACCTTTTGCCCGATGATCGCGCGCTCGGCCTTGGTCACTGCGCTTTCCTCCTGCTTGGCGGCCAAGTGCGTCAGCAGCGCCCGGCATGCGTCCTGAAGCTGGGCGTCAGTGCTGATGCCCATACGCCTCAGGCGCTCGGCCCTGGCCAGCACTTCCATCGGGTCTTCCAGGTACCAATTTTCCTTGACGGTCTTCAGCACCTGGTAGGCCTTGCGAGTGATGGCGATATCGGCCTCTTTCTCCAGGCTCCAGCGCTCCACCCGATCCCCCATTTTGCTCAGGGCCGCAATCAGCTTGGAATTGCCGGTGGGAGCTTTCTTAGCCAGCTCCCGGGCCGCGTCCCGGTACCGTGTTGCCCACACCATCCGCGGCGGCATGCGCACCAGGTGAATCACTTCCTCGCCCACTGGTTGGCCCTGGCGTGCCAGCTTGTCGCTGTAGGATAGGCCGGCTTCCGAATCGCTCTTGGCCCTGCTCAGGGCGCGCTTCAGCTCTTGCAACTGGGTGCGGCTGGTCAACCCAGACAGAGCACCAGCGGCGCCAGCTTCAATGGCGTCAGCAATACGGGTTAGGGTTTGCCCTTCAGCCTCGTCATTGGCTGCCCGGGCGAAGGCGCTGGCGGCCATGCCGGCACGGCGCGCGGTGTTGGTTTTGCGATCGGCAGTCATCCCCTCGCTACCGCTGGCAATCGCCTTGGCACCAGCCTGGCGCAACTTCTCCGCTTGTGCGGCGACAGCCTTCTGCTGGCGCTCCAGGGCTTCGCGCCGATCGCGTTCCTGCTTTTCCGCCTCCTGTTCAGGCGTCAGCACCACTGGGGCCGGGGCGGCCTGGATGGCGCTGGTATCACCCTGCAAATGCTTCTCGCGGATGAAGTAACCACCGTTCATGCGCCAGGTGTACGGGTCGATGGCCTTGGCCTCGGCCAACGTCAGGTCGGTGCGGATGATGCCGCGCAGAATCTTGTCGCGCTTGGTCTTGTATTCAATGATTTCTGGCGCTTTCACCGCAGGAGCTGGTTCGCTACTGACTGGCGCGATCGTCTCTCCCGGCAAGATCCAACGTTTGCCGGCGTTGTAAGCCTTGCAATAGGCCAACAACTGGTCAGCACCGTTCTCGCCCAGGTAATGGACGATTGCCACGGCCCGGGTTGCATCCGGCTCCAGCCCGTCGGCTCCTGGTTTCACAAATTCCTTGATTTGGGCGTAAAGGGATGTGGCGCCTGGCACTGGCGGCTCTTCGTATACGCCTGGCTCCACCAGGCTGCGCCCGGTACCACCAGCTGTGCTGCCGCTCGCCCCCTTGGGCAACGTGGTTGTCGGGAGGATGGTGCCGCCCTTGTAGAACTCCCCATTCATGCCAATGACGCCGCCGGCAGGGGCTCGCCCGGTGTCATCTGCCTTGGCACGCTGCTCGCGCACCTCATTGGCAGCCGGCTCCTGTCGGTCAACAACTACCACCTCTAGGATGGTGATATTGAGGTCGTCGTCTGCTACAGTGTCACCAACGGTGCGCCAATCCTGCTCTCGCTGGGTGGAATCCAGCGTGCCGTTGTCGGCGTCATCGGAGCGGGGCCCTACCCCCGCATAATCCGTGGCGCCGTTTTCTTTTGCCTTCCAGGCATCACGCCCCTCGTGGGACACGTTGTAGAACAGGTTGCCCTTGCTGTCCTCCGCAACCGTCACTCCCGCCGTCACCAGCAGCTCATTGACCTGTACCTGTTTCTGGATGAAGTGGAACGCCACAAAGTCGTCAGTGCGCACTTTGTGCGGTGCCTGGCGCTGGCCGGCGGTACCTGTTTCCAGGATTTCCTTCACGTACTCGATCAACTTGGCCTTCAGGGCGTCCGACTTCATGCCCAGTTTCGCCTTCTTCCAGCCGGTGCCATTGATCTGTACCGGGCCTATTACCGACTGGATTACCCGCCCCTTCAGGTGCTCCTGGTAGTAGTTGCGCGCAGCCTCGAAGGCCACTTGGCCTTCATCTGGCGCAGCCTTGGGCGCCCCCAGCAAATCACGGATTACCAAGGCCCTGGCGCTTGCCCGGGCCCGCTCGATCGGGGAAAGCGAGTTACCGACCAACTGGCCGCGGATCTGCAATAGCTCGGCGCTCAGCCGCGCGCGCTCAATGGCCGGCAGAACGCCGGCCTGGCTCAGGTCAGTCATGGAAACCTCGGAAAATCGAATCAAGTAGTGCGGTGTTGGCCAGCGCCGTCTCGAAGGTCTTGCCTTCACGCAGGGCCGCGAACAGCTGATCAAACGCCGCGCTGATACGCTGGCGCTCTTCCCCCTCCGGGTACGGCTTGAATGGCTCGCCTTGGGCGGGGAAGTAGTGGTGCTTGTTGTCGGCCAGGCAGCTCAGGTAGTCGTTCTGGCGGTCCATGCTGGCCAGCTTGTCCTCGAGGTAGGACTGAAAAGCCCGGGCGGCCATTTCCGGTGCCGACGACCAGTATTTGCCTTCCTTCGAGCCATCCAGGAACGCGGCTTCTGCCATGAAGCTGGATACGGCCTTGCCGGTGTTCAGCTGCACCTCTGTGGTGCCCTCTGGGGAGAAATACGCCGCAGCGAGCGTGCGCCAGGTCTTCTGGTCCTTTTGCGCACCGCGGTAGTTGCGCCCAGCGTAGAAATCATCCACCACCAGCACCGCGGCTTCGGCGTTGCCGGCGGCCTTGATACGCTGCGCCAGCTGCCCGCGCGGGTTTTCCAGGTTCAGCTTGGCGTTACCGTAGGTGCGGGGGGTGAACTTGATGGTTTCCGGTAGGCGCCGGCTACCTTCGGTCATGGCAGCCTTCAGGGCTGCGAAGGCATCCCGCACTGGCCCTTCCGGTACCAGGTTCGGATTATCCGTGGCGAACTCAGTGGCCGCGCCAGGCTCACCCCGCAACAGCCCGGGCAGGATGTTGTCCAGGGCGTGCATCTGCTCGTGCCCAGCGCCACCACCGCCGTTCATCTTGGTGATGTTGATGGCGCGCAGCACCGGCTCGTACTGAGCGGTTGCAGCGCCCTTCCCGCCTTTGCCCCGGGCGCCGAACGCGATACCCAAGCGCCCGCCGAAGCCCAGGTGCTCTTCACTGATACCCAGGACATCGGCCATGTCCATCATGGCGCCGGCGAACTGCTCCACATGCCACTTCGCGCTGTCCGGGTCATCCAGCACCCAGTTGCCGGACTGCACCGCCCGGAAGCCACAGAGCTGCTGTAGCGCCCTGGTCGAATTGACGTCCACCGCGCGCCCGCCTTTGCGGTCGAACTTGTCCACTACTCGCAGTGCGAAGGTCTGCCGCTTCTTGGTCGGGGCCTTGGGAGCGCCCAGCATCACCTCGCCGCCCTTCTTGTCGGCCCACTCCCAATCCTTGGGGTCGCCCGAAAGCGCATTGGATACATGCCGCGCGAAGGCCTCAGAGCCAGAAGCGCTGCGGAACATCAGGGATTTGACGAAGCGGTCGCCCAGCGACATCCATGCACGGTTGATCGGGGAGCCCAGGTTGCGCGCCTTGGCCACGCCCATGATTTCGGCGCGTTCCTGGCTCAGGGCGCTGGAGGCGGCGCGCAGTTGCTCCAGCAAGGGTTTGTTTTGGTCCAGAAGGTCCGACCAGGCCTGCATAGCCTGCTGATACTCAGTTTCGGCAGCCTTGGCCGCCTGCTCGTGCTCAGCCGTGATTGACCAGCCTCGGGAGGTGCGATTTTCCAGGTCGCGCTGGGCCTTGTTGTTCCGACTGCTTGCGGCGTACATGGCACTTTGAGCGCGATTTTCGTCGTTCTGGATCGCAGCTATTTGCTTGGCGACGGCGCGCTGCCGCTCGGCAATGGCCTGGTACTGTTCGGCCTCGTCGGCGTCCAGCTGCGAGCCAAGCAACTCTTCCCGAATATCGGTCAAGGTGGCCACCACCTCTTTCGAGGTCCGACATTGCTCGAGGCGCGTGCGCAGGGTTTCCAGCCCCAGCACATAGGCTTTCCGCGCTTCGGCGCTGTCTTCGGTCGGTTCCTTGGCGATCGACGCATAAACCCGATCCATGAGGAAGGCCGCCGCGGGCTCTGTGCCCTGCTCTTTCAGCCCGTCCCAGTCGACCACGCCAAACAGGTTGGATTTGATGACCAGGGCCCGTGCCTGTCGCGGAGTTTCCTCGATCGCGGCAAAGTCGATGTCGGTGCTACGCAGCATGCGACCTTCTGAGCGAGCCTTACGGATCGTGCCAGCGGCTTCTTCCTTGCGGCTGCCCGGGATGTACCCGACGTCCGCATAACGGTAGTTGGGGCTATTGGGGTCATCACTGAGGCCGTCGTCAGTCTCCAGCTCGGCGGCGGTCTCGGTATCGACTACGGGAGGTTTCAGGTCCAGTGCGCCCAGTTGCTTGCGGATACTCAGCGCCTCAGCACTGACGCGGGCTTTCTCCAGCGGCTTGAGCGTGCCGGTCATCAGCTGCGCACGCAGCCGCAACAGCTGGCCGCTCAGCCGCGTTTTCTCAATGGGGGATAAGGACATGGTGGTGACGTGCCTGTACGGTTCCAGGCGCGTATTTTCCAGCCGTGGGGGTGGGCTCTATGAGGGGGCTTTGCTCCAAACGGCTGTACCGCTGGGCGTCCATGCTGATCTTTTCCGAGTCTACAGACTCAACCACTCAAGCCCACATTGTGCGGAAACGGCTATGAAGCCTCCCCAAGCGCTCTGTCCTGCTCGCATTAAGCCTCAACTGGTCAAGCTGGTAAGCCATCCGCCACCTGGTTCGTGGCGGTATGAAATCAAGTATGACGGTTACCGCATGCTGGCCAGGATTGAGGGTGTGAAGGTACGCCTCTTGACCAAGAATGGCTTCGATTGGACCGAGCGAATGCCACGCCTGGCCGAATCGCTCGCGCGCCTGGCCGTCCATACAGCTTGGTTGGATGGGGAAGTGGTTGTCCAAGAGGATGACGGCAGGCCCGCTTTCCAGGCGCTTCAATCGGCGTTCGCCAGGCGCCAGACCGATCATCTGGTCTACGTTGCCTTTGACCTTCTATACCTCAACGGCGCCGACCTGCGGGGCGAGCCCGTCGAACTCCGGCGCCAGGTTCTGGATGCCCTCCTGGACCATTGCCCAATCGAAGGGGTACGGTTTTCTGACACCCTGGAAGAAGATCCCCTTCAGTTGCTCGCCAATGCTTGCCGCCTGAAGCTCGAAGGCATCGTCGGGAAACGCGACGGGAGTAAATACAGCGGGGAGCGTGATGGGAGTTGGGTGAAGCTCAAATGTGGCAACCAGCAGCTCTTCATCATCGTTGGCTACACCCGAGCAAGCGCTGGCATCGGCTCTCTTCTGCTTGGCGTCCATGACGATGCGGGACAGTTGGTGTATGCCGGGCGGGTTCGCAGCGGTTTCAACAGCCGCACACTGAACGAAGTCAGGCAGAGCCTTGGGACTTTGGTCCAGGACATGCCCGCATTACGCAACCCTCCCAACCTCGGATCAAGCGCTTCGGTAGTCTGGCTGGCTCCGCACCTGGTGTGCGAGGTCAAATTCGCTGAGATAACTCCAAGCGGCAAGGTGCGACATGCCGTATTCGTTGCGCTGCGAAAAGACAAACCCGCCGCCGGCCTTAGCTTAGAAAGCGACAGCGAGCCGATGTAGCTGTGGTGGAGGTCCCATGTACGAGGTGACCATCGAAAATGAGGCGTGCGTGATTCAGTGCGAGATTATTGACCTGGTCGTTGAAGAACCACGCCCAGGCCTCTGGACCAGCGATTGGGACGCACAGGGTTACAGGGAGCTGGAGTTTCGAGCAGTTTCCGGCAAATGGTTTGATGCCGATGGCAGCGAGCACGACCTCGGACGCAATGGCTGCGCGGAAGTAGCCGATCGGTACGCCGAGTACATTGAGCAACAGCTGTGGGAGCAGATTGATGCGGAGGCAGCCAGCACCTAATTGCAAAAAACCCCGCCGAGTGGCGGGGTCGTTGTTATTGCATATCGGGGTCTTTCCAGCGATCGAGTAGTCGGAGAGCTTCCCTGACTATCATCGCCTTCACGATCCCACAGGCGCAGCTCCAGACGAATCTGACAAGCGATTTAAACCATTCCATGGGAAAGGTTTCCTGTATAGGGAACCTTGGCGCAGCTTGCCCCTACCGGCCAGGGCAAGCGGCTACTGAAAAGCCGCCAAGCGCTTCAGTGCACCAATGTTCGGGTGGACCCACCTTGCATTGCCGGCACGTCTTCCGGACGTGGCTGCAAGGGCCCAAGGCAAGCACGAATGCCTGCGCCTGCTCTTTTTATCACGCGCGCACTAGTCGCTGCGGTAAATTCCTCAAACTTTTTTTAGTTCCCGACGAACGGTATTTACTAAAGTAAACATCTTTGCTTTACAACTATCGCCCGGCCACTTAGTTGCACTGCCCGGGCACCCTGGCCGGGCGAATCCCCCGTAAATCAAGCGGTTCGCCGCTTTTCGCATAAAACGTCCGGTTTGACGCTGTTTTACGGTCGGTTTGCTTGCCTGGAACTTCTATTATGCAATTCCGCCGTTATTCAAATATGAATAACCGCGCCGCCCGGGCGCTGCGTATTGCGCACCTATTGCGCACTGTGTAGAGTCGTATTCGCCAAGCGCTTCAGTAGCACCGCTAGCGTGGCTCCAACCACGCTGGCCGAAAAACCGCCCCCAAGGCGGTTTTTTTGTGCCTGCGATTCGGTCCCGAGATTACCACGCGCCCGGGCGGGGTGTACCAGCCACCATCATCGGCATGCACAGAATCTGTCCCCTGGTCAGCCAGCCGCCGGCCAACATTTTACCAGTCCGACAGCTAGACGGCGTTCACGCCGGCGTACTTGTTCGGCACGTTGCTCCCGGCGCTGATTCGTCAAGCCGCTTTACAGCGCGCCGCCAGCATAGCGCGGCATTCGCCGTAGATGAGGAACGGACTAAAGAATACCACGGTGCCGATCACCAGTCCGCGCAAACCGCTAGTCCACTGCCAGAAGCACACGGTTACCGCTCAAGCTCGACGCGCAGCCCCTCCAGGCCGGCCTCCTCGGCAAACTTGACCAGGGTATCCAGCTTGGCCCAGGTCTTCACCGCCTCGCGCTTGGAGCGCACCGGGATCAGCCGCGCCGTGGGACCACCGACGCGAATGCTCAGCGTCCATTGGCTGCGGTCTTCCTCCCAGCGCCCGGCCACGGCCTCGCGCACCTGGCGGGTGCTGGCCAGCACACGCAGGGTGTTCACATCCACCGCCTGGCCGATCATTGGTCGCGCTCCAGCTCCAGCAGGCGCGCCGTGGCGGCGGCCTCGATCAGCAGGTACAGGCGCTCGATGTGCTGGGCAGCAATGCCCTGGGTGACGGTCTCCAGCGCTTCCACCAGGCCTTCGGCGCGGGCCTGGGCGATCAGGCAATTGACCGCGCTGCCGGCGGCCTCGACTTCCGCCAGGCGCTTGCGGAATACCCCGTGGTAGGCCGGCGGCAGCACCAGGCCGGGCACCAGCTCGTTGCCGTTACGCATAACGCTCCCCCTGGCTCGCCGGCGCGCCGGCGGCAATCTCGAAGTAGTCGGCGCTTTCCGCAATCGCCTGCACCGGCCCGGCCAGCACGGTACCATCGGGCAGCGCCAGGGTGGCCCGGGTGATGGCCGGCCCCAACAGCAGGGCCACGCCCAAGGTGCGATCGACCAGCACCGACACCGGCGCGCCGGCGGCGTGGCGGCTGACCACCACACTCACGCCCGGGCGTTCGGCGCTGCGGCTGAGCCCGGGCGCGGCGCCGTAGGTCAGGGTCAGGTCGGCCAGGCCGCGATAGGACAGGGGCTCAGACACGGCGGCGCAGTCCATTGACGAAGGCGCGCAAGGCCTCGGTCTCGGCCTGGCCAATCTCGCCGCGCAGCTGGGCGGCGAAGATATAGCCCAGGGCAATGCCGGTCTCCTGCTCCCGCGAAGCGAGCGTGCCATGCGCCAGGTCATGCAGCAGGCTGACCAGGGCCATGCGCGGCACCCCGGGTAGCAACTCCAGCAGCGGGTGCAGCTCGGTCGGCAGGCCGTCCAGCTGGCTGGCATACAGGGCCTCACGGCGGGCGTGCTGGGCGCTCAAGGCTTCATCGGTCATCGGTACAACTCCTTTTGCATAGAGGGGTGGGGTGCGTCGAAATCACTTTAGCGGTTTTGGTCGCCCATTTCCGTCATTTTGGGTGACGCGGGCAAAACAAAGGCCCCCGGCTCTTGCGAACTGGGGGCCTCGATTTAACGGAAAATCCGTTATGGACAGGTGCGCCACTACGGGCCATCAGCCCTTTGGTTCGTGCGGGCTCGCCTGCAACGCATCCAACGCCGCGCGCACCTCCTCATCGCTGTACCCATCAAAGATGCTCGCCGGCCGAGTGTGCCCCAGGTGGTACTCGGCATATTGGTCGGAGCCGTCCTGCCTGACGCACACTGCCAGGATTCGCCAGCCCTCATCAAGCAAGCGCTGGGCCTGAGTGTGGCCGTTCACGGTTTGCAGTCGCTTCACATCTTCTATCGCCATCGGTGCTGCTCCTTGCTCTCTTGGTCTGGATAATCCGCTATCGGCGGGTGGGGGTTCAGTTCTTGCGCGGAACGACTTTCAGCTCAAGCGTACTCAAAACGTCATCCGCGTCACGGATGACCTGCAACAGCGCATCATCTTCAACCTTGCTACCCAGCACCTTCCAGCTGCACGCCTGGCACTTTAAGCCGCTACGGCCATCGCTCTGCGTATTGTCCTCAATGGCACGCTTGCTCAGCTTACCGGAGCGCGACACGCTGAACAGCACCGCAGCATCAATGTCCAGCCAGACAGTCAGCGGCCCTTGGCACTTGGGGCATTCGATCTTCGACGGCATGATCGTGATTCCTTTCCTAGTGTGGGGTGTCGTCTTCAAGCCGTTATTACAGACCCAACTGTGATGCGGGGATACCCTTGATCACCGCCCACTTACGGCCAAAGGCCTCGACGTCACTGGCCAGCTCACCAGTCAGCACTTCGGCGTGCTCCACCTGGTGGTTCAACAGTGTCGCCTCCCCCGTGGTTGGCGAAACCAGCTCTACAGTCGAACCGGACTCCAGCGAATCAGCGTTCAAGACACGACTGCCGACCCAGTGGCGACCCTGTGCGGGTTGGCAATCGATAACCACGCCGTCACGCACATACCACTCGGTGAAGTCCTGGCCGCTGTCCACGAAAGTGACCTTAAGCACCGGCAGCACATCAGCGTCGAGGACCGTGCAGTGCTCCAGGGACACAAAGCCGGAATACCCTTCAATGAAAATCACCGCCTCACAGGACTGGACCATGGCCCCACCGCGAGCCCAGCCGCGGTGCGTTTCGCCCTGACCGATTACCGATTCATAGCTGACGAAAGCGCCGTTCGGATGCTTCTCGTTCCAGTCGTACACCTTGGCTTTAGCGATGGTTTCCATTTGCTTCAGGCTCATTTGTTTCCGTGCTGGCATGGGTTCTTCCTTCAAGGATGGGCTCAGGTGCCGGGATGGCATGGCGCCATGATGGGCGGGTTTCCGCCCCAATGCAATATGTTTTTTGTGCAACTTGCGCAAGTTGCTCGCATTGCACGACTTGCGCAAGTTATGCACGTTGCGTATCTTGCACGCCATGCGCAACTGACAGAAGCTGCGCAACACCACCTAATTGCGCAAGTTGCGCCAATTAGGTAACTTCTCCAAGTAGAACAAGTCGAGGACTGGCAATGATCATTCTTTTGGGCTCCGAGAAAGGCGGCGTAGGCAAAAGCAACCTGGCACAGAACCTTTCTGTACTCATCGCCCAGTCGGGCGGCGACGTCCTGCTGGTGGATGCTGACCCGCAGGAAACAAGCTATGAATGGGCTGCCGAGCGCGAAAGCATGCGCGAGAAATACCCCAAGGCCGCCCTGGTGCATTACGCGAAAGCCAGCGGAGAAATCCGCGAATGGCTGAAGGAAAAGGCCACCCGCTACAAACACATCGTCATCGACGCAGGCGGTGCTGACTCCAACGCCCTGCGTGCGGCAATGACCATTGCTGATTACATGATCATTCCATTCCGCCCCAAGCGCCGAGACCTGAAAACTCTGCCGAACATCGCCAGCCTCATGCGTATGGCGCTGTCGTTGAACCCTGACTTGCAGGTGCGCGCACTCGTGTCGCAATGCCCGGCCCTTCCGAGCCAGGTGTATCGCATCCTGGACGCGAAGCAGGCGTGCGAGTCCTTCGGCCTACCAACCCTCAACGCCATTACCATGAACCGAAATTCGTACGATGACGCCGAGGAAGATGGCCTGAGCGTCCTCGAGAACAACATTGACCCGAAGGCCGAAGAAGAGATTCGCGCCATCGCACTGGAACTGTGGGGTAACAGATCATGGCAGGATTGAAAGGGCTCGACGCAGCGAGTGTCGCCGCTCGCCAGAGCACAGCGAATGAAGAAGACCTGAAGAGATTCATCGGTGGGGCGCCTGTTCAAGCACAGGCGGAGCCAGTACCCGAACCTCAAAGATCGGCCAAGAAGCCGAAAGGGCCGACCTTCAAACGCACCAACTTCTCGTTGGATGACAAGACGAACAAGCAAATCGACCAGCTCTCGCTGGCCCCGCGCACGTTCAAAGCTTCCCGAAGCGACGTAATCCGAGCCGGTGTAAAAGCCCTCAAGGCAATGCCTCGAGCCGAGCTGATCGCGCTGCTGGCCACCGTGGTAGACGCTGACGCCAGCCAGGAAAGCGAGCAAGGCGAATAACTTACGCAACTGATGCAAGTGGCGTAACTTATTCAGGTGACGCAACTGATTTAACTTGAGTAGCCTGCGCGTGACATTTGATTGCGCAATTTATACCAGGTGCGCATCTTGTTCCTGTTGCACAAGAAAAAGCCCGCATGCCGCGGGCTTTCTCGTTTCCAGTGGGTTAGAAATCGCCGGCTGTTGCCTTCAGTGCCTGCTGGGCGAATGCCTCAGCAGCATCCGCAAACAGTCCACTCAGCTCACCTTCACCATAGGCCGCATAGATTTCCTCAAGGCGCTTCATCACCTTGTCCGGCACGCTCATGTCGGCGGTACCTTCAATCACGCTATCCAGATATGCCTTGGCTTCCTTCACCGCATTGTCCTCGCCTTCGTTCTCGACCACAGCAGGTGTGGCCGGCTGTGCTGGTGGTGCTTGGTTGAAGAGGTCATTCTGCTCGATCGCAAACACGCCTTCACCGAATTCCTTCTCCAGCCTTTCATTGGCCGCTTTGACGATGTCCACGAACCGGGCAGGCTCATCACCAAACAGGCCGGCAGTCTGCTTGCGCTTGGCCTCGGTTTCCACGAACTGGGCCATGGCCTTGAACGCAGTGCCCAGGCGCTTCGCGCTGCGGTTGTTCTTGCTGATGAACATGGCCATGGCCGCTACAGCGGGATCCACGCCGCCAAACATATCGCCCTGGCGCAGGAACTCTTCCAGCCCCATGCCGCTTTCCTTCGCCTTGCGCAGCATGTTGGTGGCATCCAGGATCGCATTGACCGCTTCCTGGTCCAGGGAAAGCTCCAGGGAGTCGGCTACCTGCTCGCCCGCAGTCTCGGCGCCGACCTGGTCCAGGTCCTTGGCCCGCATGAAGTCGGGAGCCGCCATGTTCAAGGCGCTGACAATGTTGGCGATTTCGGGCTTGCTGACGTCGGCGGTCAGTTCAAGCAGCCGATCGTCGGCGTAAGCGCCAGCGAAGAGGGCGGCTTGCACACGGCTGATCAGGCTCGCAGTGGGGTTACCATCGCTGGTCAGGTACTGCGCCGCCTCCGCATCGCCCAGGCTTTGCAGGAAGGCATTCACGAACGCGCGGTTGGCGCCGCTGGAAAGGTCACCGTCTGCCAACTTGGCCATCATGGCGCTGTCCAGGCGCTTGGCATCGCTGCGCGCCTTCTCGGTGGCGGTCATCGCCAGCTTGTCGTCCTGGTTGGCCTCCACGGCGAATTCAGCCCGGTTCACATCGCTGACGCGCACACGAACCAGCACGGGCGCTTTCATCGCCTCGATCTTCGCAGCGCTGACCTTGAAGTAATCCGCGTGCTCGAGCAGCCATTCACGGTACTCGTCAGCCTGGCCGATCCGGTAGGCCTCACGGATAGCCATGGCGCGACCGTTACCGGACTCAACCACACGATCAGGCCCCACGATGGGCGCGCCGCTGTCGGCACGGTTGGTGCGGCCCAAACTATCGGGATCAAGCGATCGGGCCGTCTTCTGCACCCAGGCCTGCGAGGTCGCACGGGCACGGTCCCGCGGCTGCAACTCACCCGGATAGTCAGGGTTGGCGGTACCGTCAGCCTCGTGGCTGATGATCAGGTTTTTGGCCTCGATTACCCGGAAGCCCGTTACTACCTTGGTGCCCTTGGCAGTTTTGACGGTGTTTTCGCGGCCCTCCGGCGCGATATCGCCGGTATCGTCGGTATCGGTAGCCGATGGGGTAGGGGACGGCTCTGCGGCTTGCACAGCGGCTGTCTGAGCAGCTTCATGCGCTGCCTTGTCCATCGCGGCCAACCCAAAGCCATCCACCTTGTTTCGGCCCGCGCGCACCAGGTCGCGGCCTACTCCCGACAAAATTTCATCGACAGTGCTGGATGCCCCAAGGCTGAAGCCCGCGTCGGTTACCAGCTTTCGCAACTCCGCTGGATCCTCAAAGCGCTGGAGCAGGCTCAGCGCCCCCAAGCTATCGCCGGCCTTGAGGGCATCGGTCAGCTTCTCCAGGTCGCTGCGGTTGTCTCGTAACGATGGATCATCGCCAAGCATGTCAGGTTGCTCTAGCCGAGCAGCCTTCTCGATGAACTGGGCCGCCGCCTCAGGTGTGGCGCCAGCCGCGAACTGGCCATCGACCACAGCTTCGTTCGCCTCCATGACACCAGCTGCATCCCCGTAGCTGGAGCGCAGGGTATCGGCCAGTGCTTGGGTCACAGCCTCTTCCCAGGCGGTACGATCCAGCGGCTCGGGCGCAGCCTGGATGGCCTCAGGACCGCGATAACCCGCGTCCCACAGCTGCTTGGCCATGCTGGCGATGTCGGTGGCCAGGTTTCCGTAGAACGCATCACCAGGGGCCATACCGGCCAGTTTGGCCCGTGCAGCGGCAAGCATTTCCAACAAGCGCGCGATCTTCTGCGCTTCAGCGTCGTCGGCGCCGTTCCCATGGTCCTGGTTCTCGGTACCGCCGGTCTGCTGGGCTTCCAACTCACGCAACTGCTTGGACAGGTGGTACTCGTAGTTGTTGGCATTCACCGGGTAAGTGATGCCGCCGTTTTCAAGCGCTTCCTGAACCTCAGCAATGGCCGTTTCGAGCCAAGCAATTGCCGCCTTCTTGGTCCCACCCTTTCCGACCACGCTGCGCGGCTTCACAGTGCCGGCACGAACGCCCGCCAGGGTGTCCTGGTATTCCTTCAAGCGTGCGGTCAGGAAGTCCATGCTGAAACCGGAACTCTCGCCGCTGTTCACCTGCGCCATGAACTCTTCCCGGGTCATCGGGGTGACGCCCAGGGCCTTCAGCCGTTCGGCGGCTGCATCCGCCTTGGCCAGCGCCCGCTGGGCGTAGCTGACATCCTTGGCCGGGGGAGGGGAGCTGCCGTCTTCCGCCGGCGCAGCCGACGCCTTGGGCAGCGCGTCGACCTTGGCCTGCAACTCAGCAATCTCGGCGTCCAGCCGGTCGACCTCGGCCAGTTTCTCTTGCGCCTGAGCCTTCAGGCCTTCCAGCTGGGCTGTTTTCTCTGCACTGGCGCCAGCGGCCTTGATGAATTTGGCGCTGTTCTTCTGCACCAGGGCCATGATTCGGCGTGCGACCTGGCGGGGGCTGATGTCCTGGCCACGCTCTGGTGCCACCACCACTGTGATGTCCTTTTTGTTCAGCACCCACTTCCAGCTGATCAACTCGTCGGTCTGCGCCAGCTTGTTTGGCGTGCTGTCCGGGTTGTGGAAGAAGACCGAAACGCTCTGCCCGTCGCTCATGCTGAAGAGCATGGCCACCTGGGTAGTGCCGCGGTTCTTGAAAGGCTTACTGACCTCGACCGACTCGGCTTTCACTTCGCCCGCCACGGCCTGCATCACGCGCAGCAGCTGGTTAGCCTTGCGGTCGAACTGGGCGAACTCGATCACCATGGCGTCGAGCATGCTGCCGTCGCTCAGAAACTCGGTGATATCTGCCATGGTGGCGCTGTCGAGCATCAGCTTGTCCTGGTCGAGCCGGCGTAGGTCATAGATAACGTCCCCAACCGTGACGCCTACCGGCAGGTCGTTCTCGCCCCAGGTAACGAACGCGGCGCCGGAGGCCTTCAGCAGGTCCGGCACCAGGTCGCCAGCGGTCAATGGCTTGCTGAACTCACCAGCCTTGAGCCAGGCCTTGAACTGGCGGACGGTGCATACGACATAGCTGCCCATGCCGCGCCAGTCTTTCTGGTAGCTGTTGCGGTAAGCAGTCAGCGCGGTATCGACGTCGTGGAAGCCCAGCACAGCCTTGTGCTCATCAAAGCTGCCGTCCTTCTTCACCTGGTTGACCACGACCACCAGCGTGCTTTCCGGTACCGGCCCCACATAAACATCGAAGGCATCGCCGTCGGCGCCTTTAGTGCCGTTGATGTAGCCGTAATTGGCCATGCACACGATTGACCAGGGCTTGCCGTCTTCCTTGCCGGTGCGTGGGGTGAACATGGGGGTTTCGATGGTGATGGGCAGGCCATGCAGCCGTAGGCTGCCCTTGGCGTAGTTGCCGGCACGGACCTGGTCCGCTGTGGGGGTGCGCTTGGCGCCAAGGCCGAAGGCGCCACTGTGGGCAGCGCTGGCCAGCTGGGTATAGGTATCGCTCATGCTTCACGGGCTCCGCGGGAAAGTCCCACGATAGCCGCGCCTCGAGGACTCCCCCGGGACGGGTTTACACCCCTGTCAGGCACGAAAAAGGGCGCCGAAGCGCCCTTTGTCACTGCGAAGCGTAGCGATCAGCCGCGCTTGATATTCGGCTCTGGGGCCGCGTCGATCAGCTCACCGACAATCGTTGACTCAGGCACGTTGCGCTCGAACGCCAGCCCGCGAACCTTCTCAATCTGGGAAGCGGTCAGGTAGAAGGCTTTCCGGCCCTTCTCTTCCTTGGTTTCGGCCTTCGCGTCGGTCTTTGCCATGGGGGGTCCTAAGTCGTTGAGAAATTGTGCCGTTATGATATGTCACATTCTAATCGGTACGCCATGCCGACGATGAAGAAAGCCACGGGCTCTATAGCAATTTGTCCGGGGATAGAATGAGAAAGGCCCTGCGCGCTGGCAGGGCCTTCTATTACAGCGAAACCAGCCGTTCCGATGGGGTCAGGTCTGGCGCGGGGCAGCTCATGCCGGGCTTTGGTGGCCACAGGCGGTCCTGCACCATTTGGCAATACCACTCTGCATTCGTGACTTCATTCTCGTAATCGCTTTGGCCAACCCATCCGTACCCGGCCATCAGCATTCCGCCTAGCAAACCCCACAAAACCTGCTTGGGGACGATCCCTACAATCTTTCGCATGACGTTTTCCTTCTCTCGCTGGTAGTCGCACTCCGCGACGAGGAAAACATTATAATTTTCTTGGTTTTCTTACAAGAAAAACATTACCTTTTTATTGGTATTTCCATAAATGAAGATCATGTCATCCGCTACCGGCTACTCAGGCGAACCCATCACGCTCATTGCAATGCTTGATCCGGTCACCGGTGTGCTGGCCATCGTGAAGCGCTCTGAAGAGTTTCGAGAGGAACCCGAGCCAGGCTTTGCCTTCGTCACCAACGTGCGGTGCGAGGCCTATGACTGCCTATTCCAGGAAGAGCATTGGGACGATGCCATCAGGAGCTACAAGCAGGCCGATGGCAACGAAATGGTGGCGTTTGACGATGGTGTGGCGCGATACACGCCACGTATTGAGGTAGACGGAATTGACGAGAAGGGGCAGCAGTACCGCTTGCACCCCGATCTACAGAATGGAGAGGTAGCAGTCCTGGGGCTGGTTCACTTCCAGCAGCGCCAGCGGGGGATCCTGACCACTGAAGAAGCCATGGATGAGTGGTTTGACCTGGTCAGGATTTAGCGGCGGCGTCTTCCGTGGTTTCCTCGATTTCAGGTTCTTCGGCTTCAGCCGGCGGCGCGCCTTCTTTCCACTGATCTGCGATCGCGCGATGGACCATGTGCAGCACTGGGCCGTCCTTGCCAGGCTCTTCGACCAGGGCATATTCCGGCAGGTCGTTTACCTTCACCAGCTCCCGCACCGCCCGTGTGAATTCCTTGAACGTGCCGGTGCTGCCGCTGCGGTCGAATAGGGTCTTGAATCCCCAAGCAGCAGTGCCCCGGCCAGCCGCCTTGCGCGCCAGACGGTAAATGAACCGGGCAATGCCCGACTCGCGCAGGAAGTAGTCAGGGTGCACCGTCAGGACATCCGGGCGGCTGCCTTGGGTAATCTCGTTGTACATCCAGTCGGCAATCTTGATTTCGATGTACTCGACCTTCTTTTTGGCATTACTGACGGTCTTGAATGGGCCGATCAGGTTCTCACCCTCGTTCACCGTCACCGTCTTACCCCGCACCTGGACAGTTCGCTCGATGCCGACAAAGGTAGTGCTCAGGCGCTCCAGGGCGCCCACAACGGCGTCTTTCTGGTTGCCACCGTTGTCCTTGCGGCAGAACTTGAGCACATCACCAATATGCGGTTTGAAGATCTGCGACGGCTTTTCGCCTTTGCCCTTCTGGTACCGGTTCATGGCTTCGGTGAGGTGCGACACGGCCATCAGGACGATGTCGTAATCCCAGACCGACGCCATACCGTGCGGTCCAGAAGTGACCACCACATGGCCATCGGGTAGCTCGTAGCGAATCATCGCGTTTTCGCGCTTGTCCTTCTTCGACAACCGGAACACGGCCACATCCATCACCCCGCGGCTGTCCTTGGCACCTACGTCGTACAGAACGGGGGTGAAGAAGTCGCCTTGGGTACCGGGCATATCCGCCTTACGCCGGCCCGGCTTTTCGGCCTTGGCCTTGGTTTTGCGCGTGGGCTTGGCTTCAGCTTCGCTGGAGACCTGCGCTTCGGCTTGCTTCGTCTTTGAGGGCTCGGGCGGGGATTCCTCCGGCGGCAACAGCTCTTGCTGCACTTCAGCCGGCTTGGTCGCCTTCCTGGCGTTCTTCTCAGCCCGCTTCGCCTGGAGCGCCTTGAGGCTGCGATTCAGCCTGTCGTCTGGGCCAGCAGTGGAGTTTTGAGAGGCCATCGGCAGTTCCGTCCTGATTCGATCCGTATGTACACCCGGCAAGGAAGCCGAGGCTGGATGATAAGGCTTTCACCAGGTGTGAGAAACCGCCATCGAAAATCGGAGGGTCGTGCGGTGGGTAAATTACGGAATTTTTCGGGCGAACCCGTATAAACCGGGCTCTTGAGGGGTGCCGCACACCGTAATTCACCCACCCGAGGGCTTTCTGGAGGCCAGGAACCACGCGGTTTCCGTAATTTACCCACCCTGCACGGGAAAACGTAATTCACCCACCCAAACCAGTAATTCACCCACCGAAAAGCGTAATTTACCCACCCCAATCAGTAATTTACCCACCCGCCCACAGGGTTGTGCACATCCCGAAAAGCGCGGGAATCATGGCGTTGAGCCACTTATGCACATTGCCCAAAACTATATTTAAAACGTTTCTAAAACTAATAAAACGTCATTTACCCACCGATTTTTGTGTGCGGCACCCTGGCGGCCCGTATGGATGGCAGCGAGAGCAACGGCAGACCAGGACTTGCTGGCCGGTGGTACGGCAGTAGATTGGGGTGCTCATGGTGCGGCAGCTTCCAGCAGTTCAGATTCGGTGAAGGGGACGTCGTAGAAGCCCAGTTGCCCCTTCAGCGGGGTGAAAGGCAACGGCACTGCATCGCGCAGCACCAGGGCGACATAGCCCATGTACCAAGGCGATGGGCTGAAAGGCAGACAGTCGACAAGCTCAACCGCGCCCACAATGCCGCCCCGGGCAAGATCGTCAAAGGGCGGCAGGTCGACACCCCGCGATCGCGCGAAAGCCACACAGTCTGTGTATTCGTCCCAGGTCATGCCCTTGGATGCCACCACCAGGAAGCGCCCACGGAAGTTGGTACGCCTGGTACGGTTCTCGATGTCTTTGACCAGGCCAGCGGCCACAGCGGCGGCACGCTCTTCAGCGCTCACCAGGTCCGGCCTGGTGATCAGCCAGGCCCACGGTTGACGTATGCTCAGGGCTTTCATGCAAGCTCCATCTGTTCGCGTAGGGGAGTAGGGGCTGGTGACTCAGCCACAACGACGTTGTTGTCTTTGAGGAACTTGGCTGCCAGGTCGCGCAGCTTGTTGCCGCCGGTATCCAGCCGCTCAAGCAGGTTGTCTTGAGGATTGCGCACCCCTTCGATCTGCTCGCGCTTTACGCCCAGGACATCCGAGACGATCGGGTCGCTACCCTCGTCGGAGATCAGGAAATACGCCATCACTGGGTTCTGTTGACCGTCACGGTGCACACGGCCCGTGCACTGCTCATGCACGCCCGGCGACCAATCCAGCTCACCGAATACCACCGTGCTACAGACATGCTGGAGTCCGTCGATGCCAGCGCCAGCGCGCAAGCTGATCAGCATTACCCGGCTGTCACCGCGGATGAAGGCCTCTTTGGCTGCTTGCTTCTGCGCCGGGGACTCGCTGCCGGTGTACATACACGGGTTATATTCGGCCAGTTTCTCGGCCCAGATCTGGTACACATCACGGTGCCAACCAAACAGCATTACCTGCTCACCGCTTTCGATCAGCAGCTTGACGAACTCCGCCACATACGGCGCTTTCGCCACACCGGTTGCATGACGTACCAGCAAGTCCAATTCGCCTGCGGCCTTCATCTTCTCGCCGCGATAGCTTTCGTTCTTGGCCATGATGGTCTTGGCCAGCGCCACCGCGTTCCCGGTGATGCTCTCCAGCACCTTTGCATCGGCCTCGATTTCGTGCGGAATCTTCGACAGCGCCGGCAGCTCACGCCCGACTTCCTTCCGCGTGCGGCGAAGCATGATTCCTTCGCGGCGTAGGTAGCTGCCAAACAGCTCAGCGTCCTCGAGCTTGGGCTTGTCTCCAAACCCGCTGACGCACCATTCCCGTATGAACTCGTCGTAACCGCCCAGGGCATCAGGTAGGAGCACGTTGACAACGTGATAGAACTCCCCGCCGTAGTTGTAGATCGGTGTGGCAGTGAGCCCCATGCGCAAGCGTGTACGAGCGGCCAGATACTGGCAGGCGCTGTAGATTTCGCTGCCAGGGTTGCGCAGCTGCTGGCATTCCTCGAATACCACGTACTGTGCTATCTCGCCCAGAACTTCGGCCCAGCCGCGCAACTTGTGGTAACTGACCAAGATGACGTCAGGCAGTGTGTCCCACAGGTCTTTGATGCGTTGACGGGGCTGCTTGGTCAGCGGATAGGGCTTTCCTGAGCGGATATGGTGTACCCGCAGGTTAGGCGCGAACTCAGCCATTTTCTCGGGCCAGTGATTCGGCAGCGCCGCCGGATACACGACCACAGCTGGTAGGTTGGCCGGCAGCGCCATTGGGCACATGCCGGTGACGGTCTTGCCCAAGCCCAGATCATCCGCCAGCAACAGACCGCCCCGAATCTCCAGTTGGGCCGCAGCAACACGTTGATATTCACGAGCAGGCTTTGCCAATTCAAATGGCGGGATGGCCCTGCGCCCGGCAACCAGGTCGGCCAGGCTCGTTTCCATCTGCACATGCTCAGTTGCAAGGGCCTCGAGTTTTGCGCGTACCTCCGCCGCCATATCCATGGGATAGCGCTGGAGGAACCACAACAGCTCACGGCTGTTCTCGGCGCTGGCCAGCAACTGCTGAGTGTCCGCCGCATGCTGCGCCATCCGGGGGAATACACGCTTGAGCCGGGAGCGCACTTGCGGCTCACAACTGATGAACCAGCTGCGCCCGTTGAAGTCGACGGCACCAAAAGTCATAGGTATTGCCTCACCAGGCGGATCATTTCGAAGGGTTTGTTCTGCCAGTCCGGTTTTTCCACCAGCGGCTGAGACGCCCACCGCGGCGTGCCGGCGAGGATCACACCGGTCACTTGCGGCAGGTTGATATAGCGGTCTACTTGGCGCAGGGCGTCGGACATGGAGCCGTCGACCTTCACTTCGATCACGATGCCATCCACCCAGAAGTCCACGCGATTGCGAGCATCCAGGGCGTACTCACGGGTGAAGGCAAAGCCGTTGTCTTCCAGCACCTTGGCCATCGACTCGTGCAAGGCGACTTCGCTGCTGTAGCGGTAGGCAAAACGGGTCAAATGGTTGGCGATCGCACGCAGCGCCAGACGGGCTTCAGACATGGGCGACCTCGGCTTCGATAGTTAGCGGGGTCTCATTCCACACAGTCACAACTCTGCCCAAGGACGCCTGGCAGCTCGGGAGTAGCGGCACTCTGTGCTCACAGGCTTTGCAGATCAGCCAGCTGACCTGGTGCTGGGCTGCGGTCCGAATCTCAACGCCGCCAGGCACTACCTCTGCACCGCAGCCGCGGCAATCGCGCATGAGCGAAAGCATGAGCCGCAATTGCCCGCCCGCATCGAGCTGGCTGGCAGCAGCATCAACTGCGCGCTCGAATTCGATATCAGTGTCATAGCTGGCGCGATCAAGGCCCCGCTTTCCGTGCATACAGTCCCCCCAAATGGCCTGTCAGGCCGCTAAAAAGTATCCCCGGACATTATGCGCGATTTTTACAGGTATTTCGCTAATGTTTTTTAGGGGTGAGACAGATACAGAAACGGCGCCGAGGGGCGCCGTGGGGGAGGGGATCAAGATTTGTCGCTAGGTTTGGCTGATTGCGCCCATCCTGGTCGGCCTCGCGGGGGCACCGCGGGCGGTGGGCGCCGACCAGGTGCCGGCGGCTCAATCACGGCTCTGTCGCTGCAAATCCGCCTGTAGAAGCCGTGTTCGCAATGCGGGTCTTCCCAATCCTCAGGCATACGGAAATGCAGCTTGTGGCCAAGCCCACAGGGGTTGTAATCAGCTGGAGGCTCGCCCCGGCGAGTCCAGGGCTTAAACCGGGCGCAGTTGTGGCAGTACTCGACGTTGTCCCAACCCCGTTCCTTTTCGAGCCGCCGATTCAGCAGCTCGTCTATCAAGGCCTGGTCGGTGTAATGGTCCAGGCTCAACCGTGCTTCTCCAGCGCGCTTGCCACTGCCTGGTCCAGCGCCTTGCCGTGGAGTACTTCACCCAGCCCGCGCCGCACCATCGGTACGTCACCGCAGCTGGCACGCGCGCTAACCGCCTGGTCACGCAGAAACCGGTAGGCCTTAGCGTCAGGGTGTAAGGCTTCGTTCTGCGCCAGCACGCTCGCGCGGTCGAAGAACAATGCAGTGATTGCTTCAAAGCCTGCATCAAGGCTCAGTCGTGCTGCCCTGGCCCATTTCCCAAGGTGGGAGTGCCCGCGGGCACCGCCCAGGTCACTACTCAGTTTCTGCATTCCCTGAAGGACATCGGCCAGCTGATCGTCAGCAAGCGGCGCCTGGCGTGCGGCCTGCCACATCGTCCAAGCCATGGAGTCGAGGTAGTGCAGGTAATCGCCATCAGGCTTTCGCTCGCTCAGTTGGTGCAACACGGTAGAGCGGAAGCCCTCACCGCAGCGCCGCAGCTGCTCTGCCAGGTACGCGGCCTCGAACGCATCACGATCGCAAGCGCTCATGCCCTCTCCCCATCTAGCAGCTGCGCCATTTGCTCTACCTGGCCCTCGAGCTTGTCCAGTTCGTCAAGCGCTGCCTGCAACGCGCAGTCGGCTTCATGGAGTTCCCGGTATGCAGCAAGCGCCTTCTTTTCCAGGTCCGCACAGCGTCTGTACCACAGGGTGCCGGCGAGTGCTCCGCCGCTCAGGTAGCCGCACAGCAGCCCCAGCAGCACGATCCAAAGAAAACCGTCCCATTCAAACACTTTCCCGCTCCTGGGCGGCTTTCGCTGCCTCCCTGGCCTGGCCAGCTGCGATGCCTTCCTGTTCCTTCTCGCGCAGGTTGTCGCAGAAGAAAACTTCGGTGTTGAACTCGTCGGTTTTGAATCGGAGCAGCTTGATAGCTCGATCCCCTTTGCGCTTACCGTTCAGCCGGCGCAGCGCCCCGGGGCTTACCCAGCCGGCGGTCTTCATCGGCGTCGCCACGCGCTCTCGCCGCAGGCCTGCCTCGGCATGCGGTAGCAGCTCCTCAAGGTCCTTGAGACTTAACTCAATACGGCGAGCGCCTTCGTTCTGGGCCCGATGCACTAAGGCGCGAACGTAGGACAGGGTTTCTTGGCTCATGGCTTCAGCCTTTCCTCAGGGTCAAGGCGAAACTCGCGGCACAGGGCGTAGGCCTGAGTTGAGCCGATGGAGAAGTAATCGCGGACCAAGGCCCAGCGCATGGTGGGGGTTCGGATGGGGCGCATATTGCGCATTGCAGATGCGAGCATGGCGCGCTCATCGACTTGAACGCCGGCCAGGATCATCGGGCACCCCCGATCGATCCCAGCAAGTTGAAACGGTCACATTCCATTTGACGCGATTGCATAAAAATATCCCCGGACATTTACCCGGCAATTAAACAACAATTTTATAATGTTTTCGATAGTCTTTTTTGCTTGTCGGCCCCCTCACTCGTTGAAGGGCTCACCGTAGGCGTCCATCCCGTTCGCATTCAGGTGCTGCCGTCCTTCCTCGGTGAGAAAGTAGATACCCTCGGCCACATCCACCATGGACAGCGCCAGCAGGGTCGCCAGTGCGTCTTGGTCCTGAATTTCGTCCTCGGTCGCGGCATCCGCCTTGGCGATGGCCACCAGTTGCTCCAGCGCCTGATCATCCATCTGCCGGGTGCCGGCTTTGTCCAGCATGGCCAGAGCAGCCCGGAACGATTCGGCCATGCGCACCTGGTGGCGCATTTGGGCGATATCGCCGCTCTCCAGGCTAATTGGAGCGTTGTGCTCCACGATCTGAAGCCCGATTTGCAGGTATGCCTTTGCGCCTTCGGTAGAGGCCGTGGCGCTGTCCAGCATGGTCCCCGTGGCCGCAGCCAGTTCGGTAGCAGCAACATAGGCACTGGCGAAAGGAAGAACCCCCGGGGCCTCATGCGCGTTAGGCTCCGCGGCTGCCGGAGGTTCTTCGCGGACAACGGCATCAAGCATGGCGGCACAGGCACGGCCCTTGTCGCTCAGGACGTTCTCACCCTGTTCGGTGTAGCGGTCGACCATCCCAAGCTCAATCAGGACGTTGCGGCCAGCCTTGCTTGCTACCTGGCCATCCTCGAGGGCGTTACCGTCGGCCTTCGCCAGCTGCATCAGCACTTCCCGCGCTGCGCAGTTCGGGTCAGCCAGCTCTCGCGGGATGGAATCGGTCATCGCGCCTCCCTCCAGCTTGGCCTTCAATTCGGCAATGGTGGCCTGCTTGGTACCGATCTGCGCATCCAGGTCGGCAATCTGCTGGGTGAGCACATCGACCTGCTTGGGTTTCGGTGTGCTCATACCCTTGGGAAGCGCCACGGCTTTGCGGGCCTGGGCCTTCTGGAAGGCGGCCTGGTTCTTCTCTGCCATGGCTGCAATCTCGGCCACGGCCTTGGCCGTGTCGGTGTGTTCCTTGAGCGGCTTCACCGAGCCATTCAGCAACACCTGGTAGATGTCGCCGGTGCTATTCACGCGCAGGGCGATAGTCTGGCCGCTGGCCAAGACCAGCAGCGCCTCGCGGTAGGTGGTATCCGAGGACCGGCGTGGCTTGGGGCTGAATTCGGTGGAAACGACGGTCTGGCCGGCTCGGCCCAGCAACTGGCTGACCTGCTTGAGCGCGGTGTCGGCGCCAGCCTGGGTGGAAAAGTCGAGAGCGTTGGTTTGCGGCACGGTGGACCCCTGAGATTGGTTTGGGGTCCATTGTGCGTGCGGGGCGAGCCCTTCCTGGGCGAGGTTTGCCTCCCTGGATCACATTGGCTCGCTTGGCGTGCCAAGCGCAGCGGTTGGGTGTTTGTGGTGCTGCACGCTAATATCATCGCTGGTCATGTCGCCCCCGGTTTGGGTGACCGGGCCCTCGATGGTGTGAGCTTGCGCAATGGCTGCAATGCTGGCTTCGGTCAGTTTGAGCGAGGTGCCACCTACCACCAGAGTGATTGCCGCTCCCGCTTCAATGACCACTTCCTGGCCGGCGTTGATGGCATGCTTCGTGTCGGAGTTGTGTTCGATGTTGTCGTGGTTCCAGCGTCTGGTGCCAACCTCGTTGCCCATATTTACGGGGCGATGGCCCATGATAATGGGATAGCGTTCATCACCACCGCGGAACGCCACCCACACGGGCATGCCGACTACCACCCGGATTTCTGTGTTGGATGAATCATCCCCGATCGGGTAGCACATTTCGGCAACGGGCCAATCGTTGGCGCCATCGGTAAAGGGTGGAATCTCTACGCGGATCTCGCGCCGGCCACGATCTACCGCCCGGACAAAGGCCGGTACAAGGCTAGGTAGCATTGACCAAACTCCCCAGCCACAAACGGCTGCTGCTCTCCATGGCTCCAGTCTTCTGCACCGCGGCGTGGGCGGCAGTCATCACCACCAGGTTCTCCCCAGCCACATTCACCACCTGGCCGGCCTGGATCTGCTGGCACTGTTGCGAGTCGACAATTTTGGTGCGCACCAGGACGCACGACGAGTTACGCAGCTGGTGCCTGTCTCCCCGCGGCATGAACTGCACAACCCGCGAATCACCCATCGGCCCGGCGACGATCGCGCCGGAGTCGTCGACTGTGTACCAGCTGGGAACGTGCTGGCGCTCTAAAAATTCGCTGTCTATCTTCGCGCTGCTGTCGACCTGGCCAATGGTATCGACTGGGGTCTGGCGTGCCAGGTCAGTGAGACGCATGGCCTGTAGCTGCCCGCCGCTCATCACCAGAACCGCGCCTTCTTCCTGTAGCACGGTCGCCAGGCTGTAGCTTGGCTGCTTGCCGCGGAAACAGGTGAACCGCGGCACGTTAAAGTCGCTCCCGATGCGCATGTAGGCGCCACAACTGCGCAGCACGTTCGATAGTGCCGCATCACGCAGCACCACTGCCTTGGCCAAAGGTTCGGCCAGCGGGGCACAGCTTTCCAGGAGGGCGGTTACGCTCATGGACTGCTGCTGATCACGCCCCTGGACCTGTCCAGTGGGAGGATCGCGCATTGTCTTGACGATCTTGTACGCCAGGTTTTCCCGGCCAGACCACACCGTGACGCCCTTCTTCAGGCGCTCTTCAACGCCATTGATTAGCTTTACAGTGAACTCCAGGTTTCGTGGGATCGGCGTCAGGTCCGAGCGGTTAACCCATCGGATAACCACATCCGTGGGTATCTGGTCGCCCCGCTCACTCAGAAATACGTTCAACGTGCTTCACCATGTGCTCAGGGTCGGGACCGGAGCTTTGCTGTGCATGGACCTTCCTGACTACCGGGTAACCCGGCGGAATGTTGTCCGAACCGTCGTTCTGCTCACCTTCGCCCGGGGCGCGGAATACTGGGACAATGCACTTGAGCGCGACATCGCCAGCCAGGATTTTGATGTTTTTGAGGTCGTGGTTTACCCGCATCCAGTCAATGCGCTTGGTTTCCAGCTGCATTGGCGATGGCACCTTGTATTGCCCGAACTGGTACATGGCATCGAAGTATCGGTGCTGGGGCTCCTGCATGTAGGCGCTCAGCTGGGCGGCCATGGATTTTGCCGTATCCGGGTCACTGGCGAAGATGACGACCTGAATCCGGCGGTCGTGCATGTCTTGGCGATGGTCGTACCAGGAACCGCCGTCCAGGATCTGGATACGCTTGAAGCCGGTGTGCTGACCGCCCCAGTCCGGGCCGGTACCCAAGAAATCATCGTCCGTGGCCAGAATGACGATCGGCAGCTTGGACGTTGCAGCCTTGGGCCCGTTCTCGTTCTTCCGGTACTGCGCCAGCATCGCCTCGGCCTGGTCGATCATGCGAGACGGTGCCCATTGCATGGCCTGGGCTGGTGGGCGGGCTTTGAATTCTTTCAGCGCCGGAGTATCGGCGTACAAACCCTGGAACCACTTGAGCATGTACCAGCCGAAGGCCTCTTTCTGCTGGATGAAACTTCCGTTGAGTTGAGTCATTACACCCCCAAAAAAGGACAGCCCGTAACCGAGCTGCCCCCGCCCCTGGAAGAGCGTATGTGTTATCCGCCGGCTCTTGCGGCACTTATACCGGCTCAGGCTCTCCAGCATCCTGAGCCAGCTTTGCCTGGTCGGCGGCTTGCTTGAGTTCCAGGAAGCTGATGGCTTCGCCTTTCATGGCCCGGTGCAGCAGCTTGTACAGCTGGGTGTGCATGAGCGGGCCAGGCCAATAGAGGCCGTCCAGCTGCGCCAGCACGTTCTGGTCCATGTTCTCCTGGATGAAGGCCACCGGAATCCACTGGTTTTCCACCATGATCACTTCCGCACAGGTGGACAGGTCGACGCCGCGCTCGCGCAGGGTGTCGGCATCCACGATCAGGCCTTCGTGGTCGTAGATCTTCAGGTTGGTGAAGCCCGAGGCTTCGGCGCCGATGCGCTGGATATCGAGGGTTACGCTCTCACCTTGGGTGAGGATTGCGCGCTGGAGCACGGCGCATTCCTTATCGCTCAGACCGGCATCGCCACCAGGTACGACGGTATCGCCAGCATTTCGGATGGCTTCGAGCAGTTCTTCTACAGTCTTGAAACGGGCCCACTGGCCGTTGACGAAGGCGATGCAGGTATTCAGGTTGCTCATGGGGATCGTTCCTACAGGGTTGAGGCGTTGATAAAGAGGTCATCCAGGCCACTGGGGGTCATGCCGATTTCGCTGGTGATGGCCTTCAACCAGGTGTTCTGTCGCGACCATTCCGCGGTGTCGTATTCGATCTGGGCCTTGCGCTTGTCGATCGCGCTTTCGATGCTGGCAATGGCGGCCTCGAGGTCGTCCAGCATCCCGATGTCCAGGAGCGCCAGCAGGGCCTGGCGCCGAGTGATAGTCGACGGGACGAAGCGCGGCGCGATGGTAGGGTCGTAGGCCTTGATAGCGCCAGCGGCGCCAGCCAGCAGCGCGGCATGCACCTCACGGCCCATCGGCTCACAGTCATCAGGGGACGCGGTGAACTTGATCCAGCCCAAGTCTGGGTGATTCAGCTCGCAATCGATGGTGCCCACTTCGTTGAACGCTGGTGCACGGACTTCAATCTGGGTTTCCAATTACGCGATCCTCATGAAAAGGCCGGACTCGTTCGGGTAGGCGTAGGACATGCAGCGCCAGGTGCCAGGCGGTACAGTGGCCGACGGGGTATTACTACCGCTGTAGCGCAGGCTCGAGCCCGGTATTTCGTCTCCAATGTTGATGAGTGCGCCAGTCTGGTTGCGCATGAATGAGTAGGTTCCGAGGGTGCCGGCGCCTTGCCCGGAAATCGCCACGCCGGCCTGCGCAGAGGTGATGGTGACGGTGATGTTTGCGGTGCCGTCGAAGGCAACGCCGTTGATATTGCGAGGGGTGGCCAACTTGGTAGCGCTGCCGGCGTTCCCCGTGGTGTGGAGCGCGAAGGTACCGGTGATCGTGCCCCCGGTGATGGTGACCGCCCCATAGTTCTGGGTGGCCAGGGTACCCAGTTCCAGGGCCGTGCGCGCAGTGGCTGGGGTAGTGCCGATGTTCAATAGGCCCAGGCGGGCAGCGGCAATGGTGCCGGTGGTGACCTGGGAGCCGTTCAAGTTGCTCAGCTTGCTGCCGTCGCCGGCGAAGTAGTTGGCTCCGATGGTGACGTAACCGCCAGCACTGTTACGCAACGACAAGGTGGCTGCGGTACCGTTCCAGTACATTTGCAGCGTCGATCCGTCGTCAAAGACAGAACTGAAGGGCAGCATGGTGAGGTAGCCGCCAGAGTGGCTTAGCTGCGCCTTCACCTGACCGCCGCTGACGTTTACTGCGTCAGCGTTCTGAGTGGCCATCGAACCTAGATCCAGGGCAGCCCGGGCCGTGCTCGGCGTGGTGCCGAGCGCCAGCTGGTTCAGGGAGTGCCACAGTTCGCTGCGCGTTGGCGAGCCGCCAGTGGCGCCGAGGCGAATTAAAAACAGCCTATGAGCCGTGCGGCTGAAGAACAGGCGATAGAACGCCCCGCCGGAGCGGGCAATGTTCAGGATTCCATCACCATAGCTGGTCAAGTCAGGCGCTGGCGGGTTGGCATAAGCGTTCCCGGTTTCGTAAAAGCCAGTGCGCAGGTCCGCCTGTTCTACGTCACTGATAACCGGCGAAGTAGCGGCGCCCAGGCCGAAATCGCCAACCCGGGTAACGCGACCAGCAGTGCCGTCTGTTGCACTGGTGGTGAGGTCTGCCAGCGCCGCCAACCCCAGCTCTAGCGCCTGGCGCGCGGTTGCTGGAGTGGTACCGATGTTCAAAATGCCCAGGCGCGCCGCGGCAATGATGCCCGTGAGGATCTGTGAGCCATTCAACCCGGTCAGCAAGCTACCGTCGCCTGCAAATGCTGTTGCCGCAATGGTTGCAGCCGTCGGCCCGCTGCCTCCTGCCGACTTGAAGAAGATCAGCCGCCCGGTATTGCCGTCGAAGTAGGCGCGCATAACCGAGCCGTCGTCGCGCGCCGCGTCGAAAGGCGCGAACGTCATGTAGCCGGACTTGTGGTTGAGGACGGCTGTGACCGTGCCGCCGGTTACGTTCACCGCATCTGCGTTCTGGGTGGCCATGGTGCCCAGTTCCAACGCAGCACGGGCAGACGATGGAGTGGTGCCCAGCGCCAGCGAGTTGAGGCTGGTGAAGATTTCGATCCAGCCCGTCCAGGACACGCCATTCCAGGTGCGATAGGCCTGCCGGTTGCTGCTGGGGACATACACGTTGGTGACGGTCTGTTTGATCCCGCCATTCGCGTGGAAGCGCTCAATCTCCACCGTGCAGTTGGTGCCGAACGGGTTGTCGGGGTCGGCCTGAAGCACACGGTAGTGCCCAATTGGCGTGGTGGTGTCGGCAAGAGTAATAGAGCGCGGCGAAGTTGATCCCAGGCCATGCGCGCCGTTGAGCATCAGTACCCCGGCTGTTTCGTCCGCAGTGCTCAGTTGCACGCCCAGCATGGCCGCAGCACCCAGCATTAGGGCGGCACGCGCGGTGGCTGCGGTGGTACCGATGTTCAGCAGGTTCAGCCGCTCGGCGGCAATCAGGCCGGCGGTGATATAGGAACCATTGAGGTTGCGTAGCTTGCTGCCGTCGCCGGCGAAGTAGTTGGCGCTGATCGTGACATAACCGCCATCGGTGTTGCGGAGTTCCAGCGACTCGGTGAGGCCATTCCAGTACATGCGTAACAGAGAGCCATCGTCATAAACATCGCTGAAGGGCGCCATGACGAAATAGCCGTGGGAGTGCGTCAATGCGGCTTTAACCACACCGGCCTGAATGTTCACATTGTCCGCGTTCTGGGTGGACAGGGTACCGAGCCCCAGCGCAGTACGCCCGGTGGCCCCGGTGGTGCCCAGCGCCAGCTGGTTGCCGGCGTGCCAGACGTCAAAACCTTTGATCCTGACTGCCTCAATCCCGGCACCAAGGTTCATCAGCGCTGCGGTGACGGTCAGGTACGTTACTCCACCGAGCTTCAGGGCCACGCTAGCGGCATCCAGGGCCAGCTTTTCGTCATTGAGCTTCTTGCCCATAGCCGCGGTGAGGGCTTCGGTGGTACTGGCCGAAGTCAACGTGTTGTTGAGCGTGATGGCGCCGGCCTGGCTCGCCAGCTTGAAACGGGTACCGTCGAAGATCGCGTCGTAGACCGCCCCTTCGATGATGTCACCAGCAGTCAGCGGCGTGCCCGCATTCTTGACGAAGGCCTTGGCTCCCAGGCCGTTGACGTTCACGCTCACAGCCCCGGTGTTGTTGAAGGCCGCCTGGAAGCGGAATGTCTGGCCGACCAGGTACTCTTGGACGTCGACACCCGTTCCCATGGTCAGCACGATGGCGTTGGCGCTGCCAGCGACTGTTTTGGCCCACATATACGACATTGCGTCAGGGAAGCGCGACCACGGCAGGTACTGGGTGTGCGGATCTTCCGATTCGACTTCGTGCGACAGCAGCGCCGCCAGGGCCACAGATTCGGTCGGATCGATGACAAAGCTGATGCTGTTCGGCGCCTGGTCGGCAAAACCAAGATCGCTGAAGAGAACGAACGGCGCCCCGTCAGTCTTGACCGTCAGCGCGTTATTGACGTTATCAACCGCCCACACGAAGACTGGAACAGCGCCTTGCCACCAAATGATTTCGGTGATCGGGACCTGGCCAACGTTCTCGTTCCATACGCTGATGATGCGCAGCTGATATGGGGTTGGTCGAGCGCCAGCACGCACCGTGACTTTGGCGCCGACTTGCGACTTCATGCCAACCTCGTTGCCGGTGGGCTTGTATAAGCCCTTGCCGAAGGTCACCCCATCAATTTTGAGAGCGACCCCGGACCCGGAGGCGGCCATTGCCTGTTTGCCGGCCAGTGTCAATACGGGCGAGATCGTTCCGATAGTAGCCATACAGCCCTCAATGCGTGCATACGTGCGTTTGGCTGAATGGTACGAGCCGCAAAAAGGGCTACAGGAGGTGGGTTTGCATGCTTCGACGGAAAGGCGTGCGCCCGACTTTGGCAGAAGATGCGGCAATACCCACGCCCAGGTTGAAGCGCACGCGCTTGGCCACGCGAATCTCCAGGACAATCCGGGCTGGTACCGCCGTCCGGGCGGCCATCAATACCCGCGTGGGTACGATCAAGGTGTCGATATCAACGCGCAATCGGCTGGTCAGGAAGTAGTTGTCCAGGGAGTGACCCAGCGTCTGCACCTCCGTTTCGCTGATCGCGTCCACCGGATAGATGCCGTTCTTCGGGCACCACAGCTGGTCCACAGAGAAGACGCTGCCAAAAAGCGCGGTCAGGTAGATTTGCAGGAATGCGGTGCCGCGCTGTGGGTTGAGGTAGCGCCAGGCCTTGAACAGCATTCTGGTCCTGGCATCCGTCGTGTTGCTCATCAGCGCCAGACCGTCGTTGTTCAGCTCTCGGCTGATCAGCGAGTCTGGGCCCAGGTGAGGCATGCCCAGCGATGCCGCTTCATCAACCTGCCCGCCCAGGCGCTTTCTGTACAGGCTCAGGAACAAGGCCTTGAACTGGGCTTCGAGGTTGTCGAATTCTGCGCTCTGCTGTAACGGTTTCAGTTCCATCATGCGCCCTCGGCCAATACGGTAAGGCTTGCCTCAGTCACATATCGGAAGTATTCGGGCAGGTCGTTTTCGGTACTGCCAACCGAGTCCACAGTAATGTCAGCGATCCGCTGCGTCAGTGCTGGAATACTCTTGCGCAGCAGGTCGTAAATATCCTTGCGCAGGATCTTCGCCTCCCCGCGCTTGGCCCACGAAGAATCACGCCCATAGTTGGCCAGCAGCACCTCGCGCACCGATTGGATAACTGCTGCTACGTCGTAGGTCGACGGCACATAGAGCGTGAGTTTCAGCGAAATCGGCTTCTCGACCACATCCACGAAGTTGACCCGGTAGCTGTCGTCTGCGGCCTTGATGATGGCCCGCACCTTCGCTTCGAGCACGGCCTTGGTTACGCCGTTCTTGAGTACGGAGACAAACAGGCGGTTCATGTTCGCAATGTTGGCCCCCCGAACTTCCTCTTCCTTCAGTTCGTTCCAGACGTTCAGGAAGACTACGGCGCCCAGGTGTTTACGCACCAGGAAGTCGAAGTTGGAGCGGAAAACAGCGTTCTCGCTGTAGATGCCAGGGTAAGTACACACTTCCCGCATGGTCGTGAGGCTCATGGGCGCCTCGCCGACCTGGCTGATTTCGGTCAGCTCCATGGTCGCCTTTTCGGTGGCAGCGCCATATTCAAAGTAGAAGGCCATCCCCGCGCTCGGATCGATGTCGCCCTCTGTGTCGTAAATTGAGATTTTCAGCTGAAGCCCCATGTCGGGCTGCTTGCCGGCGAGTCCGTCTACCCCGAACACAAGGCCCAGCTCTAGGAACTCGTTCGACTGGATATGGTAGATCTGGTCACCGTCCTGGACGTTGCAGAATTCAGGGGTGTACTCCCAGCCTTCGACCAGCACTTCAGCAATGTGGCCGATATCAGGCTCTGGCACCGTCACCACATAGAACGGCTGGTTTTGCATGACGGTGTGAGTGATCGTCCGCTGCGCCACCTGGCGTGCGACGATCGTGCCCGTGGCATTCACCGCGATCGAAGCGCCGGTTGTCACCTGCCATAAGCGCCCGTTCTGGTCGCGGAGCACCCGCCCGGCAATGATGTTGAGCTTTGCGGTACCGGTATTGGTGACGGTGATGCTCGCAACGCATGGGACACCATAGGGAAGCACGCCCTTAACCGCAGCGTCCGCCAATACAGTGACGTCGCGGGCCTTCAAATACACCTCACCCGTGGTCAGTTCTACTTGCGATGAAAGGTCACTGAGCATGGCGCCCATCGCCGCCAGGTGCATCTTGATAAGGGGGTCGCCAATCTGGAATCGCCGCGCCAGGTCTGGGTAATTGGCGATTTCGTTGACGGCATCCTGAATGAACTGGTCCTTAGTAATTGCCACGGGATACCTCGGATAGATCGGAAAGCTGGATCGATTGGCCTGCTACTTCGATGTGAACGTCCTTGATGTCGACGCCCTCTTGGGTCACGTACAGATTGAGCATCCCTGCCGGCAGTGCTCCCAGCACGGGGATGTCCTCAATCATCTTGGCCAGGTACCAGTCCCCGAGGGACGTACTCAGGGGCTTTTGCAGCAGGTCGTCGGCAGGGTTGCCGTAGGTGCTGCCGTAATAGGTGTTCGGCTTGGTCCGCCACCAGTGCGCGATCATGCGAAACAGCAGCTCGGTGTTTAGGGGCTCGGCCATGGTGGGTGCTCACAATGCTTTGCACCCATCATGGCCCAGGTTGCCGGGGCTCCCTGCTGGCGGTTTGCAACCTTAGTAGTGCATTCCGATGCCGCCGGCTGCGGCGTGGGCAATGGACCTGTCGCCCACGTTTTGCGTCAGCGGCACCTCGAGGTTGACCTGGGCCGGGGCGTTGCCCTTGCCACCGCTTGGCAGTGGCGTCTTCACTTCGGACACAGCGGGGATCTTGGCTTGGCTGGCATCCGCTGCGGCGGGCGCATAACTGCGCATTGTCGGCGCTGCGATAGCGGCAGGCGTCGTCGGCGCGGTCGGGGCCACAGTCTGCGTCCGGGGTTGTGTCATCGCCATCACGCCGATCGGGGTCACGGTTGGAGCCTTGGCCGCAGCTGCCGGGCCAGCTGGGCTGGCTGGCTTGGCCGCGACTGGCTGCGCTGGCGCCAGCACACCAACTGGACCGGTACCAGATTGCGCGCCCACTCGTGGCTGGCCCGGCCTGATGGTGGCCATGGTGTTGGCTACAGCCGTTTTCACCGGCTCCGGGGCAGCAACCTTCATTTCATCGGCGCGCCGGGTAGGCGTCAGGTCGCCCGCCTTGGCCTGGGCCAGGTAGGCGTCATACTTGGACTCAACGTCAGCCAGGCCGTTGGTCCCGCCGTTGGTGCGCTTGCGTGCTCCGACCAGGTCACCGGCTTGGGCTGCCTTGTCCGCGCCAGACGCCTTCCAGTGCGCCACCGCGATCTGCGCCGAATACTTCGGATCGGCAGCAAGGTCGGGGTTGTTGACCAGGTCAATGCCCAGCTTCTTGCCCATTGCCTCGTATTGCGCCTTGCCGGTCAGTTGCAAAGCACCGCGGCCCCGGTACTTGAAGCCGTCGCCGGCCTCGGTGTTGCCCATGCGCCCGCCATACACCCGGTTGGCAATGGCCTCTGGGTTGCCAGCGTCTGCCCGGGCGTCCTCGACGTTCTTGTAATACTTGGGGAAGACTTGCTGAAGGCGCTTAGCGCTGTAGTTCAGGTTTTCCTCGGTCTTGGTAAAACCACCGCTTTCGTGGTCCACGTTGGCCATCAGCATGGCTTTCGACTTCGGGTCGGTGATGCCGCCCGCATCCATGGCCTGGATCATCTGCTCTTTCGCTGCTGCTGAGCCCGATGCACCGAGCCTGCCACCAGTAGCCTTGTAGAGCACGTTACGGCCAGCATCAGCCACGGAAGTGGCCTTTTCGCTGACGTAGGACTTGGCTGTGGAGACTTTGTCAGCGACCGTGTCGCGGGCCTGAAGCACCTGCTCGGAGGCCTTGTCCCAGGTGTCTTTAGCCCAAGACACCATTCCGCTCAGCGCGCTGGCGCCGGCGCTTACCAGCCCAGCCCAGGCGTCTTTTACGGACTTGAAGGCGGATTCGGCCATGGCGCTGGTGTTGCTGGCCAGCGAGTCGAAGGCCGACTTGATCGACGTTACCGCGGTATCAAAATCGACCTTGGCCAACCACTCGCCGGCTACAGAACCAAGGTTCTCACCAATAGCGGCGCCGATGATTGCGCCAGCTGGTCCGCCCAGCATGCCTACAGCGCCGCCAATGAGCCCGCCAACACCGCCACCAACGTTGCCCCACTTCTGCCGCTTGTTCTCTTCCTTGGACAGCGCAGGGTCATCACCGGCCATGGCATCGGCAGCGAGCATCCCCCCGCCGATTAGTGCGCCAATGATCGGCAGCTTGCGCAGGAGGCCTTTACCCATGCGGGCAGCTGCGCCACCAGCAGAGCGCTGGGATTGTGTTCTGCCCGTTTTTGTCCGATCAGCCTCAGGGGATCCTCCCTGCCTGCCGGCACCGACGCTGGAGGCTCTGCGCCCACGGCGATCACGGCCAGCACCTGGTGTGCCCCGGGCGGAGCGACCGAAACGGCCAGGAAGGCGACCGCCCAAGGCCTTGCCCAGTGCGCCTAATCCCAGCAGGCGCCCGAGCACCTTCAACGGCGCCAGCAAGGCCGCCAGCAAGGGCAGGAACATCGCAAGGACGCCCAGCAGCCCCCGACCTCGATTCTGTTTGTTCGCATCATCCTGGGCACGCCAGATCTTGCGCCACCAGTTCACGCTTTCCCGGTGCTGTTTGGCCTGCTTGGCTTCGCTGTTGCGCCCAAAGATGCGCCCGAAAGGCTTGAGCATGGTGAACATGGGCGTGAAGATCGCGCCCACTTCCTTGCTCGCCTGGATCGACGGGTCAACGCTGTCGGCACCGGCGCCGACGTTGCCCCGTAAGTCACGCACTGCCTCAACAATGGCGCCACCGACCGCCTTCACCCCGAGGACAGCTTTCGACTCGCTCGAGGACCCGCCACCCTCGCCGGCGCCGGTTGAACGTGCATAGTCAAGCGATCCGCTGGAAACGAAACGCCCGGCGGCGTCTCGGTTACCAGCTTGGCCGCGTTGTGTCGCCGCGGCTGTGGGGGCCTGGTGCTCAGCCTGCGCGGAAACCGTGGGCTGTGGTGGCGCGGCGTGCGCGCGCGGGGCGTCTGGGGCTTCGGGAGTGTCGCGCCCCCCCTGTTTTTCGCCTACGGCCATGGTTGGCTGGCGCGGGGAGACGATATCGCCCCGGGGCTGCATCAGCGCAGTCGGAGTCGGCGCAACCGCTGCCCGGCTGGCTGTGTCGCGGGCCTGACTGTCGGGCTTGGTTTCTAGTCGGGTGCCGGGCTGGCGCGGGACCGCCGGGACATTGTCGGCTATCAGCTGCGGTGCATTGCTCTCCGGTGAGGCGGCGGCAGCCGCGGGCAGGCCGACGGCAGTACCTGTTGGCTCAGGCGTGACGGTGACGCCGGCGGTACCCAGTTGCATCAGCCGCTTGGAAATATCCCGGGTGTTGGCCTCGATGGCGCGCAGCAGCTTCAGCTCCTGGGCGTACTTTTCGACATCATCGGCAATGCTCTCGCCGCGCAGGAAGCCCGTGGCGGCGTCGTGTTGGAGTGCCATGGGTCAGCCCCTGATAACCGAGCTAATGACGCTCATGGCGCTCTTGACGCCCCCTGCGATGGTTGCTGCTACCCCTTTATCCTTCTCCGCTTCCGTGGGGTCAGGCTGGTAGCCGGGCAATTCCGTAAAGGCCATGAAACGGGCGGCACTGTCGAGCATGCCCTGGCCCCTGTCCATTGGGATCCCGCGCTCCATTTTGCTAGGGGAGGCACTGCCGGCGTTGTCGAGCATGGCGCCGCCCTTGTCCAGCTGGCGCAGGCGCTCCAGCAGGCGCGCGTTCTGTTCAACCAGTTCGTCGTTCTGCCGGCACTGCTCTACATAATCCTTGCTTATCGAAGCGGCCATGCTTTCCACCTGCTGTACATGGCGGTCGATCGAGTCCATAAGCGCTGCGCTCTCGCTGGCATAGTCGTACTCGGCGCCAGCACCGCCCGCACTCACGCTGTCCAACATTGCTGGGCTGCGGTTGGCAACGAAGTTCGGGCCGCGTACCAGGTCCATGCCGAAGTAGTTTTTGGGGGTGCGCATACCGCCTTCGTCGGGGGCGTAGAAGACGGAGCTGAAGCCATAGGCGCCGCTCTCCCATAGCCGTTGGCCAATGCGCCCCGCTGCGGTATCGAGAAATTCCTGCTCGTGCTCGAGCGTGCCGTCTGGGAAGCATTTGATGTAGATGGTGCGCACCGCTGGCTCGAGGATTACCTGCGTGCCGTTCACGATCACCGATTCGGGAGTGTCCAGGCCGAACTTTTCCCGGTTCTGGTGGCCGATGTAGCCGACGATATCGCCATTCTTGACCGCCTCCTGCACTGCTGCGCCGTTGACCACGCGCATAGCGGCGTCGATATCGACCTTGCGCGGGGTGCCGGTGAAGGTCCGCCCGGTCTCGTTCATGTTGTAGCGAATAACGCCCGTGCGCGTACCCATTAGTCCTGATCCCCTTCGTTTTCGTTGTTGCCGCTGTCGCCGCCTGGCGGTATCAGATCGATACCTTCATCCCCCCCAAAGCCACCGCCCATGCCTGGCGGTGCTGGTGGCTTGGCGTTGGCAAGGCCCTTGGCCAGCGTGTCCGCCTGCTCCTGGTCAAGCTCTGCTGTCTTGGCCAGCAAGTAGCTGTTGGTCTCCTGGTTCATGCCCACTTCACGCAACTGCGCCAGCACCTGGACCAGGACTGCGGCCTTGTTCATGGCACGTTCGGAACTGATTTGTTTTTCAGCCTCGAGGGCAGCGATGGAGCCGTAGAAGTTGACCGTGTAGGGGCGGTCCTGCTCGGACCAGCACTTGCCGTACTTGGCCATCATGTGGCGGTCGATGGTGTCGTTAGCCATCTTCGTGTAGCTGGTGCGCAGCATCCGGGCCCGCTCGGCGCCCTGGCTGCTGGTGCGGTTGAATCCGCCCTCCCCAAGGCCCCCGCTCAGTTGATCGGCAAAGCCGAGCATGGAAATGTCGGTACCGAGCGTGCCCGCCAGCTTCTTGGCATGGAACAACACATCTTCGACGCCCAAGGCCTGGCCTGTTGCGCCTGACTGGATGCTGCTGACCTGGGTAAGCTGTTTCTCGCCCCAGGTGGGCATGATGTTGAAGTTGCGCGAGGTCGAGTAAATGCCTTCGCTGACCTGCTTTTCGGCGCGCTCCTTCATCGCAAGGATCATCTTCGAGGTGTTCTCGACAATCTTCTTGCGCTGTTCCTTGGTCGTGTCGGACAGGTTCAGCGCCAGCAGCACCTCTTCGATCGAGGCATTGATCCGCTGGCCCACGAGCCCGCGTAGCGCGGCATAGAGGTTGTCGAAGTCCTCTTCAGCGTTCTGTAGGAGCGAGCCGCCGACCAGGCTGGGCAGAGGAACGATGTCGCGCAGGTCCTTCGCGTCCAGGTTGGTCTTCTGGGCGTTCTCGATGGCCTTCATCTGCGGCACAAAACCCATGCGAGGCATCTTGAGCCGCACCATGTCCATATGGCTGAGTCGGCTCTGGATCTTATCGCCCAGGCTCACCACATAGCCGACTGTGCGCCCCAGCTCTTCATAGGGCTGCACCAGGGGCGGCAGGATCGATTCGTACTCAAAGGCCACAATCCCTACTTTCGGGACGGTGTATGTCCTGGCGTAGGAGTCGCCAAAGCCGGCTGCGTTGTAGCACATGGCGTGGGCGCTCTCGTTGAGCATGTGGACCACGCCCGCCAGCTCTTCAAGCATCTTCTTGTCAGCGCTGCTGATACCCGGCTTGGGCTCAATGAAGATCGTTTCGCCGGTCGTCTCGTGCCCGCCCAGCGCCATCTGCACGTTGTTGCGCAGCGCGGTGGAAATCAGGCCCTCCTGCATCATGAACTGGTACTTCATGTACAGCTGCGAGCGGTTGCGGATCGGCTTGCTGGAGCTGCCGGTGAGCATTTCAATGCCGACATAGTCCGCATCGAATTGGCCGATGGCGTCCAGGCGGCTGGCGGCCTGCTGATGGGCCTGGGTGGGCGTCATTTCCGCAAGCGAGCCACCCAGGAGCAGATCACCTGCTTTACGGGCGCCCCTGGAGAGGCGATCACGCCACCCTGCTTTCTGTTCGGTTGAGTTAGCCATTCACGTACACACAGAGGCTTGATTTAGCCCCCAGCGTAACGGCGCCACAGAGCCATCCCGGGCCCGTGTTTGCTTGGTTTAGCTATCCGGCCAGTTCCTCGCTGGCCTCTTCATCCGGGGCTGGGTTGAGCAGGTAGTCGCGGGTGTACGGCGGGATGTTTACAGAGCCGGTGACGTCGACAATCTCGAAGTTGACGATCACGCCATCACCCATCAGCACCGCAACCAGCATGCGCTTGCTGGGCTGCACATAGCCTTCCTGGTCGGGACCGATCAGGGGTTCGATGGCGGCTTGCAGGATGCCGTCTGCGTAGTCCAGGCGGGTCGAGTCGTCGGAGGTGTTGCCCAGCGGCGCTGCGTAGCCTTGGGAGAAGTGGATCATGGCCTCGCCCACTTCCTTCCATTCGTATTCCGTTTCGTCCTCGTCGCTCATCACCCCCAGCGGCCCGATGGTCGGGTAGCCATCGAAGCTGGCGCCATCGCTCGCCCTGGTCACGACCTTGTCGAACAACACGCAGGGAATCGAGTTTGGGTCGCGCAGGGTGCGCTGGCGCTTGGCCCGGTTGATCTGGACGGCCACGTTATTGAGCATGTCTTACCCCTTCACCTTGCCCACGGCCTTCAGCGCCGCGGCGATTTGCTTCTCACTGAACCCTTGCGCCTTCATGGCCGCCATGAGCGCCTGGTGCTGCGCGTTGGAGGCCGGCCTGTTGACCTTCGCGGCCTTTGCGCCCTCTCGCAGCTTCTGGTTTGCCTTTCGCACCGCGGCCTTGTCCGCCGATGTGGCCTGGCGGGCCGCCTGCTGGCGCTGGTACGACGGTTGGGCCTGCCGAATCTCCCGCTTTTCCTCGTCGGTGCGAATGACGGCACCGCGCTTGGCGCTCTTCTGCGCCTTGGCGATCTGTTCCACGAACTTCTGTTGCTCGGCCACGGTAACGGGCGTCATTTTGTTGCTGAGCGTGCGCCGGCCCTGCTCGATGATGCGTTTGGCGTACAGGTTGAAGGTACCGCCAGCGTTGATGGTGGCCATCACCCTGATGATGTGCTTGCATGCAATCCCCATCAGCTTGGGGTTTCGGATTTTCGGGAAACCGTCCTCGGGCCGCCCGTAGTTGAAGTTGCCGATCGTGGCGATGTACCGGTACCAGTAGCGGTGGCGCTTGCAGTCGCATTCAAACTTCAGCTTGCCCGCCAGCATTCGCTTGGCCGCCTCGAGCGAGTTGCTGCCGTCCGCCACGACCTCGTCATAGTCCAGGAACTGCACGGTGATGGCGTGCCGGGTGACGTCCGACTTAGCACTGGCGTTGGTCGTGAGTTGCACCACGCCGCCCCGGTTGCTCACGGGAATGACCGTGCGGATTTCCTGGGAGGCGCGCGAGCGGTCATCGGGTGATGACAGGTTGATCACCTGCTTGGCCAAGATCCCGCCGCCAGCACCTGGTGTGGGCACGTTGCCCTTGCGCAGGCCGTGGCGGCGCTGGATGTCATGCACCGCGGCCTTGAACGCCACCAGGTCATCTACGGTGATTGGCCTGAAGTCGCCGCCGAGCGTGGTGAATAGCCCGCGCTTGCGGTCGTACAGTCCTGCCATGTCGTCGGCGGACAGGATCTGCGCCTGGTTACCGAGTCGGCTGAGTCGGTCAGCCTCGAAGTGCTTGCGGGCGTCAGCGCTTACCCTGGTGGCCGGAGCCACTTGGGCATCACGGGTGGGTTTCTTGGCAGCCATCAGCGCACCGACCTTTCAGGAGTCACGATACCGGCGCGTTGCTTCAGGTAGACCAGGTGCTCACGGGTGGGAAGCACAATATCTTGCTCGACCAGCTCGGAGTCGACGGTAGACAGCCCGGCAGCGGCTCGAATCACCAGGACCTCGGTAGCGTCACCATACACACGCAGCGCCAGCATCGGGATATGGAAGCGCTCACTGGGGAGACTGCGCACGACCTGGCGCCTACTCGAATAGGACGGCTCATTGAGCGCGAACTTGCGCACCTCGTGGTAGAACCTGGCTTCGGGAATCATCATCCACCCCTCTCTGAACTCAGGTGGATTATCCCGGCCTTGCTAGGGGCGCCCAGCTGGTGCTTTGCGCTGTTTCGGGGCCACAAAACGCTTTAAGAGTTTTAGATACGTTTTAAATATGGTTTTGGGCAATGTGCATAAGTGGCTGGCCGCACCGTAGCACCTAGCCTGGCCGGTGTGCACAACCCTGTGGGCGGGTGGCTAAATTACTGATTTTGGTGGGTAATTTACGCTTTTTGGTGGGTAAATTACTGATTTTGGTGGGTGAATTACGCTTTCCTCGCCCGGCCAGCAGGCAAAACAAACCCCGCGCGAGGCGGGGGTATTTGCTGTGGGAGCGGGATAGCCATTTTGCGGGCGATTATCAAGACGAAACCCCCGCCTACATTGGCCCGCACCTGTAGGAGCGGAATGTCTACCAGGAACCAATGATAGGCCCGTCGTTACGCTCGTGCTCTTCGTCCACATAGACCATGCACAGAGCGCTCATGTCGCGGTCCATGCCGTCGCCAATGCCAGCCAGGTAGCCTATCCCGCTTTCGTCACGCTTGGGGCCGGCGTCCATCTTCTGTTTTTCCAAGGTGCGCTTGAGCGGGTGTTTGATGGCGCCAGCTTCTGCCGCCTGGGCATATCGCTCGAAGGCCAACGAAAAGTTATCGCGGTGGTGCCGGCGTTGATCCTCGCTGTGAGGCATGAACCCGAAATTGGCGTCTCGCCAGCAGAGCGTGCCAGGCATTTCCAGCAGCAGCGTGCGCGCCAGCGAGCAGCAGTAAGACAGCCGATCGATCACAACCCGCGGGCGACCAAGAGCTGAAGCGTACGCCACCAGCTTCGCGGCATATTTCTGGTCCTCAAGTGCGTTACCGTGCAGTGTGCGCTCAGTCAGCAGCACGGCGCGGCGCTGACCACCTGCACCTGGTGCTATGAGGAAGTGGTATGTGTAGAACCGCATCGCGTCACAGGTGACCGCCAGAAAGTGCTCGTAGGCGTCACCTTGTTGGATAGGGCCACCATCAGCCAGCGCCAACTCAACCAGGCCGGCCACCTCCGAAGGCACAAGCGAAGTGCCGGCAGGTCGGGCTACTCGACGCTTTTCACTGTCCGGTACCGCCCAAATGCCTTGGGGCCGAGATTTCTTCTCGTTGTCGAGCTGCCCCGTGCGGAACAGGTAGTCACGATTCTCTTCATGGCGGCTGTGCTTCTTCGCGCTGATCATGCTGCCACCGCCAGGCCGAGGCTGCTGAAGCCGTGTTGGGCTGCCCGTGCACGGTACTGGTACTGGAGCGACGACTTGTGCGCATGGGAGACCGGGAACTCACGCCCCAGCACCACGCAGAAATGCTCAGGCGCCTGGCCGACGCGGGACATCAGCCGATCGACAGCTGAGACCAGCACCAGCGCGCGACGGTGTGCCCGGGCAAAACCAACCACCTGGCCTTCGATGTCCCTGAGGGTAACGCGCCCTGCCAGCTTCCACTCAACGCCCTGCCGGTCCAAGGCAATGATGGCCTTTGCATCCGACCAGAACGCGACGAATTCGCTTGAATGCACGGCTTCGGTCTTGCGCCCGCCTTCACTGTGGCGACGTAGATCCATGTCTGTATCTCCGAAAAATATCCCCGGACATCCTAAGGCGGTTTTACGCCAGCACTTGCGCCTGTATTGCGGGGGTAAACACACAAGCGCCAGCGAAATATACACAAAAAACTATACGAAACTATAGTTATTTATGCGACGTCTGCCAGCGCAGCCTTGGCGCGCTCCATTGCCGACTTGGCGCGGGAAGACTTGGAAACCACAGTTTCTTCAGCGCAAGCGACGTAGTTGACGTCCTCGAGGAAGGCCATGCAGATGGTGTCGAAAAGGTCCGGGGACGGAAGGCCGTCCGCCGCCATGCTCTCTTTGCTGGCGATCTTGAAGCGCCCCATATCGTCAAAGGCGTAGGGCAGACGCGAGCCCTGGTCGATAAGATCGCGCTTGTGCTTGGGTGACAGCTTGACCACGCCGTCCTTGATGGCCTCGGTGGCGTGCACGGTGCACTGGGCGCGCTGGTTGATGAAGCGCTGGCGGTAAGCGTTGGAGTGGTTGCGCGCCCCCCACAGCACGCCCTGGACGATCATGTTGCCCTCTTGCAGCTCCTGGAGCCGGCGCATGAACTGCACGCCCATGGCGCTGACGTCGATGACAATGGTCACGTTCGGAAAGCGCATGGCGTAGTCGCGCAGCTTGACCGCGAGCGGCGTCCAGTCCTCGGTAGCGGTGTAGATCGGGATGTCGACAACCTCGATCTTTCGGCGCCGCTCGTTGGCCATCCGATCGCCCTTGCCGCTGACCCGCATGTGGGTGGCAACGGTCTTGTCTCGCCCCATGCCGGCGGCAACGTCGACCACAATGACATGCCCCCACTCTTCCCCAGGCAGGATGGGACTGGCGGCCTCGATTGCCCGCTCCAGCATGGTCGTGCTGAGCAGGAACTTGCTCAGGTTGGTCGGGAACATGCCCTTGACCTTGATCTGGTACTCGGCCTCGTCCGCGCCGCCGTACTGCTGGCGCTTTTCCTTGATGAACTTCAGGGAAACGATCGGGCTTTCTTCGGAGTTGAACACCAGCGACGTCCAGGCGCCGCCCCGGGACTTCGATAGCCCGTGGTGGGTTTCCCAGAAGAAGCCCGTTGACCTGGTCGGCTGGCTGGCCATGACAAAGCGGTTGCGCTCGTCGGTCAGTGCGCCACCAATTACGCCGAAGTTCTCGTCAGGGATGCCAGACGCCTCGTCCGCCAGCCAAAGCAGATAGTCGGCGTGGGTACCGGCCAAGTTTTCCGGGTTGCCGCGTGGCGCGGTTCGGGTGGTGACGTACCAGTTGGCGCTGTGACCGGTGACATAGACCTTCTCGGCCTGGATGACCACGTAGTCGGCAATCCACGCATGCGGGCCCTTGCGGATCTCTTCGAGCATGGTGGCGATTTCTTTCCACACGCCCTCTCGCACCGTCTTCAGCTTGGGCGCGGTCACATAGGTCAGGGAGTGTTGGTAGCACAGCAGGTGCCACAGGCAGGTGACGCCAAAGGAGCGGGTCTTGCCGGTACCGTGTCCGGAGGACACAGAGACACGGCAACCGAAGACTGATGCTTCGTCGAAAAGCTCTTGCTGCTGCGGGGTGACGTCCATCTGACACACCTCGACCGCGAACTTGTACAGGTCGAAGGCGTATCGTTCGATGAAATCAGGCCACCGCGGGTCTGCCTTCAGGCGTAAAACCTTCGGCTTTGGCTTGGCCATGGATTCCTTGCACTTAGGGGCCGAAGCCCGGCCCCATCACTCTACGGGCGCCAGCTACTCACCCAGGGGCGCGGTTTGCTTCAGTGCCGGCCCATCTACAGCGAACTCGTCCCAGTTGTGCCAGGTCGCCCCGGGAACGTCACCGCGGTCGATGCTCCAGCCGGTCTGCGCCGATATCAGCCATGGGCCGGTGCTGTCCTTGAACGTCGCGCCAGCAGCGGAGAAGCACACGGCGTGAGCCAGGTGGGCGTCTTCGATGATCCAGCCGGTGTCCTGGCTCCATGCGGTGTCTATTCGCTCAGGGGGATTGGCGCGTGCTGGGGCGAACTGAATACATGCCCCCTCGCCCGGTCTGCCCAGCAGCACATAGTCGGTACCGATCCTGACGTAAGGGGCTACCCATTCCTGGCTTTCCAGGGCGCGCATCACCAGCAGGCGGTAGCCATCGGCAACGTTGATCAGGTGCCGCGGGCAAGCCACAGCGGTATATGAATCGGGCTTGAAGAACAGGCGCCATACCCCTACAGGTGCGAAGGGCGTCACCGGGCAGTGGCCAAGGGTGTCCAGGTCAGACGTCACTGTCATGCGTGCGCCTGGCTTCGTAGCGCTGCGCAGCAGCATGGCCATCTTGGGTGACACCTCCAGCTGAAGTACTTCCCGGGCGAAAGCGACGATGTCGTTGGCGTAGCGCGCAGCCAGCGCCGTATAGGCTGGGTGTTTTTCGTAGCGTGGGGTCATTCTGGCGCTTCCTGAGGTTCTGTAGCGGTGATGCGCTCGTGCTCGGCAATGAGCAATGCGCCAGCCTTTTCGAGCGTGCGCAGGCGGGTGGCCTGGCGCATGGGCTCGCTCGGCCAGGGCCACAGGTTCTTGGCATAGTCGGGCATCAGCAGATCGATGATGTAGGCCGCCGCTGCGCGCAGCAGCTGGTGATCGCGAAAGCGCTGGTCGCGTACTGGGTCGAAGCCCTCGACGTTGATCTGGCGCTGGCGCTCACGCAGGAATGCCTCGGCGCTGGGGGAAACGGCTGGCGGTGATGGCCACAGGGCCAGGGGCGGCTCCCAACCGATGGTTTCCATCGCCTCCCACTCTTCACGGGTCTTGCGCTGGTAGGGGCGTGGTACCGAAATACCCTGATCCTTCCCGCGCCGCCGGGTGAGCCACGCAACGGGGCCGCGGCGAACAAGGCTGGTTTGCGCCAGCGAGTCCCAGACCAGAAAAGTTTTCTGGGTGTGAGGGTTGGCGTAAGCGCCAGCCTCGAGGTCGAAGGCCAGGTCCAGGATGCCAGCTCGGCGGCATTGGCGCTCAAACTCTGCGCGATCGTGGAAAAGAGTCATTGGAGTGCTCCGTAAGCGGCCTGGTGGAATGCTGGCGCCACGGCCAGCAGTGGAACGTCGTCTACGGTCGGCAGGGTGCCAACGAAGCGCCAGCGCTCCAGTGGGAGGTGGGTGCGCAGCGCGTGCTCGATTTCGCCGTGCTCATTGCGCAGCCATAGGTGCTCGCCCAGCTCCAGCTCGACTTTCAGCTCTTCGCCCGTAAGGCGATTGATAACCTGCCTGCTCATTCGATCTTCCCGTCTTCCTTCATGACCGGCTTGAGGAACACACGGGAGAACCGGAATTCAGCGATGATCCGTTGGAAATCGGGGATTGCCTGCTTGAAGTGGCGGTCGCCATTGCCCAGCAGCGCGCCAACCAGAGTGCCCGCCGGCATGCTGCGCCCGTCTTCGATGTAGGTGGCCAGGCAGCGCAAGAGGCGTTGATGGGCGTAACTGCCCCGGAAACCAGGCCACAGCCGTTCCTGCCCGCGAACGGCGGTATTCATGTTCACCGGCCTGGCGCCAGCGATGCCCTGGACGAAGCTGAAACCGCCGGTGGGGATCGGCTCCAGGCGCGCTTCAACGCCCTCGGTACCGAACACCGGCAGTTGGCAGCCGGCCAGCGCCTTGATTACCTGGTTGGCGGTCTCCAGGCGGTGCAGCTGGCGCTCATTGAGCACGGTTGCAGCTGGCGCTACAGAAACTGCGTGCATGTACGTCTCCTAGATTTTGAGCCGCAGCTGGGCCCGGTCACATTCGTTTTCGCCGTGGGGCAGCTTGTGGGCCTGAGCCTCGCTGTTGCGCCGCCGGCAGTCTTGGCAGTAGGTGTAGGCGGGGCCGTTGCGCGGCCTCCGCCATTTCACTCGCTCGCCTTGGCAATGTCGGCACTTCATGGCGTCCGATCCCCAAGGGTCCCCGGACTAGCGCGGGCGTGCGTCGAGCATGGCCTGGGCGTATGCCCAGCGGCGAACAGCAAAAGCGGCCAGGTCCTCGCCCTCGTCCTGGGTCAGCGGGCAGGTGATGGCGAAGTCGTCGCGCAGGTCGATCAGATCCTGGCTCAGTTTCTTCGGCGTGGCTTCAGCTGCTGGTGCTGCGGGCTTTTCTGCCGGAGTAGGCAGATCCAGGTCGTGGAAGCACATTGCCAAGGTCTCAAACAGGTCGGGACACGGCAGGTCCTTCGTCGCGCGCTCTTTAGGGCTGGCCACCTGGTGCTGGCGATGCTCGTTTACGGTGTAGGGAATGTGGCAGCCGAAGCGCGCCAGCACGGCGTCGGAGTCCTCACCATCAGGCCATTTCAGCTTCACGCGCCCGGCCTTGATTGCCTGGGCTGCCAGTACGGAACACTTCGAGCGACGGTTGAAGTAGCCGGCGTCCTTGGGCAGCGGTGCACCCATCATCAGCCCGTAACGACGCAGGGAGTCAGTACGCCCCAGTTGTTCCAGCTCGTGGAAGAACTGGAGGCCGATACCGGCTGTGTCGACCAGGATAGTGGCAGACGGCAGTGCGCTCGCACGTTGGTGCAGCTCTTTTGCCAGCGGGGCCAGGTCCTGGAGGTTGGTATCGAACGGGTAGCCCAGCACCTGAACGACTTGGCGGGCGCCCTGGCCATAGACCCGCGCATGGATGGCCACAGACGCGCCGTCACGATCGGTGCCCGAGAGTCGCACGGCAAATACGTCATGGCCCTCCAGCACAGCGCCATGGTCGCCCCATACTGGTTCCTTCACTGGCGGACAGGAAAGCGCGCGCTTGATATCGGCCTGGGTGAGCAGGTAATGCGTCGATGCCGGCGCCGAGGGGCATTTGCCGATGTCGCTGGCCTGGGCGGCGCGAACTGCGGTGGTGAGCGGAGACGTCAGGAAGCGGTTGATCAGCGATCGCAGACGGTGATGGGTCTGGGCATAGCGCTTGTGGCGCCCTGAGCCCTCCTGAACAGACACGGCCTTGGGCTTGGCCTTACCTGGTACAGGCACAACCCAGTAATGCACGCCTTGGGCGCTGTGGGCCGGCTCAGGCTCACGTACCTCGATGCCCTGCGCCTTCAGCCATTCCTTGAATACCGAAACGTTGCTGGCCAGCAACAAGTCCTGGTCGTGCTTGTGACTCGATACCGCGGTGCCTGCTTGCATCATTGATTTCCTTTCGAGGTGGCCGCGAACGGCCTTAGGTTTTCGACTCGCCCGCGGTGCTTGGACGCGCGCGCAGGTGTTGCAGTGGTGGGCTGTATCCAAAGCTGCCCCGTCTTGATCAGGAACAGCTCCCATAAGCCCATCTTGATGTTGGTTTCGCCCTTCTCGTACAGGCGCCAGGACTCGCGGCTGACGTAGACCAGCGCGCCGGCAGCGGTCTCGCTCATGCGCAGGCTCAGCCGGGTGCGCCGAATGTTGTCGGGAGTGGGTTGCAGCTCGGGCCTGATCTTCATACCTCACCGCCGTTGTCCAATGCCGCGATCTGGGCAGCGCGATCGGCCATGGCCTCGCGCTGTGCTTGGGTCTTCTGTAGGGCGCGTGCATAGCGTTCATCCAGCTCTTCCTGGGAAACGACAGCAGCCACCGGCACAACCGGCTCAATATTCATGTTGAAGATCCGCCCCAGCAGGGTCAGGTACGGCAGCTGGTCGCCCACCTTCACCTCAATGCTGCCGTCCTTGTTGATCTTCACCCCGCTGAACAGGCCAAGCGCACCTGGTGAGAGGTAGCGGGTGTCGTTGATCTTCATGGTGCGCTCGCCCACGCCGTTGCACTCCGGGCATTCCGGGTGTGGGTCGCGGGTCTGGTCGAAGCCGATGCCGCCGAGGGGGTCGAACACCGGGGGCATACGCTTCTCTGCCTTGGCCAGCGCCACCTCGCCTTTGTGGCGCTCGATGCGCTGCTCCATCTGCCGTGGGGTCATCTGGTACCGGAATCCCTCACCCCAGCAGTACCGGCAGCAGGTGTAGATCACCTCGGCCAGTTCCCGAGGGTCAGCCAGGGCCGCGCCGTAGACGCGCTCAATGACCCGATTCTGGATTTCCTCGGTCTTGGCGAAGAGTTCAACGCGCTTCGCTCGTGTGTACGGATGTTCCTTAACCTTTCTTAACAGCCTGCTGGCTGCCGCCGCAGCAGAGTTGGGATTGCTGCACTCGAAGCCGGCGTCCAGGTAGGCCTGGGTGGCGTTCTGGGTGACCAGCCACAGGTCAATGAATTTGGCCTGGCGCTCGTCCAAACCGTGCAGATTCCCGGCCTGCAAGGCTTCCAGCTCGGTCTGGGTGAGGGTGACGGTCGGCTTCACCCTGGTAGTACCGGTGCGGCGCCGGGGCTTTTTCTCTGCAACCTCGGCGGCCTTGGCCAGCGCTTCGGCTACTGCCGGGGCGGGCTTGTTGGGTTTTTTGGGGGCCTTTTGAGCAGCCTTTGAAGGGGCCTTTTTGACCACTCGGCCACCGGCGACCTTAACAACCGGCGCTTTGGGGGGATTTTTGCGGCTGCGCGCGGGATTGTCCGGTGTAGATTTATCCCCGGACAGCTCTGTCTGCGCTTTGTCTCCTACCTTCTTCTTCCCTGCCACAGTCAACAACCTTCAATGCAAAGAGTCTTGGCTATCAGCCACGGAAAATGTGCAACATCCGGGGGCGCCTGGCGCAAAAAAACCCGCAATCGCGGGCCTCTATCCTTGGAAGGATTAGCCCGCCGAAGCGGGCTCCCCAGCACCGTATAGGGGACGCCACGGTGGGCGCTGCAATGGCCGTCGATGCCACTTCCCCAGTTTTGACCGTTATCCAACAGCGGGTACCTCATGGGAGAGCCCCTGTCAGGTACTTCCCCAAAAGCTCCAGGCCGTGTGAAACAACCCTTTGCCCAGCACCATGCGCACGACAGCCCGGCATGGCCACCCCTAACCGAGTGGCTGGCTACTGACCGGTGAAATCAGCAAACAGCGCTTGCTGAACAGCCTTTTCAACCTGCTGCACCGTGCAGACAGGATGCTCGAATTCAATGAGGGCTTTTTCGGCTTGTTTGCTAGCGATTCGCGCTTTGACGGAAACCGCCAGCTCGGCAATCAGGCGCTCAAGCTTGGCGCCGCCGCGCAGCTGCTCGAACACGCCGCCATGATGCCGGCGGATCAGCGCCAGGCTGGCGCTCAGTTCGATTGAGGTGGTTGCGACCTGGTCCAGCAGCGCCCGATCTGTGGCGGCGCCTTCGATGGCCACCGCAGTGACCTTGGCCAGGCCGGTCAGGTATCTCTCGTGATAGGCAGCCATCGCCCCCTTCACCACGCCAGCGATCATCGCCTGGTTACCCTCTTCGGGGGACAAGCCCAGTTCGTCGGTGCGCAGCAGCAGATAGTCGGTGGTGACCGAGTACAGGTCGGCCATCATCTGGAGGTTCTTGAGGCTGGGGGAGCGCTTGCCGTTCTCAAACAGGCTGATCATGGTCAGGTTCGCGTGGCCCAGACGCTGAGCGACGTCGATTTCACGCAGGCCGGCGGCCCGGCGGGCGCGGACCAGGCGCTTGGCCACGGCCTCGCGCATTGCCTGCTCTTCCTCGCGCGCCAGGCTGCTTGGGCTCATGCCCGCGCCGCACTCGTCATCGTTGAAGAGCGATTCGGGCTCGCGTGGCAGCAATTCGCCCTCGATCGCGGCCTGCGTTTCCTGGTTGTGATCTGTCGCTGACACTTCAATGCACCTTCCAGCACTGTGGATTGGCGCCATTAAATTGTATCCCCGGACATTTCACAACCCCAAAATGCCCAAAAAGTTCCCATGCTCCCGAGCGGAAGTAGCCAACTTTCTAGGGTTCGTCACCCTTCATTTGCTCGTGAATTTCGATCAGGCGGGCCTTCAGGTCGTCGCATGTCACGGGATCAGCGGCTTCGATCTGCGCAAGGTGCACGCGCCTGGTGTGTAGATCGCGCCCCATCAGGTAGTGGGCCAGGTAGTCGACAAGGAAGCGGAGACCGTAAAAACAATAGCGTTTTGTTGGTGCATAGCATCCTTTGCACGCCATGATGTGGTTGATGTACTGCTCATGCGCCACGCGCTCGGCCTGCTCCAGGTCCATCAGAACTCTTCCCGAACCCAGTCAGGACCAGGCGCTGCGCCACGCTTGGGTTTCTCGGCTTTCTTGATAGCGACGAACTTGAACACCGGGAACATGCTGGCCGCGACCTTGATCTTGACCCTGGCGTCATCCATCCAGTAGCCCTTCACCTCATGCACTTCAAGGTGCCCGCTCGCCAGCTGCACCAGGAAATCCGGCGTATAGGTGGTCTTGGGCGCCAGCAGCAGCTTGAATGGCTCGAACTGGTACCAGACGATGTCACCGGCCATGCGCAGCTGCTCCAGGTGGGCACGGTAGGCTTCCTCGGTTTTGTTCAGCTCACCGGCCTCGAGGCGCCCCAGCGCCTGCATAGCCTGCATGCCACCGGCCTTTGGCTTACCCTTACTGCCACCGGTGGCGCCAGCTGTTGCCCCTGGCATGCGCAGGTGCTCCGGCTCTTCCTTGGCCGTCCGAGACCGTGATTTGCGGGCGGTCTTGGTCATGTAGTCGGGCAGGCCGGCAAACTCTTCCTCGGTCATCCTCATGCCACGGCCCCGCCACAGCAGTTGCAGGCGCGTACAGTGGCCCGGGCACGCAGCCAGCGCAGGTAGTCGCGCTGCACACCTTCATCCAGGTATTCCTCGGTCGGGCGCCCCATAACGCCCTTCACGCGCTCGAACGGCCCTTCGTGGTCGGCCTCGAAATCACTGCGCGCTTCATCGACTTGATCAAACGGACCCACAGCACTCTCCCCTCATAGAATCGATCGCCCCAATCTACTGGGGCCCATCCCGGCGCTGCCCTGGTGGTTTGCCGGGTACAGCCTTACGCCTGGAGCGCCTGCCGGCGTGCCTGTGCTCCACTCCCCTGCCAGCGCAGGTAGGCCGCCGCCAGGTCTGCTGAGAAAACAGATGCTTCGCCGGTGTCGACGGCAAGATCGTGAAGCCATTCCCGCGGGGTGCCTTGCATGCGGTGCCAGCCACCCTTGGGGAAGAAGGCGAAGAACGTGAGCACATTGGTCGACGGGCACAGCTGGAAATGGGTAGCCATCGACTCTTCAGCCATTACGCGCTCCAGCTCTTCCAGGTGGTGCGGACCCAGCTCGCCAGGAAGCGCTTGGCCGGTGTAGTCGATCGGCGCCTCAATGCCTTCAGCTGCGCACCGCTTGGTGTGGAACTCCACCGATCGGACGGGGCCGGTAAGGTCGTTCACGTTAAAGGCGGCATGGCGGAATAGCTTGCGTACCCGTGGGGCCTGCTCCTGCACAGGCGCCTCTACAGACACTTTGGCGCGGGGCATCAGCTTCGGGTTGTCGGTGTGCGTTGTACCGCCCCGGGTTGGCGCCGGCACTGCCTTGGGCTTACCCCCTTCCCGAGGGGTTACCAGCTCGGGCCGCTCCCGCAGCGGTAGAAAACCATCCTCACCGAGGATCACGCTTCCTACAGATCGCCCCTGCTCCACCTGGTCCAGGACGAACTCGACAAGCGCCAGCCCGCGCGCCAGCAGCAGATTGAGGTTCTGGTGGCCGCAGCGCTTCAGCAGGGCCGTGGTGCGCTGCATGCTCTGGGCGGACATGGTGAATAGAACTTCGTGCCGCTCCTGGGATTGGGCGTGCTGCATTGCGGGTGCCTCCTACAAACTGCGATAGCGACATAATGACATAAAGTCACAATATCACAAGGCTGCATTGTGGCGGCGCCACCTTTGCTAAACGCAAGGCAAAAAAAAACCGCCTTTAGGGGGCGGTCTTCTTTGCGGTCCAGGGGTGAGAGGCCTTGGCCCGCGCTTTCACTGAGTGCGGTCACAGCTCCAATAGTAGGGAACGGGGATTTCTAGGTCAAATCCACCGGTCGCTGCGCCTGGGCATTCCAACGAATCCTTGAGCCGGGTATGATGCGCCCGCTTGCTTGTGACCGACTCCATGAAGGGGGCCCGGGTATTTGAGTATTCAAAGGAGAGAACATCCCTCCGACACGGTTTGAGACCCGTGCCGGCGAGCTGCACCTTGGAGGGCCAACCAACTGGGCCACTTCACTGGGTGCGGTCACAGCACTCTGAAGGCGTCGAAGTGCCGGTTAGACGCTGGAAGATTGGCTCGCTTGTACAGGAGTCAAAGATTATGAAGCGCAAGCGGAATATTCTGAGCCACGTATGGGACATCTTGAAAGCTTTGGGCGCGCTCAATTCTTTCTGGGAGTTTCTGCGTGACCACTACGACGACATCTTTTAAGACTAGTTGCAGTGGGTAGTAAAAAGGCCACCCGGGCTTCGGTCCGGGTGGCCTTTCTGTTTCAAGCCTGGAATCAGCCGTTGTGCCGGCTGGCACGCCCAATCGCCTTGATCAGGACATTCCTCTTCCAGTCTGGGTTGGTCTTCTTGGCTTCGCTTACCAGGTATTCCATAGCGGCATCCCCGCCCGCCTCCCCCAGCGCCTCCAAAAGGCGTTGTTGCAGGTCATCAGAATTCGTTTTTTTGGCCTGTTCAATCAGGAAGGCCACCCCTTTGTTCGCCTTGATCACTTCACTTCCCCTAGTTCATTACCTGGTTCTGATTCTGCATCTGCCACCAACTGGTTGAGGCCCCCTATCAGCTCCCCTACTGCGTCGGTGTATGCGGCGTCAGCCTTACCCATGGCGCGGAGCAGCTTCGCCCGCTTGCTGTTCGACATGCTCAGTACATCATCCATGTCTGCTGTTGCCTTGCGCCTCGCCTCGCCGGCCTCGTTTACCGGATCCAGAAAGCGCCGCAGGGCGATCGTATCAACCTTGGCCACTGGTATCCTCCGGGAGCGGGTCTAGCTTGTGCTTCAGCACGTAACGGACGATTTCAATGCAACCCGGGCAGTCGACCAGGGCGTCAGTAGGCAGCCCCTTCTCTTTCGGGTTGGCCCAATCGGTGAAGCGGCACAGCGTTGTGTAACCGCTCGCTGGGCTGCCGGCGTAGTGGGTTACGTCGCGGTGGGGGTCATACACCCTTTCCGCGAGCGGTAAGCGCTTGCCCATGTGTCCCTCCCTGGTTGTCTGGCACGAAGCCGCGCCCCTCGCACACGGTGCAAGGCTCGTGGTTATACAGCGGGGTGTGCCCATGGCAGGCTGGGCAGCCGGCGAAGGGCGAGGCATCTACCCAGGCGCGCAGCATGTGGGCCAGCCGGCGGTGCTCGCTGGCTTCAGCCTGGACGCACGCCTCGAGCAGTGCGGTATACACCTGGATGTCAGTGGTTGGCTCGATCAGCACGGGCCCATATACGGCTGACGGTTCCTGCTTGAAGCAATCCAGCTCTTCCAGGACAGGCGTTGCACACCGATCGCAAAGCGGGCCTGCCGGCGGAAAGCCAACCTGGTGCCACCGTTGCGCACCGCATTCGGTACAGTCAGCAGCGCGAACACGCTGTTTCGCTTCCAGGCGCCTACGGGCGTCCTCCCAGCTTTCACCAGGACGAGCGCCAGCCTGAATTTGCGCGTCTGTGAGTGTGTATTGCGACACACGACCTCCTACGTCAATCAGCACCAGCACCTAGTCGCGGCCTGGCTGTGCTGATCATGGCATAAAGTCACAACATCACAAAGGGCTGCTCTTACGATTTCGTCCTACCAGCCGCCCGTGAACCTGGACGGCGGTAGTTTCCGCAGCTTCAGTCGTCGTAGTGGTAACGGCATTGCAGAACGGTGAGCATACCGGCCTCGAAGAAGTAGACCAGGCGGTGCTCCCGGGTGATGCGGCGAGACCACAAGCCAGATAAATCGCCTTTCAGCGGCTCAGGTTTGCCAATGCCAGTGAAGGGGGTGCGAAGGCATACTTCTATCAGGCGGTTGACGCTGCTCAGAATGGTGAGGTCGGCAGCTTGCCAATGGCAGTAGTCCTCCCAGCCCTCTTTGGTAAATTTGACGCTTACCTTGTCGCGGGCTTCATCCTTGTTGCGCTGCTTCTGATTCTTGCTCATTGATGTCCAGTTCCTTCGTCGCGGTCTGGCCGTCCCGAAGCTGAGCGATGGATGAGCGCAAGCGCGAGGCGTTCTTGGACGATCCCAATAGGTGAATGGTCTCGTTCATCCCGTTGTAGTCCTCCAGGGACATCATGACGACGGGTTCGCCACGCTGGCGTGTGATCACGGCGGGCTCATGGTCCCGGCAAACATCATCCATTGTCTGCTTCAGTTCGGCGCGAGCCTGGCTAAAAGTCAGTACGTGCATTTGTCTATCCTCCGGGGATCGCCCGGGCAAGGGTTGCTACTTTGGGCCGCCACAGGCGACACCCAAAGTGAAAGAAGGTGATTACAGTAGGCCCGCACAGCGGCGCCGTCGTGAATCACCATATGTTCCCTCATTCGGATCAGAAGCAGAATCGTCATTCAAATGGCCACAGGCCATAGGCGTCCGAATGGAAATCCAGCCGTCGCTGGCAACCACAGCCATTGTACCTAACGTTGTACAAAGTAGTAAACCGGCTGTCGGACTATGATCTGGCTTGTCGAACGGCCTTCAGCTGCGTCGTCTTGCAGCAACTTCCGCATACAACCCGCATTGATCCCGATCGCGTTTGCTTGAGCGGCCCTCCACATGGGCACTTGTTGGCTTCCAAGAACCTGGCCACCGCTGCGTTGATAGCCGCACTGTTGTTGCGCCTGGGCATTCCGTGGCCCAATGCCTTGGCCACACGCTTGTAGTCCCGGCGTATCCAGGCGCCACCAGGCTCGTCAGCCAGGCCGTCACCGATCATGTCGCCCAGCTTGATCAGGTCCTTAGACAGTTGGGCCTTGGGGTCCACTGCCGGCACTGGGGCCGGCTGGGGTGCGGGAGTGCCGAACAGATCTGGCTGGGTATCATCTGCTATCACTTGCTATCCCTCGGTATCCACTGGGTTGGCAATGGGTTCACCTGGCACTGGATTTGCGCCGTGGCTTCGCCCATAAAGCCCCCAAGGCAAAACCCAGCCGCCAGGCACAGGGTGGATGCGACGAAGACCACCATCAGGGCTGTTTCAATCTTCAAGACCCAGCTCCTTCCGTGCTGCTGCGAGCCTCACCGCGTCGATGGCTGCCTCGACATCATCGGAGTCCGGTGAGCCGCGTTCGCTGTGCCAATTGGAGTTGACGTTGCACAAGTCGTAGACCTGGGCGCCGCGGTCGACGTACCAGGCCAGCTTGCTGACAAAGCGGTACCGCTCTGCGTCCACTCGCAGCTCTTTGCAGGCCTCATAGGCCAGATTCTTCTGGTGGACTGCGTGGCCGCGGGAAGCGATGGCTTCAGCCGTCTTGAAACGCAGGCGCCGAATCTCATTGATCAGCGCCAGCACGACCTCAGGGCATGCAGCCGGGGAGCCTGCGCCCCCCTCCTTCAGCCCTTGCTCAAGGGTGTTCAGGTATGGCTGATTCAGCCGTAATGGTATTGCGCTCACAGGCTGGCCACCTGCTCTTTGTGGGCTTGAAGCCGCTCAATCAGCGAACCGTGAGCCTCGAGCACTTGAGCGTGAGCATCATCGATCCGGCGCTGCACCAGCCGCTCAAGGGCATCCGCCAGCACCTTCGGGTCGTCGCCACGCTGATGCAGCATCATGCAGAAATTGGCCAGGTCCTCGAGGTTGCCGGCGTTGCCTTTCGGAATGTGGCTCACGAACAGGTCGGCCAGCAGGTCCGCCGAGCACTCTTCGGGCTTATCCCACCCGCCGCGGCTCTTCTCTCTGGAGCGTTGGAGCTTGGCTTTCATGGCCAGGCCAAAGGCGTCAACTGCGGCATCATCGGCATGGCCTGGTACAGCAGCAGGCAGCGGCAGCCAGCCAATCGGCTCGCCCTCACCCTCGCGGAAGCGATCCTGCTCCCAATCCCACCCAGCAAACTGCCAACTGTCGAGGCCGGTATCGCTCAGGGCGTTGGCGCCGATCGTCACACACACTTCCTGGTCATCGATCGGATGGTCACGGAAGCGCACGAGCAGCAGCACCAGCGTGTTGGTCTTGGGGGCGGTGGACATATCCAACCAGGACGAGGCCGACACCAAGCCGAACACCTGGTGCTGCGCCGATTGAAGGGTACTGATCAGGTGCGACATCCACTCAGTACCGCGCCGGCACTGCTCGATGGCCCATTGGGTTGCGGCGCAAGGTACGAGCTGGGCCTGTACGCCCACGTTATTCATGACTTCCGAACCCATCACTTGTTCTCCTGTTCTTGGTGATACTTCGCATCCATCCCAGCCTTCCAGCCGCGTTCTACCTCAGGCAGTTCGTCATCTGACTTGCACTCGCCCCACAGGCTCGAAATGCCAAAGCCCTCCCCCGCCAGGCGATAGCCTTTTTGAAACAGTGTCTCTACGGGTAGGGCGACCAGAACGCCCTTGTGGTTGCTAGTGCCGTCCACGGCCATCGAAGTTACGAAGTAGTGATTCTTCTTGCGGTTGTAGACGACCTCTTCATTGTCGGTGCCCGGGTCTATCACCAGCTTCGCGCGAGCGCAGAAGAACTTGCCGCCTACGGTGAAACTGAGCCAAGTTCCCTGCTGGATCTGCCCGGGGCCGGTCAATGGCTGCCAGGTGGTGCCCACGCTCACGCTTGGAGCTTGTTGAGTGTGTGCCATGGTCATTCGCCCTGATTGGCCAGCAGGTTCAAGCGTTGGAAAGAAGTGCCTGGAATCCCCTGACAGGGCATTTCATCCTCCACGCCATCAGAAAGCGCCTCGCATACTTGGCCGTACAGATCGAACGGATCATCGACGCGGAACAGGGCTTTCATCTTGGCCAGCAAGGCATTCCGCTTTTCCAGGCGCTCTTGCAGTTCGGCCTCACGCGCTACTGCTGTTCGGCGCAGCGCTTTAAATTCTTCCCAGCATTCAGACCGATCAGCACGCAGCAGGTCGTATGCCTCTGCCATCACGACGTCGGGCCCGTGAGGGTCGTATCCGATACGGTTACCAGCCTCGGAAATCAGCTGTACAGCCTTGTAGCGGTGAACATTTCCCGCCGGGCTGGGCGCGACCGACTCACTTGCAGCTGCCCGGGCGGATAGGACTGCACTGATTCGTTCGCTGATCCTGCGGACTTTCCACGGGTCCTGCGGCGGATCGGTCATCAGCAGAACGCCATGACTCGCCTGGATATCGCATAGCAGCGCATCCACCTCGGCCAGCTGGGCGCGCTGATTTGAAATCCGCAGGCTTTGCCGTTGCATATTCGAGTCAGAATGCTCAATGACTTCGCGTAGTTGCAGGTTCTGAGCGCGTAACCGCTCAACCTCGCCAGAATCAGCGTGTTGAAACACCTCGGCGCTGCCGTCTTCCTCGCACAGGCCTGGTGCGTTGTCGGCCACCAACAGCAACATCCCCGCCATTAGCTCGGCGGTGCCTCCCTCAAGGATCCAGCTCGCTTCAAGACCGCCATCACCGTCGTCAACCAGCTCGGCAACAGCTGTGAGCATGATTGGCTCGTCCTGATGCTGCTTTGCTGGGTCACTACCGTGTTCCGTTGTGTGGTTGGTCATACGCTGTTTTCCTTTTGCCGTTCTACGTCGATTTGTTCGTAAAGGGCGTCCACCCTTTTTTCCTTGCGGTCCAGCGCCAGGTAGCGCTTGCGGTGCTCTTGCAACGCCTTTTCGAATGGCTGAATCAGCTCAAGGATTCGTAGCCGCTCTGCCGGGTCCTTCGATTCGTTGAACCTGGTGGCCAACCGATCACGTTCTTTGAAATCGATTGCCTGAAATTTCCGGGTTTCCTGTTCTCGCTCTGCCTGTAGCGCTTCGGCCTGCTTCTGCCAGCGTATGAAGAGCACTTCGCTCATCTTTGGCCGTTGGAAGACAACCCGCTCCCGAATCCAGGTAACCAGTTCTTCCTTGGTCATCTGGTCCAGTACATCTGGTTGGGGTTGGCCGCGCTTCATGCGGCCTCCAGGTTGCGTTCGTTGGCCTGCCGGCGGAACTTCCATGGATCGTTTGCCCTGGCGAATGCGGCCATGGTCCCAGGGCTGACACTGTTGCCGCACATATGGGTTTGCTCGCTGACTTTGAACGGCACCCCGTCGTGGCCATGGCTGATGATGTAGGTAGCCGGGAAGCCTTGGGCCAGGTACAGCTCCCGTGGGCGCAGCATGCGCATGCGGAGGTCGACAATCGCCCACTGCTCGCCGGCAATCCACACGGTGACCAGCGCCAGGCGGTCCTTGGTGGTGATGGTGGTTACCGGATCACTCATGGCCGCCCATTGACCGCCGGTGTGGTGGTAGCGAATGAGGAATGCTGCTACGCGCAGCGCACCTTCCATGTGCTCTGGCGACAGCGGCAGCTGCTCGAGGCTGGTGCTGGCCAGCGCATGGTGCTCGCCGCCAGTCAGCGTGCTGATGGGGTCGTCTACCGATCGCCCGTAACTACCGTTGCGCAAGGTCACCAGGTGGGCCGTAGCAAGCTGCTGCTGGCTGCCCGAGGTGGTAATGGTGCTCATGCCCTTCAGCACGCTGTGGGCCGCGGTGGTGTTCTTGCCGCCATTGCATTGGACCAGGACGGGCGCAACCAGCGAGAAATGCCCACCTTTTACCGCTGCGCAGATGGTCGGGATCGACATATCTGCCGGCATGACGCGCTGCCGTGAAGCATTCGCGTGCTCAGTGAGGAATGGAGCCAGCATAGGGGCGGCAGACGTCAGGCCGGCACGCTGCGCTGGGGTAATATTCGGGAAATCGCCATCGGCCACGAACTTGGATGGTACGAAGAATGGCACCTCCTTCTCGATGACCTCGCGCACCACACCCTTGGCCAGCCGCGTCAGGGTCTTCTCAGCCAGTGGATTCTTGCGCTTGAAGATCGATTGGCCCAGGTCGTCGAAGTCAATGCACTCGGCAGCGGTGCGGTATGGCTTCTGACCCTTGGCCGGCTTGGCGGCGTGGGTCTTGGGCGGCGCCACGGGCTTCTGTTCGTCGGCGGTGGCCACCAGGTAAAGACGTTCGCGGGTGGTTGGGTCGCCGTAGTCGCAGTTGCGCTCTACCCAGTAATTGACGTTGTAGCCCAGGCGCTTCAGCTCGTTGATGAAGTGGCGCCAGGTGTGGCCCTTGCGCTTCGGGTCGGGCACCAGGAATTGCTCATGCCGCGGTACGCGCTCGCCCACGGCAGCCACAGAGCCGTCCAGCTTGACCACCCGGCCCGTGTCCTTGTCGCGCTTGGCGATCATCGGCCCCCATTGCTGGATCTGTTTGACGTTCTCCAGGCTGATGACCCAAGGCCCCTGGTTGCGCTTGCGCAGCTTCCCGGCGTACTTGATCACCACCCAGCTCAGGTCGCGGATTTCTTCCTTACGCGCCTGGCCACCCAGCGCCTGGCTGAAGTGCCGGCAGTCCGGTGAGGCGTGCAACCAGCCAACAACACGGCCCATGGCTGCCACCAGGGGGCACACGCCCCATACGTCAGTCTGGTAGTGCTTGGCATGCGGATGATTGACCGTGTGCATGCTGATGGCTTTGGGGTTGTGGTTGATGGCCACGGCCACCTTGCGCCCCAGGCCAATCTCCAGGCCGGTGCTGGCTCCACCGCCACCGGCGAACAGGTCGATGATGACGGCCCGGTCGTTATCGTCCAGGGCCAGGGTGTACTGCGTGTTGAAGTCTAGCTGGCGTGGTTTCTGAAGTACGGACATGGGGAATCCTTACCGCTCTTGGCAATTGCTCGAAATTTGGGGGAAGGCGCTGGCCAGCAGCGCCTGTAGGGTCAGGCGGTGATGCGCTGCCCGATAACCTTTGTGGTGTAAGACACGGAGTACTCCAGGCTCAGCTCGAACTGGCCGTCACAGACATCGCAGGTCATGTTCTGGTCCTGGTGGTCCTCGCTTTCGATGTGTATTACCGACGCGCAATGCGGACACTTGCACTTGTCTTGGGCCCGGTAATCCCACTCGTCGTAGGGAGACTCCGCTACCTTTGCCAGTGCCGCGATCCTCTCGGCTGCACGTTGTGCGTCATGGCAAGGCACGCATATGAAACCATTGCGCGCGCCCCACGGCGTCTCGGTGAGCTTCGAGCGGTGGGTGCCGCAGCCCTCGCACACGTTGTGCTTCTCGCACACGATGTAGCCCGAGTTATCGTGGTCACCACCACATTTCCGGCAGCCAGAAACCCAGTACCAGGCATTGTCGATGCGCTCTGCGTACAGGCCCTTCTCTGGCGGCTCCAGCCTCACCTCGGGCAACCCATTACGGTGTGGGCGGTCATGGCTCATGCTGTTCCAGATGTTTGTATGCCCAGAGCGGGAGCGCTCGGTCCAGGCCCCTGGAATCTCGGTGATTAAAATTTTGGTGTCCTTGTCCATGTGAGTCCCCTTCAGCCTGCGTTGCGCTTGAGCTGGTCGACCAGCACCGTTGGCAGGCTGCGAATCAGCAGCGTGCCGGCCTCCTGGTCGTACTCGACCTGGTCGCCCAGCAAATGCGCCTCAAAACTGATCGACAAGCCGTTCACGCGCCCGGTGAAGCGGCGGAATTGGTTGAGGGTGCGCTTGTCTGCGGGGATTTCCGGCGAAAGGCCGTAGTCCTTGTTGCGGATATGGTCGTAGAAGGCTTTGGGGCGATCTTCATCCAACAGGCTGGACAACTCTTCCAGCGCCAGCCGCTCGCCCAGCTTGGTCTGGGTCGTGGCGTACTCGACCAGGGTTTGTTTTTTCTCCCGGGCCGACTCTTCAGGCAGGTCTTCGCTTTCGATGAAATCGCTGAAGGCCTTGAGCAAAGTGCGGGTCTCGCCGGCGCCGTCGATGCCCTCTTGGCAGCCCACGAAGTCACGGAAGTATTCACTGACCCGGCGCCCGCTCTTCGCCTTCAGGTACGAAATGTACTGTCGGGAGGCTGGGTTGGTGCGCCACTCGGACAGGCAGATGCGCGCGGCCAGGTGCAACTGGCCCAGATCCAGGTGACGCAACGGAGTTACGTCCAGCTCTGCGCTTACCGCCACGCTCTCGCTGTGCCGCAGCAAGGCGATCATCAGGTATTCGGTGAGGCCTTGCTGGTAGTGCACAAACAGGACATGGCCACCGGTGGACAGATTCGACTCTTCCATCAGCTTTTGCAGGTGCTCGACGGAGTCCCGGCAGAAGTCGACGTAGGAGCTTTGGCCGTCCAGGTACTTTTTCAGCCACCCGCTCAGTGGGTAGGCACCTGACTCGCCATGGAAGAAGCCCCAGCTCTTGCCGGCTTTGGCGTTGTAGGCGTCATTGAGGTCGGCCAGCAGGTTCTCCAGGGCATCGCTGGGAGGCAGCTCGGTGTCGCGGGCATGCAGCACCGCGGGGCTGCCGTCGGGCTTCTTGTCGATGTAGTGCACGACGGCGTGGCGAATGGGCATGTGTTGCTCCTTGGGTGAATGGCGCACGATCCCCCGCGCGCCAGCAGTTGATCAGTCGTAGGTAACGTCGTCTTCTTGGCAGTCCAGGATCAGCTTCGAGGCGCCGAAATACATGCACGCCACCAGCTTTTGCCACTTGGACTTGATGGAGAAATTGCGCCCGATCGGCTCGCCCTCGATCTGGGCGCTGATGACCTCGCCCACTTCCAGGCCTCGATCGGATTGGCCGGTCACACGGATCACCAGGCGATTGGCGTATTCCATGTCACTGCGCGGGCGTTCACGCAGCGCGTTGCGCTCACGAAAAGCACTTTCGGGCTCGGCGTCGAAGAAAACGTGGATATAACGCGCCTTCAGGCCGTCGCCCTCACGGATGGACACATGGGGCAAATGCCAACCACGATCAGCTGCCTTGGCTTGGTGAACTTCTACGAACGCTTCAAGCACCGACCGTAGGCTGATCACTTCGGGAATGAAGTCAGCGTTCAGGATGTCGTTGATTGCAGCCTCAGCCCGGCGCATCAGGTCGCCAGTGGCGCCGGCCTCGACCCAGCGATCGCGCAGCGCGGTAGCGATAAGGTCGTTGTAACGAGGAAGGTCTGCGATTTTGGACAGGTTCGCTGGTAGAGCATTGGCCAGCTCTTCTTTCAAGTTGGCAGCAAAAGCGCCGTGGGGGCTGAAGGCCTCGCGGCAAACCTCGGTGAACAGCTTTTCGACATGCACGCCAATGATTTCGGCGGGCCGGTCGCTCTCTGAGAAGGCCTGCACCTGGCTTACCAGGATCGCCTCCAAAGTCATCTTGCGGGCTGCGTTCATAGTGCTACTCCCTACTTCACACTGATGGATGGGTGCCGTTGACTGATCAACCGCAGTGACATAATGGCATAAAGTCACAATATCACAATAGCGTTTTATTGGTGTTTTCCACGCTAGCCCGCCTGCCTATTGTCGTGGTCGCGGTACTGCTGGCTTTCGTGCCACTTTGCGAGCAGTGCCCGGACTTCCCCCGGCACCTCACGCCCCGCGGCTTCGACCATCCGAACGCAGAACTCCACCAGGACAATCTCCCGGTCGTACTCGGCAATGAACTCGGCCTTGTTGCCGTGCACCGCCTTCATCGACTTCAGCGGGCCAGTCCCGGGCTGGTGGTGCCCTGCGCACAGCGGCAGCACGTACCAGTGCGCATGGCGTTTGGTCCGGCCATCGCAGTGATGGATCGACACATAGGCCTGTTCTTCGTAATTGCGGGGTCGCCCATCGAGGATGCAGCAGATGCACCCGCATATGTCCGCCACGGTGTCATGCCAGCGCATTTCACCTACCGTCCTGCTCCGACCTTCCATCACTCACCCCCCTATTCCGTTCGTTTCGTTCCACCTGGTCTGGATCTGGTGGCAGCACCTGGTCATCACCGCTCTCCACTCCCCGTGGTACCGCAGGGCTTTGGCTGTTCAAGGCGGGCACGGCAGGACCAACAGCGGCGCCTGACGGCCCTGTTATCTGATGTGCACCATGCTTAACGCTCGCGGCGTGGCCCTGAGCGCCCTCCGCTTTGGCCTGGCGAACCTCGGCCAGGACGGTGATTTTCTTGGGCTGCTGGACGTCGACCAGGACATGCTGGTACTTGCCCACGGTCTGGCGAGAGACCTGCGCCAGGCGCGCGACGGCGGCCTGTGTAATGGACTCGCCACGCTCGAGCAGGCCGACGCAAGCGGCGCGGATCTTGGCCTCGGTCGCCTTGCGGCGTAGCTCATGGGTGCGCGCTGCGGCTTGCTTCTGGCGTTCGGCCAGCGGTAGAGAGGGGTCCAGCTCCATCGATCCACGTACACGACCGCTGCCGGTATAGCGGTACCAGCACCACCTGGCCACGGAGCGGACAGTGGCGCGGATCGAGGACAGTGGGAGGTCGCGTGCGGTGAAGCCGGCGCGTGCAAAACGGTTTTCGCTGTGCGCGTACTGCTCCAGCTGGCGGGTGAAGGACTGGAAGGTGCCCCGATCGCGCTCACGGTTGGTGATGCTGTAGGCGAAGTGGCGCAGCTTCTCGAACATGATGCAGTGGCGCGAATGCGACACCTGGTCAAGGTCCGGTCCCTTTCGCCAGGTTGGCAGTTGCAGCTCGACGTACTCGGCCAGCTCGCCCAGGTCATAGACATGGGCGTGCAGGTCCGTGGTTTGCCACCAGGGGTGCCCGGGGGTCTTGGCCACTGGGCCGCTGTGATAGTCCTCGTCGGCCTGAAGGCGCGCAGCGAAGGCGGCATACACCGCCTTCATGTACCGGATAGGCCGCTCGCGCCCCTTCTCCGAGGTACAGATGGGGCTGATGGCGTAGTAGAGGTGCGCGTGCCCGTTCTTGCGGTTGCGAACGATCAGATTCGGCGCCGGCAGGCCGGCATCGTCCCAGGACAACGCATTGGCGTGGTCGAGGTCGAAGATCAGCCATGACACCATGTCGCGGCGGTTGATCTGCATATAGGGGAAGTGGGCGGCAGCGTGTTCGCGGGGGCGGACAAGCGCGGCAGTCTTGTTGTCGCTGCAACGGGCCAGGTAGGGGGCCTCGTGCATGAAACGCTCCATGGCAGTAGTGAACGTAACGCTCTCTACCTGGTAGGAGACTGGCGGGGGTGTAAGGGTGAATTCCATTGTCATCGCCATTCCGGCGGCGAGCAAACTACGGCGTTTCACCGGCTTGCAGGAAGCCGATGTGACAGCCATAATTGGCCCACCTGTAGTGGTTGAGCAGATCTGTCCTCGTCAAAGTTCGATCTGTTCAGTTTTCCAAGAAGCCCCGCCTGCGAAGCGGGGCTTCTTGCTTTCTGCTATTCGGACCTACATAGGGTTCGGCTCCAGTCGGGCGACGGTCGCCCCGATGTCTTCGATGATTTCGGACAACCAGGAAGCGCGGCCCGGATCGCTCTCCAGCGCGCAGTAATCGCGCAAGTCAGAAAGCGCTTCGGACAGTGCATTGAAGCTGGATTCGTCAACGTGCGGCACAGTGCCGGCGGCGTTGTGGGTGAGAGGCATCATTTGACCCAAGGCACCATCCTCCGGCTCTTGAGCGATTGGAAGAAGGCCCTGAGGCAAGCGGAAATTCGCGGGAATGATTGCTACGCGGACACTGCGACCACCCCGTTTGGGTGGATTCTGGTGCGCTGATTGAGCCGATTGGCGGCCCATATCACATTTTTTTGCCGGAAACGAGAGCGAAGAGCCCTCAGAGGCTTTGCGATTTGACCAATTATGGTAAAGTCCGGTCACGATGCTGCGCTCTCCATTTTTGGTGAGCACACACGATCTCCACGGCGTAGCGCCTTGAATAAGGCCAGCCCAGAGCATGGAAGGCTTGGTGGTGCGAAGGGTTTAAGCATCGTTTGTGTCAAAAAAGAACCTACTGCTTGCCGGCGGACCAGGTTCTTTTTTTTCGCCTCGAATTTGTGTTCGGTGATAAGCAGGCCGCCTGTATATCATACCGGCCATCTGCCATCCAGTTAATCATGTATCCCCGGACATTGTAATACTGTTCACATGAACAGGGTCACTGATTTTTTTCCTCCCGCGGTAGCTTCCTCAGGCTCTTCATGGCCTTCTCGTAGAACGCGGCAGACACGCCACGCTGCCCTTCGCACGCCAGCTCCAGCTGCTCGAACTTGCGTTTGCCGATCGCTACCACAGCCGCATCCCCGCGCGGCTTCGCATAGCGCATCAAGCGCCGCGCACGTACCAGGGAAGCCCGTAATTCTGGGTACGGATAGGGTTGCTCGAGATAGCCATACGGCAAGCCAGACGCCTCTTCTACCCTGCGCGCCAGGTATTCCGGGAAACCTCCCTTGGCCTGTGACGCCTGGATGATTTGATTCGACAGCGCTTCGCCTTCAGCCTGCGGCAGGTGCGCCAACAAAGCGCGCATGCCTTTGGGGCTATGCAGGTCCTTGTACAGGTTGAATCGCTGGTATCGCGCTCGCTTGCTGGCGTCTACCGCCTCCCTGGCGGTCTCGGCACCCTCAAACACTTCTAGGTTCATGCTCTCGCTTCCATTGGTAAACCATGGGTAATTTACGCAATACACCATAGAAACGCTATTAAACTTTGTTAAACCTGTTTACTCTGCACGGATTGGGAAGTAACGGCGCAGACACCAAGGTCCGGGGATTGTTCTGGACCGGACACAGATCGCACCATTTTCCCACCCACCGCAAGGAGAACCCCATGTTTTTCAAGCACCTGAAGGTCTTCCGTCTCACACAAGATATCCCCCTCAAGGTCGAAGCCCTGGAAGCGGCCCTGGCCAGCAAACCAGCGCGCCCCTGCGCCAGCCAGGAACTGAGCACCTACGGCTTCATCGCCCCCTTTGGCAAAGGAGAGGACGCACCGCTGGTGCACGCCAGTGGCGAATTCCTGTTGATCGCCACCCGGCGCGAAGAGCGCATTCTGCCGGGCAGCGTGGTGACCGAGGCCCTGCGCGAAAAGGTCGAAGAAATCGAGGCCGAGCAGATGCGCAAGGTCTACAAGAAGGAGCGCGACCAGCTCAAAGACGACATCATCCAAGCCTTCCTGCCCCGGGCTTTCGTGCGGCACGCCATGATGTTTGCTGCCATTGCTCCCCGCCTCGGCCTGATCGTGGTGAACACCTCCAGCGCCAGCCGCGCTGAGGACCTGCTGTCCACCTTGCGCGAAGTGTTGGGCTCGCTGCCGGTGCGCCCGGTCACTGTGAAGATTGCGCCAACCGCCACCATGACTGACTGGGTCAAGTCCCAGAAGGCCGCCGAAGGCTTCTATGCGCTAGACGAATGCGAGCTGCGCGACACCGCCGAAGATGGCGGCATTGTGCGCTGCAAGCGCCAGGATCTGACCGGCGATGAAATCCAACTGCACTTGGGTACAGGGAAAGTAGTGACCCGACTGGCCGTGGCCTGGCAGGACAAGCTGTCGTTCGTCCTGGACGACAAGCTGGGCATCAACCGGCTCAAGTTCGAGGACCTCCTAACCGAGCAGGCCGAACAGGACGGCGGCGACGACGCGCGCGGTCAGTTCGACGCCAGCTTCAACCTGATGATGCTGACGCTGAAGGAATTCCTCCCTGCCCTCCTGGAAGCCCTCGGCGGCGAGGAACTGCCGACTTCCGTGTAACTGCTTCGCAAAGCGGGACCGCCCGCACGCACTAATGCCAAGGATTAGCGATGATCGTGAGTTTTGATGGACGCCGGGAAAGCAGCACCGGCGACAAGCCGAGCAACCTGGTTCGGTGGACAGGCCAGTTCCTGGTCGCAGACGCAGACGGCAACAAGCTGGAACACACCTGGGAGTCGAACGGGGTACCCCGGATGAACTACCAGGGTGCCCGCAACAGCGCCACGCAAGTGCTCGATCGCCTCACCGCAAGGCTCTTCGAGAAACACCTGCGCCCGATCCGCAAAGCGACCTACACCCTAACCTCACGATGAGGTATCGCGATTTAAGCGCAGCGGACTTCCGCTTGCCCCTGGTCCTGGTACCGCCGCAGGTATGCGGCAAGATCCAGGATCGGACGGTAAACAGCTTGATATTCCCGCTCCAGCCGCAGCCCGATTTCGGCGCTGCCGAGCTGGCTGGGATTTCCGCCGGCACACTGCTGGCGGATGCGCGCCTGGCCTTTGGTCAGGGGCGCATACCCCCACCCATTCCGATTGGATACGCGTTTGAAATACGGTCGGTCGCCGTACATGGAAAGTACCAAAAAATCGGTACGGGGATAGTTGGAAAAATAGGCATAACTGGGCTTCAATATATAACCGATTCGGACTTAGCGCGTGCTGGCTACATGACATCACAAGAACTAAGGACGTTCTGGCACCAGGTTGTAGGCGACGAAGTAGAGTCGCCCAATCCGTGGTGCTGGGTGATCGAATTTGTCTTCAAGGGGTGACCATGGCCATCGCCATCATTACAGCGCTTCTGATTCATGTCGTATGGCTCGTAAACAGCTACACGCACACCAATCCCGAAAGCGCGCGCAAGGTGCGCACGGTAGCCGCTTTTGCATCACTGGTGCTGACGATTGCCCTGTTCATTCTGATTCAGCGCGAAATCGCGGCATTTTTGACGCTGTACGCCGCTCCGTCAGGATCTGTCGCGGTTGATACCGTTGGACCGTGACACTCGTCTGCAATTACTTGACGTCATGCTTGTGTGGCAACTACCGTTCGTCGGCTCAGCTTACCAACCGTGAACTTATTCCATAAATTGACACCACACCCTATGTGTGGGACCAAGTGTGGGGCTGGGAATCTCCAATATCGGGGAACCCCCTACCTTACAAGGGCTAGAAGGGTGGTATTCCGGGGATAGTGTATCCCCGGAGCTTTCGTTAAAATCTGCGCCCTTTTCACCTACAGAAGTATACGGACCAAGCTCCAAATCTACCCCTGTCACTGGTCCGAGAATGGAAGCTGCAAGCAATGCGAACCCAAGCCGTTACACCCTGCAAAAAGGTCGAAAACTATGTCGCTCTCCCAGAAAGTTATCGAGAAGATAACTACTCCCGGCAATTACCAGGATAGGAACGGGCTGATCCTCAAAGTCAGGCCCAGCGGTTCCAAATCATGGATTTTGCGCTACCAGGTCAATGGCGAACGTCATGACATGGGCTTGGGTAGCTTCCCCGGCCTGAGCCTGGCTGAAGCCCGAAAAAAGGCCATCGAACAACGCGCCCTCATCAACCAGGGCGTGGATCCACTTGAGCAGCGCAAAGAGGATGCCCTTGCGGCGATCACCCTCCAAGACGCGGTTATGGCGTTTATTGAACGCCACGCAGCGGGCTGGTCGGCCAAGCACACTAGTCAGTGGCAGAACTCAATGCAGGAGCATGTTTTCCCATTAATTGGCAGCGTGCCTGTGCGTGACCTCGAAACGCCGCACATCATGAAGGTGCTGGACCCGATATGGCGAGATAAGCACGAGACAGCCAGCCGCGTGCGCAACCGCCTCGAGCGCGTCATTGACCAGGAAACTGCGCTGAAACACCGATCGGGAGAAAACCCTGCTCGGTGGAAGGGACACCTGCAAAACCTGATGCCGATCGTGCAGGCCGTACCAGAGCCATTGGAAGCGATGGAGTACAGCCGCCTCCCCTACTTCATGCGCGTCCTGGACGGTGAAGACTCCCGGGCAGCTCGCTGCATGCAGTTCCTGATTTTGACCGCCTGCCGGACCACCGAAGCGATGGGGGCACGCTGGGATGAAATCGATTGGATCAACAGGGTTTGGACCATTCCCGCTGCGCGCATGAAGGGCGGTGAAGAGCACCAGGTGCCACTCAGCGAGGAAGCCATTCAGGTGCTGAAGGACACCGGCACGCGCAATCGGTCCGAGCTGATATTCCCTGCCGCACGCTCAACCAACATGCTGGCCGACAACGCGCTGCGTCGGCTGATGAAGAAGCTGGGCGAACAAGCCACGCCTCATGGCTTCCGGTCGACGTTCCGCACCTGGGCCGCGGAGAAGACCGCTTTCTCCCACGAGGTATGCGAAATCTCCATCGCTCACGTAGTCGGTAACGCAACGTCTCGTAGATATATACGTGGTAACCAGCTCGAAAAGCGCCGCCCGTTGATGGCCAAGTGGGCGAAGTTCGCGATGGAGAAGGTGACGCCGCACCACCCCGTCATGGCGAAGCGCTCGATGCCCGAAACCAGAACGTATATGTGATAGAACAAGCCCGGCGGGTGGCCGCCGGGCTTATCCATACTCAACTTGCGCAAGTTGCACCACTTAAATCACTTGTTCATGTGGCGCAAGTTACATCATTTACTCAACTTCATTCACTTGTGTAGCTTGCACAGCTGGTGCAACCCAGAAATGCGCCAGCACGATCGTCTCAGCGGCGAGCTTAACTTTCACCGGCCATTCCTCGGGCTGCTTGGTCACTTGCGAAGCCACGGCGAAAGTAACGCCGAGCTTCTTCCAGAGGATATGCAGCACGTTATCAACGATGTCATTCGGGCCTTGCGCAGCCTGGTAGGCCTTGTCGAATTCCTTCACCGCCCGGACCTTCAGCTCCTGGACCAACTCTGCCTGGTCAGCAAACTGCTGGGCAAGCGACGACTCAGCTGCGACCAAGGCGGCGGCGGTGATCTCAGCGTTCAGGAAAAGAAACTGCATCGGTAACTCCTTCAATGTGTGCCCCCGCTGCGATCGGGGTGCGTTCACTATGAAACGATGCTGTATGAGTGTCCAGTGATTATGGCTCAGTTGCTTGCCGTAGAGCCCTCGGCCCTGTCAGATGCCTGAGGCTGGAGCAGCAGTGGGCCTGGTAGCGCTTCCTCACCGTTCTGTTTGGCAATGCACCCCAAGACTTGCACAGCGCAGGCCTTCAACTCGGCTTCCACCTCGTCTATCGCTTTCGGCCAGGCTTCATTCCGCCCGGGCGCCGGACGCCCCGGCAGACGGCACGGCACCAGGTTGCACGATCGCAGGGCTTCCGTAGGCCCGGGGGTCAGTTGTTTCGGGGCGCTCGTACAGCCGGCCAAGGCGCTCAGGGACAGCGCCAGCAAGATACTGCATGGTCTCTTGATCATTTCGCTTCAGGTCCTCGAAGGCGCGCGCCTGGTCGCTGTTGTACTTGCGGATTTCGACACCCAGCCTGCTGACGGCCAATTCAACCTGGTTCAGGCGCTCGGCCTGGGCCTGGTTGGCCAGCAACTGGGCATTCTTGTCCTCGATCGTTGCCTTGGCGCTGGCCAGGTCCTGAGCGCTGCGTGCGGCGCTCTGTTCGGCCAGATCTATGCGTGGGGCAAGCCCCCACCAAACCAGACCGGCGCCGGCGCCGATCAGGCCCACCGCCAGCACGCCATAACCCAGCGCGCGGCGGGCAATGGGGCTGGCCAACACGGTCACAATGCTCATTGCTGCCCCTCGCTGGTGCTCTGCCCTGCCGGCGGCCTGCGCTCGACGGCTTTGCCCCCGACATAGCCGGCGGTCACCGCGGTCAGCACCATGCCGGCGATTACCTCAAGTGAGCTGGCGATGATCCGGGCCAGCTCCAGCGCCTGGCCCGGGCCAGCTGACCAGGTCACACCGGCCAGCACCCCGCCAAACAGCGCCATGACAAAGGACAGTACCGTTACCGACAGCAGCAGGCCGAAGCGCTTGGCCGAGGGATGACCACTGCGCCCCTCTTCGCATACCCGCATGAGCCAGGTGGCCAGCAGCCCCAGCGCCCTCATGCCAGCACCTTCAATGCCCGCGCCAAGTACGCCTTGCGGTCCTCGAGGCCCAGCAAGGCTTTGCCGTTGATACCCTCGGTCACCGCACGGACGTCGTTGCTGTCCGCTGCCGCATTGAGGTTGCGATCGGTCCAGTACCAGCAGGCGGCATGCACCCCGTGCACTGGGATATCCAGCAGCTCGGGATAGTCGATCAGGTTCTCACCGATCCCTTTGCCGCACTGGCTGTAGTTGGACCGCCCGGTCAGTTGGATCAGCCCGCGCCCACGGAACTTGAACCCGTCGCCGCTCGCCTCCGGGCCGTTGCCATTACGGTTGGCGTAAGCGCGGTTGGCCAGCTTCTTCGAGTTGCGGGTATACCCCTTGGCGAACTCGACTTCAGCGGGGTCCACCTTCAAGTTCTTGTTCAGGTCGAAACCAGACTTGAAGATCCGTGCCACGCGCTCGGGATCTGTGTAGTAGAGGCTTTCTGCTTTGGCCGTGAACTCGCCTGATTCATGCGCCACCTGGGCGATGAAATGCCCCACCCGAAGGCGCGAATTGATCTGGTACCGCGCCATCAGCTCGTTCAGCGCCGGCACATAGGCCGCACAGGCGTTGCGCCCGGCAGCCGTGGTGCAGACCGCTTGCAGCTGGGCCAGGGTAATCAATGGCTTATCGGCCATGGCTCCCCTCCTTTTCCAGCTGCTCAACCTGGAAGCTCATACGGGTAACGCGCTGCTCGAGCGTTTCGGTCTTACCCTCGATTTTGCTAACCCGCTGCTCCAGCGCTGCGGTGTCGCGCTGTTGCTGCACCTGGACAGCTGCGATGTCAGCGATGGACTTCACCACGCCGTCCAGCTTGGCGCTGAAGTTGGTCACCGACGTCGTGATGCTTTGACTGGCCCACATGATGAAAGCGATGCATAAGGCCTGGGCCACGCCCATTACCCACTTTGCCCCTGGCCTTTCCAAGGCCTTTGAAGTGTCTGTAGCCATATCCTGAACCCTTACCCGGTAAGCACATGGCCACCATTCTCAAGGGCCCACCAGACACACCCGAGGGCAGGTTTGCGCGCTACCGGCGCCCACGGCTCAGGACATTGCCAATCATGTTCAGGCCTTTGATCACGTTGTTGATGGCACCGATGATCGCGGATAAGCCTTTGCTCTTGTTCTCCTGCGCCTTCTTCCAGTTCTGGAACGACTGGCATTCAAACAGTGCCGTGACCTCGGTTTGCGTGAGCCGGCCAGCGGTTGTCAGGTCCTGGCCGTAGTACAGCGCCAGGTCAGCCTTGGTGTTGGTCAGCTGCTTCCAGCAGTTCACACGCCCCGCGGCTGAATCCGGCACGGGGATGAAATCGGGCCAACCCCAACTGAGGCACCCCCGTTTCTGCGTTCGGCTCGCTCACCTGAGCGGCGAGAATTCCGTCTTTGTTGAAGACCGCATGCACGAAGTGCTGAAGCCTGAGGGTCGCCTCGGAATAGGCCTCGTAGAGGCTCACAAACTCGGTTTCCGGCGCCTGCTTCAGGATTTCCACCCTTTCCAGCAGCGCTTTGCCGTAGGCGTCCGGGCTTGAGTACTCAAGGGGCTTTTCGTTGATGCCCCGGGTACAGGCCGCCAGCGCGCCCAGTAGCCAGCCAAAGTACGATTTAGGCAACTTCCCGGTCAGCACCATTTGTTCGATGGCCTCGGCCTGGTAGCCCAGCAGCGGCGTACAGATCATCGGTTCTTCACCGTGCACGAACTCGACTTGCTCGACATAGTCGGTGTCGCCCAGCAGATAGTCACTCAGGCGACCATCGCCCAAGGGGAAGTTCGGGCCGTCATCGAGCATGGCCGCCAGGTAGTAAATGACCACGTTCATACGCTCATTCACCGACCAGAGCAGAGGGTCAGTTACCTGGAGCTTGCCGGCAGGCCGGGGGATATGCTCACAGCAAGCCCGAATAAACGCTGTGATGGTGCGCTGCTCGAACTGATAGGGAATGGTGCACAGCTCCTGCATCTGGCCGATTTGCAGCTCCCGGGGCTGCACAGAGATACGCGCGGTATGCACCGGCTGAATGGATTTCATAGGGCCCCTAAGGATTCGTATTCGATAAACGTCAGGTTCAGCTCAGCGAAGTCATCCACCTTTCGGCTTTGCGCAACCTGCATGCTCGCCGGCACCAGCACCATGGATTTCTGGTAGCCGCGCCCCTCTTCAAAGGCGCCGTGTGTGATGGTGAACGTGTTGGCGTACTCGCTGGGCAAGCCGAACGTCCCATCTGGGTGGGCATGCAGCCGCTTGAGATTTTCAAACCAGGTCTTGATTTCACCGTCGACGTCGTAGCAGGTCAGGGTCAATTCGATCGGATCAGTGCCGGATGGGGCATGGGTGAAGCCCGAACCGATCTTTTTGACGTCGTACCCCAGCTGGACACCGTTGTAACTGACTTCGGTGGCCAGCAGGTTCACCCGCGGCGCCACCACCCGGCCAATGGGCTCGACCAGGACATGCCACAGATTCGTGCGCTCCCGCAGTACGTTTTGCGACTCCTCGAACATCGTCAGCAGGGTTGACCAGCTGGAGCCGGCCAGCGCTACGGTCTGGGCAGTGCGCCCATAGGAGCTGTACGCGCCCAGGCCGATATCAAGCAGTCCGCCGGCAGCGCCAGCAAGGTCGCCATTCAGCAGCTTGCCAAACGCACCGGCATACTTCACGACCTTGGCTGAAGGACGGGCAGCATTGACCACGCGCTCCGCGGCCTGGTAACCGATGCGCTCGAAGATACTGGCCATCAGATCGTCACCCAGTCTTCGCTGAACGCCAGCGCCGGCAACCTGGTCTCGTAGTCGATGATGCTGGCTTGAACCTCGGACACGGCTCGCCCGAAGACTTCAGCGCCCTGCGTCTTTGAGGCTTCGAGCGCCGTGCTGTTTTCGCGCTCCAGGTAAAGCAGCCACAACGGCTTGATGATCGACAGTTCGCTCTCGCTCACCTCTACATCGTCGGCGTCAGTATCGCCCAATGCCGAAGCACCCACGATGCCACCCGAGGTAAGGTCGGCATGGCCGCAGTAAAACCGTGTGGCGTCGCGCAGGCTGCGCAGTACCTGGTCATCGGTCAGCACGCAGCCGATGGGGAGGACCGCCATGTGCTGCGCCGCCAATACGCTTAGCTTCATCGTTCAGCCTTACTGGTTGGCGAACCAGTGGAAGTGGATAGTGCCGGCGAACATCAGGGCGGTATCGTTCTCCCAATCACGGTCTGGTACATCCATCACCAGGGTGCAGCGCAGCAGCTCTTCCTTGCGAGAGTGATCTTCAGGGCGCCCAGCGTAGACGGTCGCGTCGAACTGCGCGCCGCTCGAAATGAGGGCAATGAGCGCGTCTGCGACGGTGCCCGGGTACACCTCGTAGAACGAGATTGGCCCCTCGAACTTGGTTTTGTTGTTCTGGGGCTGGACCATCAACTGCCCGTTAGGCGCGTAGAACTCGATCATGTCCTTGACGGTAGCGACCGGCCATGGGAATTGCTTGGTGAGCAGCTGGAGGTTTTCATGGCCATGAATGACCATAATCGCGTCAGCGGTCGAAGCTTTGCGCCCGAGGTCGTTGACGTTCTGGAAGGTGGTGGATAGCACCGAATGGTTGTTTACCGTCATGTGACGCCCCTGCGTGAGTGTGTAGTCAGGGGAAAATGATCAGGGATAGAAAACCCCGCTCATGGGCGGGGTTTGCGCGGTTTTGCCTACCCAAGTCGGGCAAAAAATCGCTTGATGTCCGGCCTGTCCAGGGCGGTCAAGGTAGCCATGGAGACCTGCACCGTCAGCTCGGTGTAGTTGCCCCGCGAATCCTTGGGCGCCGACAGCGGGTAACTGATCGACTCGACCACCATGGGGGCCGCTGTTCGCCCGGCGTAAGTCATCCCCAACAGCTTGGGCGCGTAGGACGGGAATAGGGCCTTGATGAAGCTGTCCACATCGCGCGTGGTTTGCAGCACCTCGGACAGAATCCCCTCTTCTGCCAGCTCCTGGGGAAACACCCACTCCATCAGGCGCTGCAACGGTGCCTCAACTTCCTTGGCCGCGTCTGAAATGGCCCGCAGCACCAGGCTGAAATTCATGCGCACCGGCGGCATGCCGGTGAAGACCTGCCGCGAATTCAGCTTGGTCATACCGGTGCGCCCTTCAAGCTCACGAACCGCGGCTTTCAGCTTGTCGGCGCCAGCGTCAAGCACGCCGCCGACCGTGCCGTTGGGATTGGGGTTCACCGCCTGAAGGGCATTGAGCACTGGTACCAGGGAGCCACTTTGCAACAGTGCCGTCAGCGCAGGCGCCTTGGTCTCAGGCCCCATGTTCTCGAATGGACTCTGCCAGTTGAAAGTGGCTTCAAATGAGCCCTCTTCCATCGCGCCATAAACCCCCTGAAGCTCCTGAATGTCAGGAACGCCCTTGGAATTGCAGACGAAAATGCGGGCCAGCAGGTAAGGCGACAGGTTGCCCCAATTGCTGCCCAGATCGGTATTGGCGATCCGCAGCCCCAGCAGGGAATCAACGTTTTCACTCAAGATCGAACTGGCCGAGTCGGCATCGAACAGACTGCCAACCGAGCTTTTGATCTTCTCCCCGACTTCAGTGAAAGTCGTTTCGCCATTCCAGAGGTCCGAGACGGTACTGGCTATGCTGGAGGCGCCAGACTCCAGCATTTTGAGGTTTTCAGCACCGCCCACGTACGATCCAGCGATATCTCGACCGCTTTTGATCAATCCATCAGACACGCGCCCTGCGGCAGTGGCTGCCGACCCCAGAATCTTGTTTGGCGTGCTACCCGCGGGGGTGCTGGCTACGCCCTTGATCGTGCTGGAGAGCAGTTTCCCAGCCGCGTCAAAGCTGAGGTCGATAGCCACGGTTTACAGGCCCATCTTCTGGCGCAGGCGCATGGACTTCGCCCGGCGGATCTTCGCGGCGCCGCTGAAGGCCTTGCGCTGCATCTTCCGCACCGCGGACTTCTGAGCCGCCGTCAGGCGCACAGTGCCGGCGATTCGCTTGTTCATGCGCACTTTCTTGCCGCCACGGATAGCGAACACCTTGCGGTAGGTGGCGTCGAGCATTTGCTCGTCATCACCGTCCACGAAGCGGCCAGCATCATCCAGCATGGCTTCTTCGCCGTTCGGCATTTTGTCCAGCAGCGCTTCATGCACGCGCTCGGCTACATCGTTGTTGAACTCGCCGTTACCCAGCAGCGCGTCGACGTCGTCTTCAGGGATACCCTTCTCCACCAGGTAATCGCCTACCAGCTCCGCGACCATGCCGCCGTACTCGATCTCATCATCGGTGAGGTCGGTATCACTGTGAGCCGCGGTACCCACGATCAGCGCCAGCAAGCGGTCGCCGTAGCCTTCATCGGGGCCCATATCGTCGCTTTCGAGCCATTCGCGCACCACGCGCACAGCGTCTTGGCGCATGTCGTCGGAATACACGATGTCCGGCACATCCGAATTGGCACCGTCCAGCATGCCGCCAGGTTGCTTGTGCGGCTGTTGCGGGGTGTCGATAGTCTTCTGGACCGCAGCCGCTACGGCATTGGTCCGGGTCAGGATGTCACTTACAAGGTTCATGGTTGAATCTCCTTAGCTCACGCGGACGATGGTTTGAGTACCGCGGGTAATGCGGTTGGTACCGTCCCAGCTGACGTCATAAAGCACGTTCATTTCGTCGTTCGGTGCCGATGCGTTGCGGTTGACTTCAGCCTGGTAGTAGCCGCCGTCCAGCTCTGCCGATGGGGTCATCCATTTAGCGGACGACATCGCCTTCAGCAGCGTGCCCAGATTGCGGGTCATCATGTCGATGGCGTCAGCCATTGGGCGTTGCAGCGACTCCTGGCCGAGCGCAGCCACTTTGTCGTCCAGGAAGGTGGCCATTTCGGTCACAGCGATCAGCTTGGTACCGCCAGTGGTCTGTGCGCCGGTCAGGGAGTCGACCCAGGCGAATTTGGCGCCGCTGGCGTAGTCCTTGAAGATCACCGGATTGATCTGGTTTTCCGCCAGCAGCTCCAACTCAGGATCATCAGGGGTGTACGTCTGGCTGATGCTGGTACCGCTCAGCCCGTAGTCGACGCCCGCGATCGGGTAGTTACGTGGCGCGATGCCTTGCCCGTTGACCTGTGCGTTCCGCGCGCAGCGCAAGCCAATTTGCTGGCCAGAGGTACCGAAAAACGCCTTCCCGCCGGCGATCGGGTTGATACGCTTCAACGGCGCCCAGTAGGCCTGGCTGTACATGCTCTTGACGCTGGCGCCGATCGACTGAACGAACGACACCGCTGCCGCTGGAGCCAGGCGCCCCGGGACGTCGAAAATGAACTGCTTGTTGATTTCCTTGCCCAGGTCCGCAAGCAGGCCCAGCAGTGCCACGTTTTCAGTGCCGCCGCCACCCAGGTAGGTGAAGTTCGGACGCGAGCGGCGCAGGCGATCGATGGCCGCCGACATTTCAGCGTTGGTGTACACGGTACGGCCTTCGCTGAAGTAGAACAGTTTGGCGCTGGCGAACTTCGGCTTGTTGTTCGCCTTGCCATAGAACTGGCTGTCGACCGCCACTGTGGCGTTATCGGCCACCTCGACGACTTTGATCAGGTCGGTCGCCTGCTCGATGACATCAGCGATAAACGAACTGTTGTTGTATTCGTCCTTGGCCAGCGGATCGAGCGAACCGGTGAACGGCCCGATGATGATGGCGTTGGAAACCGGGTCCAGGAACTGAACGGTGATGATCTTCGACTCTGCCGGCACACCCGCGGATTCAGCCGCTTCGGCGTTGATTTCGCAGATCAGCCCGTCGTTGAAGCATTCCAGGTGCTTGAAGGCGATCAGCGAGCCCGCCGGCAGGCCGGCGCTCTCCAGGCCAGTGGACCAGACCGCGGGGCCGGTACCGCTGACATCCAGCGCGCTGGATTTGGCAATCAGAATCTTGTTCACCGCGTCGTCAGCGATCAGGCGCGACACGATCATCTGTTGGGCGCCATAGCGCAGCGCCTCATAGGCCTGGACCTGGGCTTCGCCAGTTGCCGATACGCTCAAGCTGAGCGGGGCACCCAGCAAACGCTCATGCTTTTCGCGGGTAACGGCAAAGACCTGGTCGATACGGCCACGAGTGAAGCGCCCGATGGTTGCGGCACTGTAGTCCCCCGCCACAGAGCCGATGGCCGATTTGTCTTGAATGAAGTTCTGCTGGTAGCCAGAACGCTTGTTGACGCTACGGGACAGTTGAACGGTCATGTGACCCCCTTATTCGGCGGCGCCGCCGGCAGTACCGGCAGTGGCATTGTCTGGCTGGTCCGCTGGAGCTTCAGCCGCCGGCGGAATGGTGAGGGTTACGAAGTTTGCGTCTTCGCTGCCGTAGCGCTTGGCCAAGGCGGCCACATCGGTCACCACGACCCAGGCTTGTTCGAAGCTTTTCACCTTGAACGGCACGGTTTCACCGGCGTGGATCAGCTCGTCATGGCGAGTCGATGGCACCACGAGCGGCTTGTAGCACTTGTGGGCCAGGTGCACCTCGAACGGGTATTTGCGCCCTTCCACGATGGCCTGCGCCAGCTTGGCAACCTGCTCGCCAGAGCTTGCCCCCAGGTTGATAACCACCACGCCACCGGCATCGACGGTCTTGATGGCTTCTGCGGCTGCCAGCACGACCGCGGCAGTATCACCAGCTGGCCCTGCGGTAACCACGGCAGCATTGGCGCCGACCTGGACAACCTCAGCGCCCTTATCGGCAGCGTCCTCGCCTGCCTTGGTGATGCTGTCGACCTTGTCGACGGCCTTACTATCGTTCTTCGCCATATTTCACCTGTAACCCGATGTCTGAATCCCAGCGCTCGCGCATTGCCCGTGTAGCCAGCTCGCGCGCAATCTCCTGGTACTGCGCCGCTTCCTGGCACTGCACGGTGACCTCACCGAAACGCCTCAACCGCACGCCCAGCGCCCGGACAACCAGGGTGTTGCGGGTGTTGTTGGTCAGTGTCAGCTCGGCAGGAAACTCGGCAATGTCAGGCAGCGCCCACGCCAGAGACTGTACGGCCTGTTCAGCGCCCGACTTTTCGGGGGTTTGCACGGGTTTCCAGTCGTCAGGAAAACGACCCATACCGAAGGACGTCCCCGATCGGAACTCTCCTTCTGCCGAGACTTGCGGGGTGGTTTGTTCCGCCACGGGAGCGGTGTTGGTTGCAGCGCCTGCCTGGCCACCAGGCGTGGAAACGGGCGCTTGAGCGCCCGTTTCCTTGTCCTGGTCGGCGGCGGCGCTGCCAGTCGACTGGCGCGGTTTACGCGGCGTTTTTGACGCCTTGTCCGCGGCAGTCGAAGCTGGAGCCTTTGCCATGCTCTTCTCCTATTAGGGCTGAACCAGGGTGTCGACGTTCTTGACGGTGATCAGCGCGCAGCCCATGGCCGATGCCTTGTGCGGGTTCACCTCGGTCAGGTTGCGGCCATACAGCGCGGCGCCCGACTTCAGGTCGCTAACCAGGGCAAGCGGTACCATGGTCGGCGCCACTGCATCGGAGAACACGATCGGGTTACGAGCCACCTGTGCCGCGCGACCAACCGCCAGCATCTGGATGTCGGTTTCGGTCTCTTTCAGGCCGCGTGGGGTGTAGTAAACGTCGTACTGGTTCTTGTAGCGGCCCACGCGATAGATGCCCGGGCGAGCCGTTACGCCGGACGGCACGAAGTCGTCGCTACCCATGGAGCGGTAGTTGGCAGCACCTTTCTGGCCTACCCACATGATGCCGAGACCGAATTCACCGGTGTTGTTCGCTACTTCCTGGTCGACTTCACCGAAGAAGGCCGCGAAGTCGCGCCAGCGTTGAGCACGGGACTTTTCCAGCAGCTGGTTGGCTGCGTCGTAGTCGAATACGCGATGGGTCAGGTACGCAACTTCGATCAGTTTTTCCAGCGCGGTGTAGTAGCGCTCGTTGGCCAGCTGGGCGCGCGCTGAGTTCACCGCCACGCTCAGGAAGTCAGTACCCAGTTCGGCCTGGCCCTGGCTGCGGGCGCCCGGAGTGGTCTGCATCAGCACACGGTATTCAGCGCAGTACAGCGAGAAGGTTTTGGCTTCGGTCTTGATCGACGGAGTCAGGGCTGGCTTCGCCTCGTAGTCGATGAAGCCGACCACCTTGACCTCGGTACCTTCTGGCAGCGGTGGGTTGAACGCCAGGGCGCCAGTACCGGCGGCGAAGTCTACCGAGCCGCTGATAGCGTACTTGGAACCGCTGATATCAGCTTGGCCGGCGATCTGGCGCTGAGCCGCGTTATCGTTCGCGTCGAGTTCACCGGCCACTTTGAAGCCACCGAGTTTCACATAGGTGCGAGTCGGCAGCAGAGGAACAGCGGCGCCGCCACCTGCCAGCAGGGTCTTGAACGCGAAAGTGGCCGAAGCACGGTCGGCAGCCAGGGCCGCGATAACGGTGCGCTCGGGGCTGATATAGCGGAGACCGCCGCCCACACCGTCCAGGATCGAACCATCCTTGTACGCACCGAAATCGTTGCCGGCCTGGCTGTTGACGATGGACAGGCGGGATTCGTTCGAGCCGATGTCGGATGGCAGGTAGGCGCCAGCGGGGAACGCTTCGGCAATCGAACCGCACAGAGCCACCGAGGTACGGTTTGGCTGGTGGGACAACGGCGAAGACTGGAGCGAGCTGCTAACGCTGTCGAGGGTGGCGCCGTTCGGCAGGATCGGAAGCGAGCCATCAGCGGCAATCCCGGCCTGGTACAGAGCTGCGTCGATGATATCGGCGGAAGGGGTGTAACCGTGCTCGTACTCGAAGCGGCGGATGCCGTCGAGCATGGCCGCAACTACCTTCGGCTTGTCGTCTTTGTCCATCATTTCCAGCACCGACACCATACGAGTCGGCAGCAGGTCGCCAGGGTTCTTGATCGCTTCACCGATGGCGCCTACACCGCTCGAGGACACGCTATCGAGCATGCCACCGTCGTTGCGGACCATCTTGGCCAGCTGGCCAACCTTCTGTTCGTCTTCCGCCAAAGTGGTGTTGGGCGCATAAATATAGGGCATCGTTGTTACCTCGTTCCTGATGGTGGGCAGC